>CANCPC010000078.1 GCA_947379965.1 Flavobacteriaceae bacterium | reverse complement strand
AGTTTTTTTATTACAATTAATTTCAATAATTTGTTGAAGCATTATTCTAAAAAGGCATAAAACATTGGGTTTATTGTAAAATAAAATCATTTTTTAAGACGTTATTGATTTTAATTCAACTCGATTTATGCTTCTTTTTGAAACAATGGCAAATTTAACCTTAATAAAATAAAAAAAAGTTTTTTTATTACAACTAAAAATATAAATTTGCCACTCAACAAGTTTATTATAACAAAAATAAATTATTTAAAACTATTAAAATTAAAAAAAATGGCAAACGTTAAAAAAGAAAGTGGATCAGGTTTAGGAGGAATGATTACAGGAATCATTATTTCATTATGTATTTTTTCAGGATGGTTAATTTGGTCATTCATTATGGGTGATGGAGCAAATTTTGAAGGAGGAGTTAATACTGGTCATCCACTACCAGGAAATTATTTAGCAATGGTATATAAAGGAGGTCCAATTGTACCTATCTTATTAGGATGTTTATTAATGGTTATCGTATTTTCATTTGAGCGTTTTACAGTAATTTCAAAAGCTGCTGGTAAAGGAAATCTTGATGTTTTTATGAAAGGTATCAAAGCTAGTATTGCTCAAGGAGATATTGATGCTGCCATCGTAGCATGCGATAAACAACAAGGTTCAGTAGCAAATGCAATTAGATCTGCCTTGAAAAAATACCAAGATGTTAAAAAAGAAGGATTAGATAGCGAAGCTGCTGCTGAAACAATTCACAAAGAAATTGAAGAAGCTACTTCACTTGAAATGCCAATGTTAGAAAAACACATGACTATCCTTTCTACACTTGTTTCATTAGGAACTCTTGCAGGATTATTAGGAACGGTAACAGGTATGATTAAAGCGTTTGGTGCTTTGGCTAGTTCAGGAACTCCGGATCAAGCAATGCTTGCAAATGGTATTTCTGAAGCACTTATTAATACAGCAACAGGTATCTCAACTTCTGCTTTATCAATTATCATGTATAACTTATTTACTTCTAAAATCGATACTTTAACATATTCTATTGATGAAGCTGGTTCTGCAATCGTTAATTCTTACAGACACTTTAGAGGTACACAAAAATAATTACTAATAATTTATAAGGATTTGGCGTTATATAATCTGTAATGCAGAATTCGAATAGATTTAAAAATATAATTAATGGCTGTAAAAATGTCCAAAAAAGCAGCGTCTATTGATATGACGGCTATGTGTGATGTGGCTTTTCTTTTGCTTACTTTTTTTATTTTGACTGCTACAGCCAAAATACCGGAAGCATTGCCTGTGGATACGCCTCAATCGACTGTACAAACCAAATTACCTGAAACGGATTTGGCCACAATTACTATTGGTAAAGGAAAAGTGTTTTTTGATTTAAAAGGAAGAGAAATTCGTAAGAGAGCTCTTGAATTGATGGGACAAAAATACAATGTTACTTTTTCTCAAGAAGATAAAGATAAATTTGCATTGATGGAAGGTTTTGGTGTTCCAATTCAAAACTTAAAGCAAATTATAGATATGAAAGCTGCTGAAAGAAGTAAAGCGGGTCAGCCTGGTGTGCCAAAAGACTCACTTGATAATCAATTAGCTCAATGGGTTCAAAATTCTCGTCTTGCAAATATTGAGATAAATCAAAAAGAATTGCAAATCGCTATTAAAGGCGATGCTAAAGAGGAATATCCATCAATTCGAAAAGTAATGGATATTTTGCAAGATCAAAAAATCAATAGCTTTAGTTTAGTTACTGGTTTAAGAGGAAAGAA
This sequence comes from Flavobacteriaceae bacterium, assembly GCA_947379965.1. Taxonomy (GTDB): domain Bacteria; phylum Bacteroidota; class Bacteroidia; order Flavobacteriales; family Flavobacteriaceae; genus Flavobacterium. Next base: position 10,024 of record CANCPC010000078.1, on the reverse strand, counting down.
TTTTTAATTATAAAAAGACACTAATATGGCTGAATTAAATACAGGCGACGGTGGTGGCGGAAAAGATAAAAAGGTAAGAAGTAAAAAACAAAACTCAAAGGTAGATTTAACTGCCATGGTGGATTTGGCCTTCTTATTGATTACTTTCTTTATGCTTACTACAACCTTGTCTAAACCACAATCTATGAATTTGGAGTTGCCAGATAAAGATGAACCTAATAAGAAAGAAGAAAAAATCAAAGTGGATGAAAATCGTACGATGACAATAATATTGGGTGAAAACAATAAATTGGTTCGATATGTTGGACTATTAGCTACTCCTGTAGCTGGTGGTGCACCAAAAGATTTTGCTTTTGGGAAAGAAGGTATTCGTGCAGAATTGTTGAAAAGAAAAGCGGCAGTTTTAGCTTACTCTACAGCAAAAGGGAAACCAAAAAATGGAATGATAGTTATCATCAAACCTGGCAAGAAATCAACCTATCGCAACTTGGTAGATATATTAGATGAAATGGCTATTGTAGATGTTCCTACTTATGCTATTGTAAATGATTTTTCACCAGAAGAAAAGAAATTGTTAGAAGGAAAATAAGAGTTACTCTTATGCCCCAATAACCTAATAATTAAGAAATATGAAATTAGATTTATTAAAAAACCAATGGCTTGAAATCGTTTTTGAAGGACGTAACAAAACGTATGGTGCTTATGATTTAAGAAAATCAGTTACCAAGAATTCTTTTAAAGCGTTCCTTATTGGTACATTTGTTTTTGCACTTGCTGTAAGTATGCCTAAAATTATAAGTTTGCTTCCAGATGCCTCTGCAAATGATGATACCTTAAACGTAAAATTGACTACGGTAAAAATGCCGCCAAAGGAAAAACCGAAAGAAAATCTTCCGCCTCCTCCTCCTCCGCCACCTAAAGTAGATCAAGTTAAATTTGTAAAACCGGTAGTTGCAAAAGCAGAAGAAGTCGTAGAAGAAGTGGTTGTTATCAAAGAAATCAAAGATAAAAAAATTGGTGCTGAAACAATCAAAGGAGATCCTGATGCAGTTTTAACTGTTGAGCCAGTAGGTACAGGAACAGCTGCGGTAGTAGAAGAAGATAACTCAGTGTATAATGTTGCTGGTATTGAAGTAAAACCCGATTTTCCAGGAGGAATGGAAAAATTTTATAGCTATATCCAAAAAAACTATAGAATGCCTGAAGAAGAAGGTCTTAAAGGGAAAGTTTACGTAACTTTTGTTGTTGAGAAAGATGGTTCTTTAACAGATATTAAAGTCCTAAGAGATATTGGTTATGGAACTGGTAAAGAAGCAATAAGAGTTTTGAAAGCAACTCCAAGATGGAATCCTGGAGAACAAAATGGTAAAAAAGTTAGATGTACTTTTAGTTTGCCAATTAGTCTTCAATCTCCAGAATAATGCTTAAAAACACTATAAATAATTTTAAGAAGAAATCGCCTCAACAGCGATTTCTTCTTATTATAGGGATTTTGTTTTTTCTAGGCTATCTAGTTCTAGGAACTATAATTATATTTTGGAAAAATTTTCCAATTGTTATGACAACTAATTATAGAATAGCTCTTGGTGGGGTTCTAATCGTTTATTCTTTTTTTAGATTCTCAAGATTTTTTAATGCTAACAATAATTAGTTATGCGTAAAATTAGTAATTTTTTGTTGCTCATTTTTTTAGGTTTCCTATTTGTTATGTGTAACCAAAAAGAAAAGAAAAATTCAAATAATGAATCAATTTTGAAAGGTTCTGCCACTTTTTTTGTTGACGAAACTTTGACGCCCATTATTGAAGATCAAGTTGCTGTTTTTGAAAGTGATTATCCTGCTAAAATAAAATTGGTTTCGAAGTCTGAATCTGAGATTGTAAATTCTTTAATTAATGAGAAATCAATTGTTGCAATTCTAACAAGAAACCTAACAAATGACGAAAATAAAATCTTCGAACAAAAAAAAATCACTCCTAAAATAACTAAATTTGCTACCGATGCTATTGCTTTTATTAGAAATAAAAATAGTAATGATACGTTGATAGATGTAAAGACGATTGTTGATATAATGCGTGGAATACCAAATTCTAAAATCAAAGGTTTAGTTTTTGATAATCCAAATTCAAGTACCGTTCGTTATATGAATGCAATTGCAGGAATTAATAAAATTCCAGAAAAAGGAGTTTATTCGTTTAAAACAAATGAAGAAGTTATCAAATTTGTTTCTCAGAATGATGGAATGATTGGTGTTATAGGTGTGAATTGGTTAATGGAACCTAAACCAGCTATGAATGAATTTGTAAATAAAGTCAATATGTTGAGTGTTAAAGGGCTTACCAGTACTAACTATTATGCTCCTACTCAAAATAATATTGGGGAAAATAAATATCCTTTGGCACGTGATTTGTATGTAATTGATGCCCAAGGTTATTCTGGTCTTGGAATGGGTTTTGCCTCCTTTGTTGCAGGTGACATTGGACAAAGAATAATTTTAAAATCAGGATTATTACCAGTTAGAATTCCTGGAAGAAAATTAATTATAAGAAAAGAGATTAACAACGACACAAAATAAATTAATACAATATCAATGAATAAATTTAAAATTTTTAGCATAGCTTTTTTAACTTCAATGACGTTGAGTCATGCCCAAGATATTGATTTGGCAAAGAAAGCAATTGATGCAGAGCAATTTGAAAAAGCGAAATCAATATTAAAATCAATTATCCAAACTAAACCAACAAATGGTAAGGCCGATTTCCTTTTAGGAAATATTTATCTTACGCAAACTAGTACCGATTCTGCTAAAATCTTTTTTCAAAAAGGATTATTAGCAACAGAAGGTGCTCGATTAAATAATATAGGTTTAGGACAAATTGAGTTAGAGAACGGTAATGCAGGTGCTGCACAAAATCTTTTTGCCTTGGCTACAAAAGATCTAAGAAAGAGAGATTTTGAAGAATATATTTATATTGGTAGAGCCTATATGAATATTTCTAAACCGGATTATAAAAATGCACTAAATGAATTAAGTAAAGCTAAGTTAGTAAATCCAACCGATGCTCAAGTTTCATTAGCACTTGGTGATGCTCAATATGGTAATAATAATCAAAATGATGCTTATATAGCGTATCGTGATGCTTTTCAGTCCGATAACACATTAATAAGAGCAAAAATGCAATTGGGTGTTTTACTAAAAGGTGCAAAATCATATGATGAAGCTCTTAAAGCTTACAATGAGGTTATTGCATTAAATGCTAATTACGGACCCGTTTATAGAGAATTAGCAGAAACCTATTATAAATGGGGAAGAAATAAACCTTCGAAATCTGCTGAATATATGAAAACAGCAATCGGATACTATGAAAAATACCTTAGCCTAACGGATTATTCTTTGAACTCTAGAATGCGTCATGCCGATTTCTTAATTCTTGTTAAAGATTATAAAGCACTTGAAGTTGAGGCTAAAACAATGAGCGAAATGGATAAAGTTAATCCTAGAATATTTCGTTATCTAGGATATTCAGCTTATGAAAACGGAAACATTGATGTTGCTATTAAATCATTGGAAAGTTTTACTTCTAATCCAGCAAATAAAATTATTGCTAAAGATTATTTGAATTTAGGATTAGCTAGAATCAAAAAGGGAACAAGTGCCGATGGTTTATCAATTGACCCCATTGCTTTTAGTTTGGGTATTGCCGATATTAAAAAAGCCATTGAAATGGAACCTCTTGTTGTAGAAGAATTAAATGAAATTGGAAAAAAATGGTTCAGTCAAAAACTATATAAAGAAGCAGCATTATTATTCGAATTAGGTACAACTAATGCAGAAGCCAAAAATTATGTAGACGATAATATTTATTATGGTTTGTCAATTTTCTATTCTAACAATAAAAAAGATGTTAAGCCAGATCCTATTGCTTTACAAAAATCGGATGTTGCTTTTGGAAATGTAATTGTTGCTTCTCCAAGTTACCAAGATGCTTATCTTTATAGAGCTAGAACAAATAGTTTAATTGGAAATGATGAAATGACCATTAAATATTACGATGCTTACGTTACTAAAGCTACTGAAAATCTGAAAAGTAAATTGGATTCAGCTAATGCTAATTTAGCAAATAATAAAAACATAGAAGAGTTATACAGAGGTAGTATTAAAGATTTTAATAATTTAATTTTTAATAAAGAGGTGGATAGATTAAAACCTAAGTTAATAGAAGCATACAATACAACCGGAGCAAGTTATGCAAACACTGATAAAGTGAAAGCAAAAGAATATTTTGCAAAAACTTTAGCGCTTGATCCAACCAATAATTATGCTACTGAATCATTAAAATTATTGAAATAGTATAAATTAAATTAAATAAAAAACCGATAGTTTCCCAAGAACTATCGGTTTTTTTATGTTTATATGTTCTAGCGAATAACCAAGTAATCTTCTTTCTTAATCTAAAAATCCACAAAACCAAATTCACTATCTTTGCAAATCAAATTAATTCAATGTTATCAAAAGAAATACAATTAGAAGTAAATAAAGGAGCCATGCTTCCGCTAATGGAAGAGTTTTATACGATTCAAGGTGAGGGATTCCATACCGGAACTGCCGCTTATTTTATTCGAATTGGTGGTTGCGATGTGGGTTGCCATTGGTGTGATGTAAAGGAAAGCTGGAACGCTGAATTACATCCTCCCACAAGTATCGATCATATTGTAGCAAATGCTACTAAATATGCCGACACTGTTGTGGTAACCGGAGGAGAACCTTTGACTTGGGATATGACTTTGTTAACGCATAAGTTAAAAGAAAATAACCTTAAAGTGCATATCGAAACTTCTGGAGCTTATGAATTGAGCGGAAAATGGGATTGGATCTGTCTTTCTCCAAAGAAAAATAAATTGCCAACACACACTGTTTATGATAAAGCTCATGAGTTAAAAGTAATTATTTTCAACAAACATGATTTTGTTTTCGCCGAAGAACAAGCCGAAAAAGTAAATAAGAATGCCATTTTATTCCTTCAACCCGAATGGAGTAAAAAAGAAGAAATGACTCCACTTATAGTTGAGTATGTTATGAATAATCCAAAATGGCGCGTGTCTTTACAAACACATAAATATTTGAATATTCCATAATCATTTATATTTAATGAAATCACAATTCCTTATCGATCCAGCCATTACTTTCTTGAATCATGGTTCCTTTGGTGCTTGTCCAAAACCTATTTTCGAAGAATATCAGCGTTTTCAGTTAGAATTTGAAAACGAACCTGTTTATTTCTTCTTAAATAAATCAAGAGAATACTTAAAAATTGCAAGAGAACGATTGTCTACATACGTGGGTTGTGAATCAGTAGATTTGTTTTTTACTCCAAATCCAACATTTGCCATAAATACAATTATGCGCAGTTTAGATTTAAAAGATGGAGATGAAATCCTATCTACAAATCATGAATATGGCGCGATGGATAGAACTTGGAATTTCTATTGTAAAAAGTCTGGAGCCAAGTATATCCGTCAAAATATTTCACTTCCTATTGTTTCGAAACAACAAATTTTGGAAGAATTTTGGAGGGGCTACACATCAAAAACCAAAATTATTTTTCTAAATCACATTTCAAGTTGTACCGCTTTGATTTTTCCCGTAAAGGAAATTTGCGACAAAGCTCGAGAATTAGGATTGATAACCATTATTGATGGTGCACATGTTCCAGGTCAAATAGATTTAGATATTACGGAGTTAAATCCTGACTTTTATACCGGTACCCTTCACAAATGGATGTTAGCTCCCAAAGGAAGTTCTTTTCTTTATGCAAAAAAGAACGTTCAGGATATGCTTGATCCTCTAGTTGTGGGTTGGGGCTACGAAAGTGTTTCTCCTGGCGAAAGTCAATTTCTAGATTATCAGGAATTTCAAGGAACAAGAGATACTTCGGTGTTTTTATGTACGCCGAAAGTCATTGATTTTTTGGAAGAAAATAATTGGAAAGAAAAGGCAAAGGTATGTCGCCAAATTGTTTTTGATAATTATCAACGCTTTTGCGATTTACTTCAAACACAACCAATTTGTCCAATAACCAATGAGTTTTTAGGGCAAATGGCAAGTATCCCCATTAATACATCAAATCCTGTGGCATTGAAAGAGTTATTATTTGAAAAATATAAAATCGAGATTCCTGTAATGCCTTTAAATGGAGGTTATTTCTTGAGATTTTCTATAAATGCCTATAATTCACAAGCCGATTTAGATATTTTGTATAATACCTTGCAAGAAATAATTGCCTCAACTAATTTGATTTTTGTAGAAGAATAATTAATTAACCGTCAAATTACCAGCCTTTTCTTTTCTTCAACTCAGTAATATGGGCAAGATGATGGTTTCCGTGCCAAGCATAGGTTCCTATAATTTCTTCGATTTTGAATTCTTTTGAATGTTCAGGATGAATAAAGGACTTTTTCAAATCTTCGCTTGATAAACTTTTCATTAAAAAAGCCAATCGAAAATGCAAGCCTTCCAGAAATAGTATTGAAGGATGTATTGGCATCGTTAAATTATCTAGTAATTCAGCCCAAAGGTCTTCATGGTAATATTTTATAATTGGATTTTCCTCTGTCAACGCCCATTTTATTCGAATAAAACAATTCATATGACTATCAGCACAATGGTGAATTACTTGACGTATTGTCCATCCCTCTTTTCGATAAGGGGTGTCGAGTTGTTCATTGTTTAAATTTAATACTTCATTTTTTAGTCTTTCTGGGAAAGACTCTATTTCAGCAATTTTCTCTGAAAGATATTCATTCGTATAATCATCAGGAGCAATAAATTTGCCAATGGGGTACTTTAATTTTTCTAATTCTGAATTTTCCATAATTTTAATTTTTATATTGAAAGTTTAGCCAAGTAATCATAATGTTCTCCTTCTAGAATCAATTCGCATTCTAATCCAATTGCGAAAGCTACATTTTGCAACGTATTATAATCTAGATACAACCACGGAAAAGTAGCTTCGGTCTCCTTTTTATAGGAAACGGTAAAAGTCAATTCGCCATAATATCCATCTCCAGGAATCCACTTTCCACCATCTTCATCATCATCAAACATATAAATAATATCGGAGGAATCAATAAGAATTTGACCATTTGGGTTTAATAAACTTTTTAATTTTTTAAGATATCTAGGAGTTTCCTTCAATGTTCCAAAAATTCCTGTACCATTCATTAATAATAATATAGTATCGAATTTTTCTGTTGAATCTAAATCTATTAAATTTTGATTTCTGGTATTTTTTACCCCGCGAAGTTTACATGCTTCGATTGCATTAGCAGAAATATCTATTGATGTTACTTCCAAGTTTCTGTCATTTTGTAAAGTCAAACTATGACTTCCTGCTCCACAACCTACGTCAAGCACTTTGCCCTTTGATAGTTGCAAGGCTTTTTGCTCTAATTTTGGCATTTCGTCAAAAGAGCGAAAAAGGTATGCGACACTCATTTCGTCAATTTCAGAAATAGAAGTTTCAGTGATTAAATCCTCGGGCAAATTGTTAGTTTGAAAATCGAGTATAGCTTTCCCAAAAAGGTCTTTCATTACAGATGATGCGTTATTTGGTTAATTGTGGTTTGTTTTAAGTATTTTCGCAGAACGTTTTGTCGATTAAACGAATTAATACATTCACGAATGAACAGTATTCTATATAATCTTCCTAAAGAAGCCAAAGATAAGCATATCGAAAACAAAAAGTATTTTGATAAGCTGAAAAAAAAGCAACCTAAAAATTTGGATTACGTAATGCAGGAATTACATGAATCCGAATTCAAGAAAACGGATTGTTTAAAATGTGCCAATTGTTGCAAAACTACAGGGCCATTATTTACTGCTGCTGATATTGAACGTATCTCTAAACACTTGAGACAAAAACCACAGCAGTTTATAGAGCAATATTTGCGAATTGATGAAGACAAAGATTATGTTTTGCAAAGTGTTCCTTGTGCTTTTCTAGACAGTGATAATACCTGTTTTATATATGATGTTCGTCCAAAAGCGTGTCGCGAATTTCCGCATACCGATAGAAAGAAATTTCAACAAATCTCTGATCTAACACTGAAAAATGTAGCAATTTGTCCGGCAGCTTTTAATATCGTAGAAGAAATGAAGAAGAAAATGCCTTTGTAGTTTCAAGGAATGTATAATTCGTGTAAATCGTGGCTGAAAATCTTTATATCTTTGTAGAAAAAAATTGAATTTAGAATATTTCATAGCCAAACGACTTATTACTGCTAAGGATTATAGAAGTAGCATTTCTGCGCCAATTATAAATATTGCAATATCGGCAATTGCCATCGGAATGATTATGATGATTGTTTCGGTAGCTACAGGAATTGGATTGCAGCAAAAAATCCGGGAGAAAGTATCTGCTTTCAACGGTCATATCGTAATTTCTAATTATGACAATAATCAATCCGAAGTTACATTAGTTCCTATTTCTAAAAAACAAGATTTTTATCCAAAATTCAGTTCAGTTCCTGCGGTAAGTCATGTCCAAGCCATAGCCAGTAAAGCAGGAATTATCAGAACCGAAACTGCTTTCGAAGGAATAATTCTGAAAGGAGTCGGTGCAGATTATAAATGGGATAATATAAAAGAATATCTCGTTTCAGGTAAATTGCCCGAGTTCTCAAAAAACATAAATCAAGAGGTACTTATTTCTCAGTATCTTGCTAATAGGCTCGGTCTAAAAGTGGGTGATTTTTTCAACACTTTTTTTATTAAAGAAAACCAAAATCAATTACCTAACATTAGAAGATTTAAAATAGTCGGAATTTTCAACTCCGGTTTTCAGCAATTTGACGCTACCTATATAATAGGAGATATTCGCCATATTCAACGAATAAATAAATGGACGCCTGATCAAGTAGGAGCATTTGAGGTTTTTGTTAATGATTTTACCAATATAAAAAATATTGGCAATCAAGTTTATCACCAAACGACTTCAACGCTTGACACAAAAACCATAATCGAAAAGTACAGTTATATTTTCGAATGGCTAAAACTTTTCGATTTCAACATCATCATTATCTTAGCAGTAATGATTATTGTAGCCACAATAAATATGATTGTTGCTTTGTTAGTTCTCATTCTTGAACGCACTCAAATGATAGGAATACTCAAAGCCTTAGGTTCAAATAATTGGGCCATAAGAAAAATATTTCTTTACAATGCCTTTTATCTTATTGTGCGTGGATTATTTTGGGGAAATCTAATTGGTATTTCGTTTCTGTTAATTCAACACTATTTCGGTTTAATCAAACTAAATCCCGAAAATTACTATGTTAACCAAGCTCCAGTCGATTTCAATTTAGGGTACATTTTACTGTTAAACCTACTAACAGTATCCGTTTGCTTCCTAGTGTTATTAATCCCTTCCTATATAATCACTAAAATTTCCCCCGTAAAAGCCATTCGCTTTGAATAATTAAGAGAATTTGCCAGGAACGAAGGTTTTAGGAGCTATTTCCCGCTATCCGCTACAATCTCTTGTTTCGCTATCGCTCCACAAGAGGATTTTCACTACTATCGGGGCTAGGGCAGTTGGTATACTATTGATATTTTCGTAAAATAGAAATATTCCTCCTTATATATAGTATAGAAATATGTGATTATTGTAGTTTCGATCAAAGACTCAAGCATTAAACCTTAACCATTCACAAATAATCCATCCGCAAAAACTACTAAAACCCTTCGTATCGCGTCTCTCTCCTTTGGAGAGTATTTCATCCGCGTTTTCACGAAGTGAATCGGCGCTAATCGGCGTCCCAAAGAAGGCCTGGAAGCTTCAAGACGACACAAAACTGATAAAATCGTCAAAAACGCCTCTTCAAATTCAGAAATCTCAAAAAAAACCGGGTTGTAAATATCGTAAAACCAATGGTTTAAAAAATACTTTAAAAAAAAGGTTCAAAAAGGACTTGTTTAACAGAATAAACTAGCTACTTTTGCACCCGCAATGGCGCATACGTTCAAA
>CANCPC010000077.1 GCA_947379965.1 Flavobacteriaceae bacterium | reverse complement strand
AAACAAAAGAGAAAAAATAAAAACCTCCTACGATACTGAAATCCGAATTGCTAAAAAATTACATGACGAACTAGCCAACGATGTTTTTCATACTATGGCGTTTGCCGAAACACAAGACTTATCTTCAAACCAAAACAAAGAAATACTGCTCAATAACTTAGACACTATCTATTCTAGAACGCGAAATATATCTAAGGAAAATAGTATAATCGATACCGGATTACAATTTGTTTCAGGTTTAAAAGAAATGATGTCAAAATTCAACTCTGAAGCAATCAATGTATTAGTAAATGGAATGGACGATATTGATTGGGATACAATAGAAAATAATAAAAAAATTGTCATATATCGGGTATTACAGGAGCTCTTAGTCAATATGAAAAAACACAGTCAATGTAGCTTAAGTGTAATTTCTTTTAAAAATATTGAAAAAAAAATTCAGGTTAATTACAGTGATAACGGGCTTGGAGCAGATATGGAGACAATAATTTCAAAAAAAGGACTTCAAAATGTGGAAAACCGTATTCTAGCTATAAATGGAAACTTTACTTTTGACACCAAACCTAATAAAGGGTTCAAAATAAGTTTAACCATCCCAACATAAAGACCCAATATGTTTCGTAAAGTTTTATTAGCAGAAGATTTTGACAGCATAAGCATCGCAGTTGTTCAAGCATTAAATGAACTTAATATACATGAAATTGACCATGCTAAATACTGTGATGATGCGTATCTAAAAATTCGAAGAGCCATCAAAGATAATACTCCCTATGATTTATTAATTTGTGATTTATCTTTTAAAACAGATCATAGAGAAAATAAATTAAATTCTGGTGAAGAATTGATTACAGCTGTAAAAAAAGTAATACCCCAAATCAAAACGATAGTTTTTACGATTGAAGATAAATCTTTTAGAATAAAATCTTTGTTTGTTGATTTAGGAATTAATGCTTTCGTTGCTAAGGGAAGGAACAGTATTCCTGAACTAAAAAAAGCTATCGAAAGAGTATATAATGAAGATTCCTTAGTTGTTTCACCTGAATTATTGCATTCATTAAGAGATAAATCACTTATAGAAATTGAGCCTTATGATATTTCAATTTTGAAATTATTGGCCAAAGGATTAATTTTAGATGAAATAGTATTGAATTTTAAAAAATCAGGAATAACTCCTAATGGTAGCAGCAGTATCGAGAAACGTATTAATAAACTTAAAGTATACTTTAAAGCGAATAATAATGTTCACCTTATAGCAATAGCCAAGGATCTTGGAGTAATTTAATTAGGTTTTTTGTTTTTTCTTTTTTGCGGCCGGAAACAAAACGTTGTTTAATATCAATCGATATCCAGGAGAATTAGGATGTAAATCAAGTACTGTTGCGGGATCTCCTACTCTATGTTGGTAATCTTCGGGATCATGACCACCATAAAAAGTGAACATTCCCTTGCCTTTTTCCCCATGAATGTATCGTGCTTCACCATTGATTTCGCAAGTTCCCATTACTAACACATTCGATTTTATTAGATTGGTGTCAAATGAAGTTGTTTGTCCCATAAATCCTTTTACTAACTGAGTATGATTTTGACATAACATACTTGGAATAGGATCCCATTTTGCCGAAAAATCCATTAAAGTGAAGTAATCTTTCTCCATTTTAACCACTCTTTTTTCGGTCATATCAATATCCGAAAACTCGTAATGTTCTGGTTTACGATCTAAAATAAAATCCTTGAAAGCAAATGTATTTGCATAATTCACTTTAGTTTGATAATTAGCATCGCTAGCGTCTCCATCAAACATAGGTTCACAAATATCGACTCCATCAGCTGATAAAGCAATATCAAAACTATCGGTCGCCGAACACATGGCAAACATAAATCCGCCACCAATAACAAAATCTCTAATTTTTTTGGCTACAGCCAATTTTTCTTCGGACACTTTATTATATCCTAATTTTGAAGCCAAAATTTCGGCACTTTTCTTTTGTTCGATATACCAAGGTGAATTTCTATTAGAACCAAAAAATTTACCATATTGACCTGTAAAATCCTCATGATGCAAGTGCAACCATTCATAAAGTAATAGTTGATCACTCAACACTTCTTCGTCATATATTGGAGTAAATGGAATTTCGGCATATGTCAACACTAGTGTTACTGCATCATCCCAAGGTTGTTTTCCTTTAGGCGTATAAACGGCAATTTTGGGTGCTTTTTCCAGGGCAACAACTTCCATATTTTGGGAAGGACTAGCTATTTCAGCAAGAATAGATGCTTCTTCAGAATCCGAAAGAATTTCGAAAGTTACCCCTCGAATTTGACATTCTTTTCGAATTTCGGGTGCATCAGGCAATAAAAAAGACCCCCCACGGTAATTGAGCAACCAACTGGCTTTGTATTTTTTTTCGATAGACCAATAGGTAATTCCGTAGGCTTTTAAATGATTTTGTTGCGTAGTTTCATCCATCGGTAACAAAATAAAAGAGGCCCGAGTCGAAAATGAAATCAAGAGTATAAGAATAAAGATTACCTTTTTAGAAACCATAATGCAGTTTTTTTCAAATGTACAGGTTTATATCTAACAAAATGACAATTTAAGAAAACTAAAACGGCATATCATCTTCTTCGTCTTCGTTCAAATTACTTCCGAAAGCTTCATGTGGAGAGGGCAAATTTTTAGTTTGAAAAGGATTATCATCATGATTCATTTTTGAAGGAAAATCATCAACACCTCCACTGTAATCGTCTAGATTATCAAATTTACCTAAGCTTCCAATAAACTTCAAACGAACATTTTCAAGAGAACCATTTCTATGCTTCGCAATCATAAATTCAGCCTGACCTGCAGATGGTGATTGTTCATCATCATCCCATTCATCAATTTTGTAATATTCTGGACGATAAATGAAAGATACTATATCTGCATCTTGCTCAATCGCTCCCGATTCACGAAGATCAGAAAGCAAAGGTCTTTTGCTAGATCCACGCGTTTCAACGGCACGAGATAATTGAGATAAAGCAATCACAGGGACCGACAATTCCTTGGCTAATGCTTTTAAGTTTCTCGAAATAGTCGAAATTTCTTGTTCTCGATTTCCTCCCCCTTTTCCATTTCCTCCTGCGGTCATTAATTGCAAATAATCGACAATGATAATTTTTATTCCGTGTTGCGAGGCCAAACGTCTTGCTTTTGCTCTTAAATCAAAAATAGAAAGTGATGGTGAATCATCAATAAAAAGGGGTGCTTTTTCTAAGTTTTTAACTTTAACACTTAGCTGTTCCCATTCGTGTTTTTCTAATTTTCCTGTTCGTAATTTTTCGGATGACAATCCCGTTTCGGATGAAATTAGCCTTGTGATCAACTGAACAGAGGACATCTCAAGTGAAAACAATGCTACAGGATGACCAAAATCAATGGCAATGTTACGAGCCATAGAAAGTACAAAGGCGGTTTTACCCATACCCGGTCTGGCAGCTATAATGATCAAATCACTAGGTTGCCAACCCGAAGTAATAGCGTCTAGTTTTGTAAAGCCAGTTTCTACTCCGCTTAACCCTTTTTGATTAGCAATTTCTTCGATTCGTTTTTTGGCTTGTAATACTAAACTCTGAGCGGTTTCTGAACTACGTTTTATATTTCCTTGTGTAACTTCGTATAGCTTTGACTCGGCTTTGTCCAATAAATCAAAAACATCGGTTGTTTCATCATAAGACTCTTCAATGATATCTGAAGAAATTCGAATCAAACTACGCTGAATGTATTTTTGAAGAATGATTCTCGAGTGGAATTCAATGTGGGCTGATGAAGATATTTTTTGCGTAAGTTGAATGAGGTAAAAATCACCTCCTGCCAAGTCTAATTTTGCATTTTTACGCAACTGGGCCGATACCGTTAATAAGTCAATTGGTTGCGTATCGGTAAACAATTGAACGATAGCTTCAAAAATATATTTGTGGCCTTCTTTATAAAAAGCATCAGGTTGTAAAATATCAATTACTTCATCTACCCCTTTTTTATCAATCATCATCGCACCAAGCACAGCCTCTTCTAGGTCGATAACCTGAGGAGGTAATTTTCCTTTTTCAAGATTTATGATAGTTGCTTTATCAACTCTTTGTGGGTATATATTTTTCACATTTTCCATAGAGCGAAAGTAACCAAAATTTAAAAAACTTTACTATTGACTTATTACAAAAAATTGTTTATAAACATTGTTTTTTTGTTAATAACCAAAAAAAAATCCGAAGCTGTAAGGCTTCGGATTAAAAGTAAGTTTTTATCATTTTACTCTTTAAAATCACCCATATTACAGTATTTATCCATTCTTTGGGCCACTAATTCTTCTGTTGATAAGTCTTTCAACTCCTTATACCCTTTCATAATATATTGCTCTAATGTTTTAAAGGTAGATTCTCTATCATAATGAGCTCCTCCAAGAGGTTCAGGAATAATATCATCAATTAATTTTTGTTTTTTCATATCTGCAGAAGTCAATTTCAAGGCTTCGGCTGCTTGTTCTTTATAATCCCAACTTTTCCAAAGAATAGAAGAACAAGATTCTGGAGAAATAACCGAATACCAGGTATTTTCTAACATATATACTTTATCCCCAACACCTATTCCTAATGCTCCACCCGAAGCACCTTCACCAACTACAACAACAATAATAGGCACTTTCAAACGTACCATTTCGAAAATATTTCTAGCAATTGCCTCTCCTTGTCCTCGTTCTTCAGCTTCAATTCCTGGGAAAGCTCCCGGAGTATCAACTAAAGACAAAACTGGGATTCCGAATTTCTCGGCCATTTTCATCAATCGAAGTGCCTTACGATACCCTTCTGGATTTGGCATTCCAAAATTTCTATATTGACGCGTTTTAGTATTATATCCTTTTTGCTGACCAATGATCATAAACGATTGACCATCTATTTTACCTAAACCACCAATCATAGCTTTATCGTCCTTAAAACCTCTATCGCCGTGAAGCTCTAGAAAAGTATCGCCGCAAAGTGCGTTGATATGGTCTAAAGTATAAGGTCGATTAGGATGTCTTGATAATTGTACACGCTGCCAAGCAGTTAAGTTTTTATATATATGTCTTTTGGTTTCTTCTAGCTTTTTGGTAATTTGTTTACAAGTATTCGTTACATCAACGTCTGACTCTTGCCCAATAACAAGACATTTATCCAACTGGTCTTCAAGTTCTTTTATCGGAAGTTCAAAATCTAAATATTCCATGTGGTTTGTTCCATTTATTTTGTTCGGATAGCAAAGATAAAATTTAATATCTTGAATAAAAGTAATTTTTAATAATTAATGAAAATCAAGGGGCTAAAATCCAAAAATAAAGTGAATTCTTAATATATTCTTTAGTATTAATTAATACTAAAGTAATACCAAATACATTTCAAAAGACTATTAATTAGTTACATTTGCAGAAATTCAAAAATTAATTATTTTTGATTTTTTTATACCAAGCCAGATTTACCTAATAATTACTATGAAGAATTTACTTTTAGACTTAAAATCGTTTCTTATAATTTGTTTAACCTTTATAAGTACAGCACTTCTTGGGGTAATAACATTTGGAAAAAAACCATTGCATTTATTTGTAAATCAATTTCATTCTCCTTTTTGGGATACTTTTTTTAAATACTTCACAAATGTTGGAGACGGATTATTTGCTGGATTTATCTTATTTGTACTTTTATTTTTTATCAAAATCCGAAATGTTTTTATAGGAATATCGACATTTCTAATTTCTGGATTCATAAGCCAATTATTGAAAAAAGCAGCTTATTTTGATGAACTTCGACCTTCAAAGTCTTTTGGCCCTGATGAACTTTATTATGTTCCTGGAGAAATATTGCATTTCTATAATTCTTTTCCTTCAGGACATTCTACAACTGCCTTTGCTATTTTTATGTTCTTGGCTTATGTTTTCAAAAAGAAAAACTTACAAATCACATTTGCAACTATTGCTTGTTTAGTTGCTTATTCACGAGTATATCTTTCGCAACATTTTTTTGTAGATGTAGCCTTCGGAGGGATTATCGGAATTTCCTCTTTTATCCTCTCTTATTTAATGTTCAGGTCTATAAAAACAAATTGGTTTGATAAAACAATCCCTTCCTTGTTTCACCAAACTAAAATTTAATAATCTTAGTTTATTTATTTCTAACGAAGAAAACAAAACCTCCTTTTTCGTATAATAATTGAATGTTCTTTAGTTGAAGTACTTTTTCTTTATCAAACATTTTACAAGCAATATAAACCGGTTTATCGATGTTTCCATTGATTAACCATTCCTCATCAAGTGCATTTAAATTTTGAGGTTTTTGCTTATTTGTATAGAAAAACTTAGCATAACTTCTAAAACCATATGTGGTCACATATTCGGCTGGATTTTGATGCTTTTGAAAAAATTCAATTAAACTACCTTGGGTATGTTGCTCTATTTTTGGAACAATAAAAATCATTAGTAAATTTAACATTATAGCATTCATCAAAAATAAATGAATGATATATTGAATATTATTCTTCAGTTTAATCAAAACGATCACTAATAAAACAAGATACGAAATACCTATTAAATATTCGAAACCGCCCCATTGAACCGGTAAAAGAATGTTTTGCACAGCAAATTTATCTTTAATAAACGGAATAAAATTAGCTTTAAATTTTATAATCAAAGGTAATGCTGTAAAAATCATGCCCAATAAAACGCCAACAAAAGTTAATAAAACAAAGGATAATTTGTGTAAGGTTCTTTTTTCATTTATGTTTTGGTACAAAATATAAGCCGCCATAAAGGACAAAGGAAAATAACATAAAGACGAATAATGGACAATTTTTGTAGTTGTTATCGAAAATAAAATTAAGACGACCCAAAACAAGATAAAATTCAGTGTATAAAAATCTTTCACTAAAATAGACTTCGTATCCAAGAAATTCTTTTTTAGAATATAAGGAAACGCAATCAATGAAATAGGAAAACATCCAAAAAATAAAACAATAAAATGATAGTAAAAAGGTTCGCCATGACCTGCTTCAGAAGTGGAGAAAAGTCTAATTTGATACGCAATAAACTCTTTAAACAATTCGATTCCGCCACCATTTATAATTTCAGACATAAACCAAAAGGAGGTGATAACACAAATTATAAACGCTGCCAAAACCAAGTCTAAAAACTTAATTTTAATAGTTTTCCATTTATAAATAATATAAAAGAACACCACCAAAAGAATAATCAAAACGGCCACAGGACCTTTTGTTAAGACAGCTAAACCCGCTAAAACAGAGGCGAAAACAAGAGCCTTTTTGTTATAATCGAGTTGATATAAATAAATAAAATAAAGCGATAGGAAGATGAATAAATTAAACAACGGATCTATAATCCCTGATTTAAAATAGAAATGAGGCAATAAACTTCCTAAATAACAAAGCGCCCAAATAAAGGCGAATTTATCTGATATAAATTTCTTTCCAATGTAATAAAGGGTCATTATCGATGTTATTCCTACAAGTACATTCGGAAATCTACTAGCAAACTCATTGATCCCAAAAATTTTCATTGAAATAGCTTGAAACCAAAAAAACAATGGTGGTTTTTCCCAGAAAGGTTGAAAATTTATTTGAACATTTAGATAATTTTTATTCACGATCATTTCACGGGCGATTTCGGCAAAATTTACCTCATCCCAATCAAACAAATGAACCGTTCCTATAGCTAATGGAAATAATACACAGCTTAAAACTAAGAGTATTAATCCATAGTTATTTTTGAATTTACTTATGCTAAAAGATCCCATTTAATGATTTTGGTTTTATGTAAAAAATATTTAATCGAAACTAAAATTACGTGTAAACCATAAATGCTGCTTCTTTTGAAATTGATTGACGAAGCTTCAGGAAAATATTTTGTAGGACAAGTAACCTCGCCCACCTCGAAACCCTTATCACAAATTTGAGCAACAATTTGGTTATCGAAAGCAAAATCATCAGAGCATTTTTCGTAATTTACGGAGTTCAGCACTTTCATATCAAACGATCTAAAACCGGTATGATATTCAGAAAGTTTTTGATTCATCAATGTATTTTGAAAAAAAGTAAGTAATCTATTGAAAAAATACTTGTACAAAGGCATTCCACCTTTCAAAGCTCCTTTTCCTAAAATACGTGAACCAAAGACAACTGGATATAAATCATTTCCAATTATACTTACCATTGCATCAATTAACAAAGGAGTATATTGATAATCTGGATGAAGCATAACAACAATATCAGCGTTTAATTCTTTACATTTATTGTAGCATGTTTTTTGATTTCCGCCATATCCTTTATTCGTTTCATGGCGAATAACATGATGAATTCCTAATTTTTTGGCTAAAGCGTAGGTTTCGTCAATACTATTATCATCTACCAAAATAATCTCATCAACAAGATTCATGGGGATTTCTACAAAGGTTTTTTCTAAGGTTTTTTCTGCATTGTAAGCAGGCAGAACAACGACTACTTTTTTGTTTTTGTACATAAATTATTGTTTTTTATTATTCCATTTAATATGACCGTAATTACTATTATCAGAGCTCCAATATAAAATTGGGAACTCATTTTTTCTTTCCCTCCAATAATAAAGTAAGCCAAAATAATACCGTAAACTGGTTCTAAATTTGTGGTTAGCATAACAGTATAGGGCGTCAATTTACGCATCACTTTTACGGCAGCTGTAAATGCATAGGCGGTACAAATCGAAGACAAAATTAAAATTAAAATCCAATCCTTCATCGTTAAAGTAAAAAAACTAGCCTTAAAATCCTGCTGAATCAAGAAATACAAGCTAATAAAAAAGGTTCCTGATAAAAATTCGTAAAAGGAAATAACTGTTGATTCGTGTTTTTCGACTAATTTTCCGTTTAATAAAGTAAATACAACACCCATGATTAGTGCGAATAAAGCATAAAAAATTCCATCTAAGTAATTGGCTTTAACCTGCAAAATTATAAACAAACCTGCAATAATTATGAGTCCAAAAAACACTTCATACCAAAGCACTTTTCGACCATAAAAAATAGGCTCAAGTATCGAGGTGAAAAAAGCACCCAAAGAAAAAATAGATAGCGTAACCGAAACATTGGAAACATGAATTGCTTTAAAAAAAAACACCCAATGCAATGCAATTAACAATCCGACAAATATTAATTTAAAAAATTCTTTAACAGGAACTCGAAAAGATTGCTTCGAAAAAAGGAGATATAACCCCAGAAATATTGCTGCAAAAAGCATTCGATACCAAACTATAGCTTCGGAATTAATGGTTATTAACGCCCCTAATATTGCAGTAAATCCCCAAATAAAAACTATTAGGTGGAGATTTAAATAACTACCTAATTTATCGTTTTGCATTTCGTAATAAAAAAATTGCTAAAATTCCGAAAATAATATTGGGTAACCAGACCGCTAATAACGGAGGAATACTTGATTTTTCTGCTAATACTCCAAAAATTTTATCGAAAAATATAAAGGCAAATGCCAGCGCAATTCCAATGGCTAAATTGAGTCCCATTCCTCCTCTTCGCTTCATTGAGGAAACAGCAACAGCAATAATGGTAAGAATAAATGCCGAAACCGGAATACTATACTTTTTATACAAAACAACCAAATAAACATTGATACTAGACGATCCTTTAAGTCTTTCTTTATCAATAAAATGAATTAATTTACCTAAAGGTAAGGTTTCTGCAATATAGATAACAGGAGTTAAGTCTTCTAAATCAAAATTAAATTTAGAATCTTTTTTATCTAATTTTTCAATCTTATCTCCTAGTTCACCAACAGTCCTTTTCGTATAATCATACATTGTATAATTCTTAAGTTTAGGATTCCATTGTATTCTACTAGCGGTAATTTTGTATTCTAATTTTTGGTTATTGAATTTCTCTAAACTAAAATTAAATGCAGTCTTAGTTTCATTATTAAAACTATTTACATAGATAAATTGATCATTACTAATTTGTCGATACACATCGGTATTTTGCCCTGTCATAACCTCTTTTCCGCCCGAAACAAGATAGGTGTATCTGAAACTATTAAATCCTTCACTACATTTTGGAACAATAAAAAAACCCATTAACAATACAAAAACCGAAACAATTGTAGCTCCAATTAAATAAGGCCTCATGAATCTAGTGAATGAAATTCCAGAACTTAATAGGGCTATAATTTCAGTATCATTGGCTAATTTTGAGGTAAACCAAATCACGGATAAAAATAAAAATATAGGAAATAATAAATTACACCAATAAACCGTGAAATTGTAATAATAGACAACAATAGGTATAAAAGGAACTTTGTTTTCGATTAAGAAATTGATTTTTTCGGAAACATCAATTACAATTCCGATAGGCGCAAATAAGCCTAACATAACCAAAAAAGTGGTTAAGTATTTTTTTAGGATGTATTTGTCTATTATGTTCATTTACTATTTATTCGGTTAATTGTTCAATTGTTTAACCGAATTATCGATTAAACAGTTAAACTTATTTACAATCTCTGGCTCATATTTCGAACCATCATTTCTTTCCAGGTAGTAAAATCTCCGGCTAAGATATGCTTTCTAGCCTCACGAACCAACCACATATAAAAACCAAGATTATGAATTGTAGCTATTTGTTTTCCTAAATATTCGTTGGCAGCAAACAAATGACGCAAATAGGCTTTTGTATATTCTATATCTACAAATGTATGCCCCATTTGATCTAAAGGTGAAAAATCAGCTTCCCATTTTTTGTTTTTAATATTTATTGTTCCGTTTGCAGTAAATAACATTCCATTTCGAGCATTCCGTGTTGGCATAACACAATCGAACATATCAATTCCTAAGGCAATATTTTCCAGAATATTTATTGGAGTTCCAACTCCCATTAAATAACGAGGTTTATCTTCGGGTAGAATTTCACAAACCACTTCGGTCATGGCATACATTTCTTCAGCTGGTTCCCCTACCGAAAGTCCTCCAATGGCATTCCCTTGTTGATTAGAATTCGCTATATATTCAGCAGATTGTTGACGTAAATCTTTATAAGTGCTTCCTTGAACAATCGGAAAAAAAGTTTGATCGTAACCATATTTTGTAGGTACTTTTTCTAAATGATTAATACACCTATCCAACCAACGATGAGTCATTTTCATTGATTTTTGAGCATATCGATAATCACACGGATAAGGGGTACATTCGTCGAATGCCATAATGATATCGGCACCAATAGTACGTTGAATTTCCATTACATTTTCGGGTGTAAAAACGTGATACGAACCATCAATATGCGATTTGAACTTAACGCCTTCTTCCTTAATTTTTCTATTAGCTGAAAGTGAATATACTTGATAACCACCAGAATCCGTCAAAATATTACGATCCCAATTCATAAATTTGTGTAAACCACCGGCTTTTTCAAGAATTTCAGTTTGAGGACGCAAGTATAAATGGTAGGTATTACCAAGAATAATATCAGGATTAATATCGTTTTTCAATTCGCGCTGATGCACTCCTTTTACAGAAGCAACAGTACCAACGGGCATGAAAATTGGGGTTTCAATTACGCCATGATCAGTAGTTATACTTCCTGCTCTAGCTTTCGAATGGGAATCTTTTTGTAATAAATTAAAAATCATCTGTCTTTTATATTGTTTTTATTGCCAGATGTAATTTGCCAATAATCTCTTTTTTTTTAAAGATTTGTTCGACTCATTTCATAAATGCATTTTCAGTTGGCAAAGATAATTTATTTAAAATTTAAGATTTAGGAAATAAGACATTATTTGCACAAGTATTCTTAATCATTAAAAAAAAACTCCATAGTTACAGAAATCTTTTCATAAAAAAAGTGCTATTAAAAATAGCA
>CANCPC010000076.1 GCA_947379965.1 Flavobacteriaceae bacterium | reverse complement strand
TAGAATTTTTTTAAAAAACAATCATAATAAAAAATGATAGTTTTTTATATTTGCATAATAAAATACTATTTTCATGACAATTACTCAATTACAATATGTTTTAGCTGTTGCTGAATACAAAAATTTTACTCTTGCAGCCGAAAAATGCTTTGTAACTCAACCTACATTAAGCATGCAAATTCAAAAAATAGAGGAAGAACTTAATATTCAAATTTTTGATAGAACGAAAAAGCCAATTCAACTTACCGATATTGGTCTTAAAATAGTAACTCAGGCCAAAAATATTGTAAACGAAGCGGGGAAAATAAAAGATATCGTAGAATATCAAAAAGGGTTCATTGGTGGTGAATTTAAGCTTGGAATAATTCCAACCATTATGCCAACTCTATTGCCAATGTTTTTAAATAATTTTATAAAAAAATATCCAAAAGTAAAACTTATCATTGAAGAATTGAATACAGATGAAATAATTCTTCGTTTAAAAAACGGTCACCTAGATGCAGCAATTGCTGCTACCCCATTAGAAGATGAAAAAATTAAAGAAATAGTTCTTTATTTTGAACCTTTTGTAGCTTATATTCCTGATAATTATGCAATTGAAAATAAAAATGAAATTGAAATTTCTGATTTAAATCTTAGTACTATTTTGCTATTACAAGATGGACATTGTTTCAGAGATGGGATTTTAAATTTATGTAAAAATCAAAATTATGCCTCTGAAAATAATTTTCAATTAGAAAGCGGTAGCTTTGAAACCTTAATAAAACTAGCTGATGAAGGTCTTGGAACCACGCTGCTTCCCTACTTGCACACATTAGATTTAAAGGAAAAAGATCAACTGAAATTAAGACATTTTAAGGAACCAAAACCAGCACGAGAAGTTAGTTTAATTTATCCTAAAAGTGAATTAAAGATTCATATAATTGATGCGCTCAGAAATACTATTTCTGGAGTTGTAAAAGGAGCTATTACTTTTCAGAATGTGCAAATAATAAGCCCAATACAAAAAAAATAAAAAGAGGGTCTTTATTCAATCACCTATGTATTTATAGTTTTACAATTAGCAAAGATTGCTTTAATTCTGGCTTTTCGATTATAAAATTTAACAACCATTCTCTTAATTGCTCCATTTCATAAGGCAGTAATGATCTAATCGCTTTTTCTAATTCTTTGCAAAAAAGTATTGCATCAAAACTTACTCTTTCGAGTATTGACTTTGTGTAATCAAACATTAACTTCGACATACTTATTTTAGATTAAAGGTTAAAAGCAAATTTTAAAAATCAAGTAAAACTACAAGTATTTTATACGGAATCATTACTATTTAACGAAGTATTATGCTTTATATTGCATTTAAAAATAAAAAATAAACAACTGAAATTAACCTTTTCTCGCTCTAAACATTTCTCGTTTTCCGGGTGCTCCTGGTAATTTTTCGACTATAAATCCTGCATCATACATACTTCTTTTTATAACACTTCGAGCTGCATAAGTAACTAATACACTATTTTTTTTTAGTGAATTATACATTTTTTCGAAAATTTCGGCACTCCATAATTCAGGTTGAACATCGTATCCAAAAGCATCGAAATAGATTAAATCAAACTTTTCAAAATCATCAATAGCTGCAAAAAATTGATTCCGTTTGGTTAAATTAAAATCAACCCTCAATGCTATCTTTTCATCCCAATTGCATTCGTGCATTTTTTCAAAAATAGATCTTTGAGTTTCAGCTTTCAATTCGGATACATAATTCAATAACTTAACTTCTTGGGCTAAAATTGGATAGGCTTCAACACCTATATAATCTATTTTCTGATTTAGTTTTTGTGATTCTAAAAAAGTAATAAAAGCATTCAAACCGGTACCAAAACCAATTTCAAGAATTGAAACGGAACGGTTTTCGAATAAGGAAAGTCCGTTTTTTATAAATACATGTTGCGCTTCCTGTATGGCTCCAAATCTAGAATGATAGCATTCATCCCAATCCTTAATATGGATTGTTGAAGAGCCATCACGGGTTTTAATTATTTCTCTTTCCAAAATTGATTTAGGTGTTTTACTTGCAATAATTTACAATCTGTCCAAAATTAATTAAAAAACAAATAGGTTTAGTTTCCAAAAATGGAACTATTTTTATAAATATCATAAAATTACCCATACTTTTTATAGAATTTTTATAATATAAACAAATCGCAGTTAAACACTTTAATTAATGTTTTTTTAGCAAGGAATATGCTAGTTTTTATTTAATTTTGCAAAAGGTATTTTTAAAAAAAGAATCTCAATATCTAGGATTATTCCATTATATAAAAATATTTTAAAAACATAATAATCAATTATGAGCACTACAAAAACGAACAAAATTGAAATAATAAAAGCCCTAACTTCAAAAATAAATGAAGTAGATTTTGATCATTTGAATTTTGGCGAAATTTTTACCGATCATTTATTTGAATGTGATTTTACAAATGGTGAATGGCAAAAACCAATAATTAAACCTTATGCTCCATTTTTATTAGACCCTTCAGCAAAAGTTTTTCATTATGGTCAAGCGATTTTTGAAGGAATGAAAGCCTATAAAGATGCTAATGAAGACGTATGGCTTTTTAGACCTATAGAAAATTACAAACGATTCAATAGCTCTGCTTCAAGAATGGCGATGCCAGAAGTTCCTGAAGAAATTTTCATGGAAGGTTTAAAACAATTGTTAGATTTAGAAAGAAATTGGGTAAAAAAAGAGAATGGAAGTTCATTATATATTCGACCATTTATGGTTGCTACGGGAACTGGAGTAATTGCAAATCCTTCTGATGATTATAAATTCATGATTATTTTATCACCTGCAAAAGCCTATTATTCAGGTGATGTAAAAGTTATTATTGCAGAACATTACAGTAGAGCTGCAAATGGCGGAATTGGAGCTGCAAAAGCGGCTGGAAATTATGCAGCACAATTCTATCCTACTAATTTGGCTAACAAAGAAGGTTTTCAACAAATTATTTGGACAGATGACGCTACGCATACCAAATTGGAAGAAGCCGGTACAATGAATTTATTTTTCAGAATAAATGATACTTTATTTACTGCTCCAACAAGTGAAAGAATTCTTGATGGTGTAACTAGAAAAAGTATTCTTGATTTAGCTAAAAGAGAAGGTATTGAAACCGAAGTTCGTTCGGTTTTAGCTTCAGAACTTGTTGATGCTGCCGAAGACGGAAGTTTGAAAGAAATTTTCGGGGCTGGAACAGCTGCGGTTGTAAGTCCAATTTCAGGATTTTCGTATCAAGATGTATATCATGAATTGCCAAAAATTGAAAACTCAATTGCTTTACAACTTAAAGATAAATTGACGAAAATTCAACAAAAATTGGCAGAAGATACTTTTGGCTGGACAGTTAAAGTTTAATTTTCAGATTGCATTTGACAGATAAAAAAAGCAATTTAAAGATGATTTATTTCATTTTTAAACTGCTTTTTTCCTTTTTTTCTGTATTGTAAAATTCGTAATCTACTAAATACCAAGTATTTTAGTGAAATCTGGTTTGAAATAATTAGGTCCTTTCATCACTTTCCCGTCTTCACGATAAATAGGTTTTCCGTCTTCGCCCAATTTACTCATATTAGAGCGTTGAATTTCGTCGAAAACTTCTTCGATTTTATGTTGTAATCCATGTTCGATAATTGTCCCGCAAAGAATGTACATCATATCTCCAAGTGCGTCAGCAATTTCAATTAAATCATTGTTTTGAACTGCTTCAAGATATTCCTCGTTTTCTTCTTTCATCAAGTTATAACGCAGCATATATTTAGATTCACCCAAATCGGCGATTGGCGATTCACTATGACCAATGACAAAGGCGGTATGAAATTCCTTGACGGCTTTGATTTGTTTTTGCATAATTTTATTTAATTAAATGAAAGAGCAAATTAGTAACTTTTCCTAAACAATTTCATAAATTTGTAAAAATATTTTAAAATATGTTTAGTAAAGGACAATTGTTATTTGGAGTCGTTTTTTTTGTTGCTTTTGTTATCGCGATGATTTATGCTTATAGAAAAGATGCGAATTTGCACAAAACATTTTATAAAGATAATTACAAGATTTTACTTGGATTTATACTTTTTATTGCGATTTTATTTGCTATTAAAATATTTTTCAAACGATAATTTTTATTACAATTAATAACTTTTATCATTTACTGAAAAATTAAAAACCATAATCAATTATGGAATTAATAAAGCGTTTTAAAATTAAAGATTCTTACTAAAATTTTATACTTATTATATTCTTTAAGATACTTAAAATAGTAATAAAATTTATTAATTTACATCAGAAAACCTACTCTTTATGAGAATTTTAAAATATTTATTTTTGCTGTTTCTTCTTAGCTTATTTGCTTTATTAATTTTTGTTGCAACCCTGAAGGGAGATTTTACTTTGGAGAGAAGTAAAGTCATTAACTCTCCAAAAACATTAGTTTACAGTTATTTAAATGACAATAATAATTGGAAATCATGGAATTCTTGGGCTGTCGAAGATCCTGGAATAACGATAACTAATTCTCCAAATACAATTGGTCAGGGAAGTTCATTTTCTTGGAATGGAAAAGAAGGAGAGGGTGAAATTAAAACAATACAATTAAAAGAAAATGAAAGTATTGTTCAAAAAATGAACTACAATGGTACTATTTCTGATGTTAATTTCGCTTTTAAAGACACCATCGGAGGAACAAAAGTAATATGGAAAACTTCAGGTTATATGAATTTCTCCTATAAAATCTTAACCCTGTTTAGTGGTGGAATCAAAGGAATTTTGGGTAATATGTTAGAAAAAAGTTTAGAAAATTTAAACAAAAAATTAGTTTTTGAAATTAACACCTATTCAGCAAAAGTAGAAGGTGAAATTTCAATGCCAAAAAGTTTCTATTTAGCTCAAACATTCACTAGCGAAATATCAAAAGTTGATAAAAATTCGGAAATTGTATTTCCAAAAATCATCAACTATTGTAATAAAAATAATATAACCACAAATGGAAAACCTTTCATAATTTATCATACCTATGATACAATACATAATTTAAGTAAAGTATCTATTTGTATTCCTATAAAAGATTCAATTTCTACTGCCACTGGAAGCAATATTTTATTTAATAAAACACAAGCTTATCAAGCGGTAAAGACAACCCTTTCGGGAAATTATTCGCATAGAATAAATGCTTTAGCTAAAACAAAAGAGTACTTAACAAAAAACAATATTAGAAAAGACAATCTATATTCATTTATTGAAATACGCAAACAAGGTACTGCAGATACAAAAAATCCTTCAAAGTGGATCACTGAAATTATCATTCCTGTAAAACCAATCGTCATATTAAAAAACCAATAACTGACGAAATAACTAAAGATGAAATTTCAGTAACTTCAAATACTAACTAAAAACTTCCTGAAAATATATTTTTTCATTGATTAAACCTATTTGATAAATCCCATTCTAAAATTAATAAATAATAGCTTTGCAAGAGGAACAGGAATTTATTCAAAAATTATTAAACTCTAAAACGCAAAATCAAGCGTTTGAAAAACTATTGAACGACTATCAAAAACCTCTTTATAATCATATACGGAATATTGTATTGAACCACGATGATACAGATGATGTTTTACAAAACACGTTTATTAAAGTATTTCAAAATCTAAAAAAATTTAAAGGAGAAAGTAAACTATTTTCTTGGATATACCGAATTGCGACCAACGAAGCTTTGACTTTTTTAAATCAGAAAGCAAAAAAAAATGGTGTTTCTTCAGAAGCATTACAAAATAAAGCGATTGATAATTTGAAAGCAGATGCTTTTTTTGATGGAAATGAAATTCAAATAAAATTACACAAAGCAATTGTATCATTACCCGAAAAACAACAATTAGTTTTTAAGATGAAATATTTTGAAGAATTAAAATATGAAGAAATATCAGAGATTTTAGGAACATCTGTAGGAGCTTTGAAAGCTTCCTATCATCATGCAGTAAAAAAAATTGAAGCCTTTGTGACAACGAATTAAACCTTATGACTTAAAAAAAGTCTAATAAAAAATTATGAACACACTCAAATTAGAAAACGAACCAAAAATTAAATCAGGTTTTACAACCCCAGAGAATTATTTTGAGAATTTTTCTGTATCTATTTTACAAAAATTACAAAAAGATGAACCAAAAGTTATTTCTATCTTTTCAAAAACAAAAACCTGGATAATTGCTGCTGTAGCGGTCTTAGTTCTGTCTTTATTAATTCCTAGATATATTAACTACATTAGTCATTCTTCGGATATTGATTCGGCATCATTAGAAAATTATATAACTTACAATTCTTCAGTATCCGATGCGGATTTAGTAAATCTTTTGGATGAAAAAGATATTCAAAAAATGAATGCAAATTTAAATATTGAAGAAAAAAATATTGAAGACGAACTTTCTACAAACAAAAATTTAGAACTTTATATATTAAACTAAAAGAAAATGAAAACAAAAAAAATATTTCTAATCCTCTTTATTTTACTTTCAATTCATGCGTTTGCTCAACCTAATTTTTTTGAAAAAAGAGAACAAATAAAAGCTTTAAAAGTTGGTTTTATTACTACTGAGTTAGCATTGACTCCTGAGGAAGCTAGCAGATTTTGGCCATTATATAATGTATTTGATGATAAGCAATTTGGATTAAGACATCAAGAAAAAAAATCGATAAAAGATAAATTAGAGGATGATACATTAGATAAAATGAGCGAAAAAGAAGCTACTATCCTTCTTGCTCAAATAGAAAGTAATGAAGCTGAATTATACTTATCAAGAAAGAAATTTATAGCTAGTTTAAAAGGAATTATTCCTTCGTTGAAAATTATAAAGCTCAAAAGGGCCGAAGAAAATTTCAATAGAAAATTACTTCAACAATATCGAGATAAAGGACCTAAAAAATAATAGTTTTTAATCTTTTTAAATTTTACAAAGCCAAGTGATAATTTGCTAATTACTTGGCTTTTTTTTATTTAAAAAATTATATTAACAGAAACAATTAATTTATTGGCATAGAAATTGAATATTCATTTTATAGAAAATTAATACTCTAAATCATGAAAACAAAACTTCTTTTTTGCTCCCTATTGACTTTTATATTTGCACTACAAATTGATGCTCAAAATAGAACGATAATTAATGCTACTAATTCAGAAATTAGTGATAATTTAGATTTAAAAGCGGTTGCTTCAATTTTTGGTGATTCTGAAAATCTTCAAGATTTTGAACGCCGTTTAAATGATCCAAATCTTCAAATCTCAAATTTAGATTTGAACAATGATAACCAAGTAGATTATTTACGCGTAATCGAGTCTATGGAAAATCAAACTCACGTTATCATTATTCAGGATGTTCTTGCTCGTAATACCTATCAAGATGTGGCAACTATAATTGTAGAAAAAGATAATTATAACAAAGTGAATGTTCAAATTGTTGGTGATTCGTATTTGTATGGTCAAAATTACATATACCAACCCGTATACTATAGCACTCCTTCTATTTTTGGTGCATTTTGGCTTTCGAATTATCGTCCTTATTATTCAGCATGGAATTTTAATTTTTACCCAAGTTATTTTTATGCTTGGAATCCATTTCCTGTTTTTAGATACCGAAATAATATGCGTAATTCTATAAATTCGTATAACCAATACAATTATGGCGATTATAGAAGAAGTAGCGTAGCAATTTCACTTTATAGCAATTCTAGACGTTCTAATAGTTATGAAAAACAACATCCTGATTACTCCTTTTCGAGAAGAAATTCAGACGTTAACAATCGTCATGAATTAGATCAAAGAAGAAGTGAGAGAAATGGTGGTTCAAGAAATGATGGCGGTTTTTCTCCAAACAAAAATGATTATCAAGGAGGAAATACACAATCTCAAGGGAATTATTCTCAAAATAGAACTGAAAATCCTAGAGCAAATACACAATCTCAAGGGAATTATTCTCAAAATAGAATGGATTCTCCAAGAGTAAATACACAACAAAATACGCAGCCTCAAAGAGATTACTCTCAAAACAGAACGGATTCGCCAAGAGTAAATACACAACAAAATACGCAGCATCAAAGGGATTATTCTCAAAATAGAACGGATTCTCCAAGAGTAAATACGCAACCTCAAAGGGATTATTCTCAAAACGGAGTTAATGCCTCAAGAACAAGCACTCAACAAAGTGCGCAACCACAAGGTAATCCTTCTCAAAATAGAGTAGCATCACTATCTCCTTCCACTCAGCAAAGAACACAAAACACACAAACTACTAAAGAAAACGCTTCTTCACCTAGAACTGAAAATAGAAGACAATAACTTCTTTTTGTACTAAAAAATAACATGGACGTATCGACCATGTTATTTTTTATTTATTTATTAACTAACTAACAATAATATCTTTAAAAAGATTAGATTTGTCCAGTTTTTTATATAAATATACATGAGCGTTTCGCATAAAGATTTACACAGTAAGTTAACATTAGGAGGTCTATTAATTTCGTTAGGAATAATTTATGGTGATATTGGAACATCACCTTTGTATGTAATGAAAGCCATCATTGGTGATTACGTAATAAATGCAGACATTGTTTTAGGAGGTATTTCATGTGTTTTCTGGACACTAACCTTACAAACTACAATTAAATATGTAGTCATCACTTTAAGTGCAGACAATCATGGTGAGGGCGGTATTTTTGCTTTGTATGCACTGGTTAAGAAAACAAAAATTAAATGGTTAATTGTTCCTGCAATCATCGGAGGAAGTGCATTACTTGCCGATGGAATCATAACTCCACCCATCTCAGTATCTTCTGCCGTTGAAGGAATTAGAACTTTTTATCCAGAGATAAATACAATTCCTATAGTAATTGGAATTCTAGTAATATTGTTTACTATCCAGCAATTTGGCACTAAATTAGTTGGTAAATTTTTTGCTCCAATGATGATTATTTGGTTTGGAATGTTAGGAATATTAGGCCTTATACAAATTTCAAAACATTTAGAAGTTCTAAAAGCAGTAAATCCTTATTATGCTTATCATTTGTTATCGATACATCCAGAAGGATTTTATGTACTTGGTTTTGTATTTTTATGTACTACCGGTGCCGAAGCTTTGTATTCGGATATGGGACATTGCGGACGAAAAAATATTAGAATTAGTTGGGTTTTTGTTAAAACAACATTAGTATTAAATTACTTTGGGCAAGGTGCCTATCTAATTCACCACGAAGGCGTTACACTACAAACTTTAGGTGGTTCAAACGGAAATCCATTTTACTTAATTATGGCCGATTGGTTTCAACCAATAGGAATTGTTATAGCTACTCTTGCGGCAGTTATAGCATCTCAAGCCCTTATTAGTGGATCATTTACACTGATAAATGAAGCTATGCGACTAAATTTTTGGCCAAAAGTAAAAATTAAATACCCAACTGAACTAAAAGGACAATTGTATATCCCATCCATAAACTGGTTATTATTATTGGGTTGTATTGGCGTTGTATTGCACTTTGAAGAGTCAAGTAATATGGAACATGCTTATGGTTTAGCGATAATATTATGCATGATTATGACCACTGTATTATTGAATTTTTATTTGATAATGAAAAGAGTGAAATTGTATTTTATTATGCCTCTAATTGCTATTTATTTAGCAATCGAATTTAGCTTTTTAATAGCCAATCTTAAAAAATTCTCTCACGGTGGTTATGTAACTTTATTGATTGCTTTGATGCTAGTTACAGTTATGACAATCTGGTATTTAGCCAAGAAAATTAACAAGAGCTATACAAAAATTGTTAAAATTGGGGAATTCAAAAAAGTTATTGTTGAACTAAGTGCCGATTTATCTATACCGAAATACGCGACGCATTTAGTGTATATGACAAATGCAGGAAGAACAGATGAAATTGAAGAAAAAGTAATGTATTCTATTTTACAAAGTAGACCAAAAAGAGCCGATATATATTGGTTCGTGCATGTTAATATATTATCTGTTCCATATAAAACAGAATACAAAGTAACAGAAATTGCCAAAGATGATATTTATCGTATCGATTTTAATTTAGGTTTTAGAGAACCGACAAAAATCAATTTGATGTTCCGAGATGTAATTAAAGACATGGTGAAAAATGGCGAAGTCGATATTACAAGTCGATACGAATCATTGAATAAAAATAATATAATCGGTGATTTCAAATTTGTATTATCTGAAAAATTCTTGTCGAATGATAGTGATATTAGATGGCATGAAAAATTAGTAATGAACTCTTATTTCTTTATTAAAAAAATGAGTTTGTCCGAAGAAAGTGCTTTTGGTCTTGATAGTAGTTCAGTTAAAATTGAAAAATATCCAATGGTACTTCACCCACCAGAGAAATCAACATTAACAAGAATTCACTAAAATATTTATTAAAGCTCAAAATAAACACTGACTTCTGCACAGTGTTTTTTTTTGCTCAAAATTTAAAATAAACATTCAATCATTTAATAGTACCTTTGCACCTCAATTATTTAAAATGAGATTACACAGAAATTTAGTTTATACTACAATAGATTCGTTGAATGCAATTTTTAACGAAGGCGAATATGCCGACAAAGTTGTAGCAAGAGCCTTAAAAAAAGATAAACGTTGGGGAAGTGCCGACAGGAAATTTGTTGCCGAAACCATCTACGAAGTAGTTCGTTGGAAAAGATTATATGCCGAAATCGCCGAAGTAAAAGAACCTTTCGACAGAGATAATCTTTGGAGAATGTTTTCTGTTTGGGCAGTTTTAAGAGGCTACCCTATACCCGACTGGCGTCAACTGGAAGGAACTCCAGAAAGAAAAATAAAAGGACGTTTTGATGAACTTTCGAAAGTTAGAGCCCTAAAAGAATCTATCCCAGATTGGATGGACGAAATAGGAGTAAAAGAATTAGGAGAGAAAGTTTGGGCTACAGAAATAGCGGCTCAAAACCAACCAGCAAAAGTAATCCTAAGAGTCAATACGCTAAAAACTACCAAAGATCAATTAAGAGCCATCTTGATGGATTTGAACATTGTAACTGATCCTTTACCCAATCAACCGGATGCGTTAGTACTGAAAGAAAGAGCGAATGTATTTATGACGGATGCTTTTAAACAAGGTTTTTTTGAAGTTCAGGACGCCAATTCACAACTTGTTGCCGCTTTCCTTGATGTAAAACCAGGAATGCGCGTCGTGGATACTTGCGCTGGCGCTGGAGGAAAAACGCTGCATATTGCCGCTTTGATGGAAAACAAAGGACAATTAATTGCCATGGATTTGTATGAAAGCAAATTGAAGCAATTAAAATTAAGAGCCAAAAGAGACGGTGCTTTCAATATTGAATATAGAATCATTGACTCGACAAAAATCATCAAAAAACTGCACGAAAAAGCAGATAGAGTTTTGATTGATGCACCTTGTAGTGGTTTAGGAGTTTTAAAAAGAAATCCTGATGCTAAATGGAAATTACAACCTGAATTCATCGATAATATTCGTAAAGTTCAAGCCGAGGTTTTAGAAAATTATTCTAAAATTGTAAAACCAGGCGGAAAATTAGTTTATGCCACTTGCTCTATTTTACCTTCGGAAAATCAAGAACAGGTTCAAAAATTCTTGACTACCGAAATTGGTAAACAATTTAATTTCATAAAAGATCAAAAAATATTGGCTTCAGAATCTGGATTTGATGGATTTTATATGGCGTTGTTCGAACGTAAAGAATCTATAGATCAAATAGAAAAAAGAATACAGAAAGAAGTAGAATAAAAATTTCAACTTCTTGATTCATAAAAAAGGTCCTCAAATTTGAGGACCTTTTTTTGTTTGTATTTGTGTAGAGACGCACTTCAGTGCGTCTCTACGTGTGTCTCTACGTGCGTCTCTATTATGAAATCTGTTTTTTAATCATTCATCGAAATCAAGAACTCTTCATTATTTTTCGTTTTCTTGAAACGATCATTGATGAAATCCATTGCTTCCACAGGGTTCATATCCGAAAGGTATTTACGCATAATCCACATTCTTTGCAAGGTTTTTGCGTCAAGCAATAAATCATCACGACGTGTGCTTGAAGAAGTCAAATCAATCGCAGGGAAAATACGTTTGTTGGCGATTTTTCTGTCCAACT
>CANCPC010000075.1 GCA_947379965.1 Flavobacteriaceae bacterium | reverse complement strand
AAACGGAGATTTAATCACTATTGATGCGGTTAAAAATACTATCAATTTAAAAATTTCTGATGAAGAATTTGCTAAAAGAAAAGCAGCTTGGGTACAACCTCCTTTGAAAGCAACAAAAGGAGTTTTGCTTAAATATGCAAGATCAGTTTCAAGCGCATCAACAGGATGTGTAACGGATAAGTAAAGCCTCCTAACCCGAAGGGGAATTGAGCAAAAAAGTATAAAATTAATATACAAACAAAACACTCCAATTTGCCAGTAATGGCACCCTCTCCTTTGGAGAGGGATTGGGAGAGGAAAAAATTTAATCAATGGAAAATAATAAAATATCAGGCGCTGAAGCCGTAATTAGATGTTTACTTGAAGAAGGAGTAAACTTGGTTTATGGTTACCCGGGTGGTGCTATTATGCCGGTTTATGACGAATTATATAAATTTCAAGATCAATTGCATCACGTTTTAGTTCGTCATGAACAAGGTGCTACTCATGCTGCTCAAGGTTATGCAAGAGCTACTGGTAAAGTTGGTGTTGCCATTGCAACTTCAGGACCAGGAGCAACAAACTTGGTTACAGGTATTGCAGATGCACAAATAGATTCAACTCCAATAGTTTGTATTACAGGTCAAGTTGGTAAGCATTTATTAGGCTCGGATGCCTTTCAAGAAACAGATATTATCGGAATTTCGACTCCAGTTACTAAATGGAATTATCAAATTACGGAAGCTCACGAAATTCCAGAAATAATAGCCAAAGCTTTTTATATCGCACGATCAGGTCGTCCAGGACCAGTATTGATTGACATTACAAAAAATGCTCAATTTGACGAAATTGATTTTAGCTATAAAAAGTGTACAGGAATTAGAAGCTACAATCCAAAACCAAATTTAAATATTGAAAAAGTAAAAGAGGCCGCTGATTTAATTAATAATGCTAAAAAACCATATATTATATTTGGACAAGGAATTATTCTTGGTAAAGCGGAAGCGGAATTAAAAGAATTAATAGAAAAATCAGGAATTCCTGCTGCTTGGACTATTTTAGGACTTTCGGCATTGCCTACAGATCATCCACTTAATGTTGGAATGGTAGGAATGCACGGAAATTATGGTCCAAATTTATTGACAAATGAATGTGATGTTTTAATTGCACTTGGAATGCGTTTTGACGATCGTGTTACCGGAAATTTAGCAACTTATGCCAAACAAGCTAAAGTTATTCACCTTGAAATTGATCCTTCAGAAATCGATAAAAATGTAAAAACTACTGTTGCAGTTTTGGCAGATGTAAAAGAATCTTTGCAAGCATTGATTCCGCTTATCGAAAATAAAAATCACGATTCTTGGCACAATGAATTTAAAGCAAAATATAAAATCGAATTTGATACTGTTATCGAAGAAGAATTAAGTCCCTCACATGCAGGAATTTCTATGGGAGAAACTATAGAAATGATCAATAAACATTCTAATGGAGACGCTATAATCGTTTCGGATGTAGGACAACACCAAATGTTTGCTTGTCGCTATGCGAAATTTAATTCAACAAAAAGCAATATTACTTCTGGAGGTTTAGGAACAATGGGATTTGCTTTACCAGCTTCTATTGGGGCAAAAATGGGAATGCCCAATCGTGAAGTGGTTGCTATTATTGGTGATGGTGGTTTTCAAATGAACATTCAAGAGTTAGGAACTATTTTTCAAACACAAGTTCCAGTAAAAATTGTTGTTCTTAACAATGAATTTTTGGGAATGGTTCGCCAATGGCAAGAATTGTTTTTTGATAAAAGATATGCTTCTACTATTATGATAAATCCTAACTTTGTTGCAATTGCAGAAGGATATCATATTAAGTCAAAAAAAATTACGAAAAGAGAAGATTTAGATGCTGCAGTTGCCGAAATGTTAGCATCAAAAGAATCCTATTTCCTTGAAGTAATGATAGAAAAAGAAAATAATGTATTTCCAATGATTCCTACAGGAGCATCGGTTTCAGATATGAGATTAAGCTAATAAAAATGGAAAATAAAACATTCACCATTTCTGTATATTCAGAAAACAACGTTGGGTTATTAAATAGAATATCAGGAATATTCTTGAAACGCCACATCAATATTTTAAGTCTAAATGTATCCGAATCTGAAATAGAAAATATTTCACGATTCATCATTGTAGTAGATACCACCGAAAAATGGGTTAAAAACATTGTGGGTCAAATCGAAAAACAAATCGAAGTAGTAAAAGCTTTTTATCATGTTGACGAAGAAACAATATTTTTAGAAACAGCAATTTTTAAAATTGAATCTAGTTTATTATTCGATGAAAGACAAATACAAAACATAATCAAAGAAAGTCACTCTGAAATTGTAACCGTTTCAAGAGACTTTTTTGTGATTTCAAAATCAGGAAAACGTTCTGAAATTGAAGAATTGTACAAAAAATTAAAACCTTTCGGAATAATGCAATTTGTTCGTTCTGGAAGAATTTCAGTTTCCAAAGAAAAAATGGAAATTTCCTCCTTATTATTAGAAGAGTTAAAATAAAATTAGAAAAGAAGAATCATTAAACATTAAAATAAAATTAGACAATGGCAAATTATTTCAATTCATTACCACTTAGATTACAATTAGAACAATTAGGCGTTTGCGAATTCATGGATCAATCTGAATTTTCAAACGGGATAGAAGCACTTAAAGGAAAAAAAGTAGTAATCGTAGGTTGCGGAGCTCAGGGTTTAAACCAAGGTTTAAACATGAGAGATTCAGGATTAGATATATCTTATGCTTTGCGTGCTGAAGCAATTGCTGAAAAAAGAGCTTCATTTTTGAATGCTTCTGATAATGGTTTCAAAGTGGGAACTTATGAGGAATTAATTCCAACAGCTGATTTGGTTTGTAACCTTACACCAGACAAACAACATACCGCAGTTGTTACTGCAATTATGCCATTAATGAAAAATGGGTCAACATTATCTTATTCTCACGGATTCAACATTGTTGAAGAAGGAATGCAAATCCGTAAAGACATCACAGTAATTATGTGTGCTCCAAAATGTCCAGGATCTGAAGTTCGTGAAGAATATAAAAGAGGTTTTGGTGTACCAACATTAATCGCGGTTCACCCTGAAAATGACCCAAATAATGAAGGTTTCGAACAAGCAAAAGCGTATGCAGTTGCTACTGGTGGACATAAAGCTGGAGTTTTGAATTCATCTTTTGTTGCCGAAGTAAAATCGGATTTAATGGGAGAGCAAACAATCCTTTGTGGAATGTTGCAAACAGGGTCTATCTTATGTTTCGATAAAATGGTCGAAA
The DNA here is from genome assembly GCA_947379965.1 of Flavobacteriaceae bacterium. Lineage (GTDB taxonomy): Bacteria > Bacteroidota > Bacteroidia > Flavobacteriales > Flavobacteriaceae > Flavobacterium. Next base: position 9,004 of record CANCPC010000075.1, on the reverse strand, counting down.
AAGGAATCGAACCCGCTTATGCTTCAAAATTAATTCAATACGGTTGGGAAACTATTACCGAAGCTTTGAAACATGGTGGAATCACAAATATGATGGATCGTTTGAATAATCCTTCAAAAATTCAAGCTTTCGAAATTGCCGAAGAATTAAAAGACATTATGCGTCCATTATTCCAAAAACATCAAGATGACATTATTTCTGGAGAATTCTCAAGAAATATGATGATTGACTGGGATAACAACGATGTTAATTTATTGTCTTGGAGAGCTGCAACAGCTGAAACTAATTTCGAAAAAACGTCTCCAACTGCTGCTCATATTACTGAACAAGAATATTTTGACAATGGTGTATTGATGATTGCTATGGTAAAAGCAGGGGTAGAATTAGCTTTCGAAACTATGACTGAATCTGGTATTATTGAAGAATCAGCTTATTATGAGTCTTTACATGAATTACCTTTAATTGCTAATACTATAGCAAGAAAAAAATTATATGAAATGAATAGAATTATTTCTGATACAGCTGAATACGGTTGTTATTTATTTGATCACGCTTGTAAACCATTATTAGCTGATTTCATGAAAACTGTTGAAACTAAAATTATTGGAAAACCGTTTTCAACTTCAAACGGAGTAGATAATTCAGTTTTAATTGCAGTAAACAAAAGCATACGTCAACATCCTATTGAGGAAGTAGGAGCATGGTTGAGAGAATCAATGACTGCAATGAAAAAAATAGGTTAATAAATTAACTGAATTTTTATTAGGATTACGTTTGTTTGTTTGTTTGTTTTTAAAAATGTTTTGAATTAGTACCCTAAATCTTGAATAATAAACAGATATTCATATTAAATTCACTTTACTTAAACTATTATGTGAAGTGAATTAATCCTAGGTTTTAAAAAAAGGCAAAATAGAAATTTCTATTTTGCCTTTTTTTATTTTTCATAATATAGAACAATATATAAAGAAATGGTAATATTGAAGAAGTTGTTAAGGAAAAAGCTAAATTAGCAACTTATGGAAGCAAATTCAGATGTAATAATTATTGGCGGAGGATTAGCTGGCCTAACAAGTGCCATTCATTTATTAAAATCAGGATTAAAGGTTATCCTCATTGAAAAAAATGAATTTCCAAAACATAAAGTTTGTGGAGAATATATTTCGAATGAAGTTATCCCTTATTTTGAATCATTAAGATTGAAAATTGCCGATTTAAAACCATCAAATATAGACAAATTAGAATTTTCTGATGCAAACGGAAAAATCATTTCCTGTCAATTACCTCTTGGTGGTTTTGGAATAAGTCGTTACCTTTTAGATAATTATCTATTCGAAAAAGCCAAAGAACAGGGTTGTGAAATTATACAGGATTCGGTAATTGACATTCAATTTATCGAAAACGAATTTTATATTTCTACTTCCAATGCTTTAAAATTAAAGTCAAAAATCGCAATTGGAGCTTTCGGAAAACGTTCGAATATCGATCAAAAACTAAATCGCGATTTCATCCAAAAAAAATCCCCTTGGTTAGCCGTAAAAGCGCATTATTCAGGAATATTTTCAGCTGATTTGGTAGGATTACACAATTTTGAAGGGGGGTATTGTGGTGTCTCAAAAATAGAAAATGATACAATTAACATCTGTTATTTAGTTGATTATGAAGCTTTCAAAAAGCATAAAAATATCGAAGAATTTCAATCGGAAGTAATTTACAGAAACCCTAATTTGAAATCAATTTTCGAAAGTAGCAACTTGCTTTTTGAAAAACCATTGACAATAAGTCAAATTTGTTTCGAGAAAAAAGCTACTGTCGAAAATCATATTTTGATGATTGGCGACACTGCTGGATTGATTCATCCTTTGTGTGGCAACGGAATGGCAATGGCGATTCATAGTGCAAAAATCGCATCGGAATTAACAATTGATTTTTTCAACAAATCAATTAATTCCAGAAAAGAATTAGAAGAAAAATATATCCAACAGTGGAATACGAATTTTAAAAGCAGACTTGCAATGGGACGGGTTTTATCGAAAATAGTACAGCATGAAAAATTAGCATCTTTTCTTATGCAATTATTGGTTTTATTTCCATTTATGTTACCTATAATCATTCAAAAAACACACGGGAAACCACTAATTTTAAAATCTTGAGATGCTAATATACACAAAATATAGATCAGACGAGCCTGAAATAATGGATGATTTTGCCATGGAAGGCGAAATCTTGCGTGATGCATTGGATAAAATTGCAAAAATAAATCAGCTCTTGGGCGGAAACCAACTAACTTTACAATCAGTTCAAGATTTGATTGTGAATATTCACAAACAATCCGAAATTGTAATTGCAGATATAGGATGTGGCAACGGTGATATGTTGCGAACATTGGCTAATTTTGGTTTGAAAAATAATTTAAATTTTCGATTAATCGGAATTGATGCTAATAATTTTACCATAAAACACGCTCAGTCCTTATCCGAAAATTATCCCAATATAAAGTATCGATGCGAAGATGTTTTTGAGAAGAATTTTGCCGATTTAAAATATGATATTGTGTTATGTACATTGACATTGCATCATTTTAAAGACGACGAAATCATACAATTAATGTCTGTTTTTAATGCGAATTCAAGAGTTGGAATTGTCATAAATGACTTGCATCGAAGTGCTATAGCGTATCGGTTGTTTCAAGTTTTATGTTTCGTTTTTCAGCTGAATGCCATGTCACGAGAAGATGGATTAGTTTCCATTTTAAGAGGATTTAAAAAGGAAGATTTAATAAAATTTTCAAAAAAATTAAGCTTTACTAACTATAAAATTCAATGGAAATGGGCTTTTCGTTACCAATGGATTGTGAAAAAAGAGTAAAAAGAAAAGAGTAAAGAGTAAAGAACATAGCGATGCAAGTTTTAATCTATTAACTCTGTTCTTTTTTCTATTATCTATTTGTCTATTGTCTAAAAGTCTAAATAAATGAGTGTAAAAATAAATTCTATTTCGAAACAATTACCTAAATATTCGAGAACAACCGAAGAAATTATTCCTTTTTTGGACGCTTGGCTTGTTGGTCAAGAAGAACGTTTTATCCGAAAAGTAAAGAAGATTTTCGAAGGAGCAGCGGTTGATAAACGGTATTCTATAATGGATCCAATTGAAGTTTTTACAAACACTTCTTTTGAAGAAAGAAACGATATTTATGTTCGCGAAGTCATCGAATTAGGAACAAAAGTGTTAGTAAAAGCATTGGCCAAATCCAATTGGAAACCTGAAGATTTAGATTATATCATTACAGTAAGTTGCACCGGAATTATGATTCCGTCACTAGACGCTTATTTAATCAATAAATTAAAATTACGTCAAGATATTGTTCGGCTTCCGGTAACTGAAATGGGTTGTGCAGCAGGAATTTCGGGTATTATTTATGCGAAAAACTTCTTAAAAGCAAATCCAGGAAAACGAGCAGCAGTTATCGCTGTCGAAAGTCCAACGGCAACTTTTCAACTCGATGATTTTTCGATGGCCAATATTGTGAGCGCAGCCATTTTTGGTGATGGAGCAGCTTGTGTTTTACTTTCATCGTATGAGGAGGATGAAGGTCCAGAAATTCTAGATGAAGAAATGTATCATTTTTATGATGCGGAACACTTAATGGGATTCAAACTCACGAATTCAGGTTTACAAATGATTTTAGATATTGATGTTCCAGTTACAATTTCTTCCCATTTTCCGGATATTATTAATCCTTTTTTGGATAAAAATAATCTAAAAATGGAAGATTTGAATCATTTAATTTTTCATCCTGGGGGCAAAAAAATTGTTCAAACTGTCGAGAGTTTATTTTCTGATTTAGGAAAAAATATAGATGATACAAAGGAAGTTTTACGATTGTATGGAAATATGTCGAGTGCAACGGTTTTATATGTTTTGGAACAAATTATGGATAAAAAACCAAATAAAGGCGAAACAGGATTGATGTTGAGTTTTGGCCCTGGGTTTTCAGCTCAAAAGGTTTTATTAAAATTTTAAATAAATATTGATGACCAAGGGAGATATTATATCAAAATTACCGTATTCCAAACCCTTTTTATTTGTGGATGAATTGCTGCATGTAGATGAAAATGGAGTGGAAGGAACGTATACATTTGATGAAAATCTAGATTTTTATAAAGGTCATTTTAAAGAAAATCCAATCACGCCAGGAGTCATTTTGACTGAAGTTATGGCACAAATTGGATTGGTTTGTTTAGGGATTTTTTTATTAAATAATGAGCTGAATAAAAATGCTTCAATTGCTTTAACATCAACTGATATAAATTTTTTAAAACCTGTATTTCCAAATGAAAAAGTCACTGTTTTTTCAGAGAAAATGTATTTTAGATTTGGAAAATTAAAGTGTAAAGTCATGATGATAAATGAGAATGGAGAAGAAGTTTGTAGTGGGATAATTGCTGGAGTTCTAATATGATTTTTTATGTTGTGTCATTTCGACAAAGTAGAAATCACATTAGTTGCTCACGTTATGCGATTTGCTTCGCCTGTTCGAGCATAGCTCTCGGGTATACTTTGTCGAAATGACAAATAAATGAATATAGAATAAATGAAAAAACGTGTCGTAATTACTGGTCTTGGCGTTGTTGCTCCGAATGGAGTAGGACTTGATGTGTTTACCAAAGCCATAAAAAATGGGATTTCGGGGATAAAACATGATCCAGAATTAGAACGATTACAATTTTCTTGTCAAATAGTTGGAAAACCTGAAATTTCTACTGAATTAGCATTGAATTATTTCTCTGAATTAGAACTTAGGAATTTTAATTCCACCGGGATTTTATATGGAGTTATTGCCGGAATTGATGCATGGAAAGATGCGGGATTATCAATGGAAATTGAAGATAAACCCGATTGGGATAGCGGAACTATTTTTGGAACAGGAACTTCTGGAATTGATAAATTTCGAGAAAGTATTTATAAAATTGATGATTTTCAAACCCGAAGATTAGGAAGTACAGCCGTTGCACAAACCATGAATAGTGGCGTGAGCGCTTATTTGGGAGGAAAATTAGGTTTAGGAAACCAAGTGACAACTAATTCATCGGCGTGTACAACTGGAACCGAAAGTATTTTAATGGCTTTTGAAAGAATAAAATCAGGACAAGCTGAACGCATTTTGGCAGGAAGCACAAGCGATTCTGGACCTTATATTTGGGGCGGTTTTGATGCTATGAAAGTCTGTACTTTTAAGCATAACGAAACTCCAGAAAAAGGCTCAAGACCAATGAGTATAAGTGCTTCGGGATTTGTTCCAGGAAGTGGAGCAGGAGCTTTGGTATTAGAAAATTTAGAAACTGCTTTGGCGCGAAGAGCAAAGATTTACGCCGAAGTCCTTGGTGGAAATATTAATTCGGGTGGTCAACGGGGTCAAGGAACTATGACAGCTCCAAATTCTTATGCGGTGCAAAAATGTATTCAAGATGCTATTAAAAATGCGGGAATTCATCCAAATGAAATTGATGCTATCAACGGACATTTGACAGCCACATCGAAAGATGCTTTGGAAATTAAAAATTGGAGTGAAGCTTTGAACCGAAGCGGGATTGATTTTCCTTATATCAACTCACTGAAATCAATGGTCGGACATTGTTTGTCGGGAGCGGGAAGTATTGAAAGTGTTGCTGCAGTTTTACAATTACATAAAGGATTTATTTTTCCGAATATCAATTGTGAAGATTTGAATCCTGATATAACAGCTATAATTGATTCAAGCCGAATTCCACTAGAATTAATTAAAAAAGAGTTGAATATTATAGCAAAAGCCAGTTTTGGTTTTGGTGACGTAAATGGATGTGTAATTTTTAAAAAATACCAATAAAATATGAACAAAGAAGAAATTATAGAGCAGTTAAAGAAAATTGTAAAACCATATGTCAAAAATCAAGATGCTTTTGATAATCTAACCGAAAGCACTAATTTTATTACTGATTTACAAATAAATTCAGCCAATTTGGTAGATGTAATTTTAGATGTTGAAGAAGAATTTTCTATTGTAATCGACAACCAATCTATGGAAAAAATGCTGGATGTAAAATCTACCTTAGAAATTATTGAAACCAAATTATCCGAAAAGTGATTGGAAATGATATTGTAGATTTGGCTTTGGCCAAAAAAGAAAGCAACTGGAAACGAAAAGGTTTTTTGGATAAAATCTTCACCAAAAAAGAGCAACTCATGATTTCGAAAGCCAAAAATCAAGAAGTAATGGTTTGGAATTTATGGAGCAGAAAAGAGGCGGCTTATAAAATTTTTAATCGGCAAACTCAAATTCGTGCATATATTCCTTTGCAATTAGAATGTTCTGATTTGGAAATTATTGATGGTTTTTATTTTGGAAAAGTAAAAATTAATGGTAGTATATATTTCACAAAAACAGAAATTACAAGACAATTTATCAATACAATTGCAGTTGTAAATAGTCAAGATTTTGATACAATAAAAGCATTAAATAACTTAGAAAAAATTCAGAAAAACAATGGTATTCCCAATTATTTTGAAAATTATAAATTGCCTATAAAGCCAGTTTCAATAAGCCATCACGGTAGATTTAAGCAAATTATCTCAATTTAATGTAAACCTAAACGAGATTTCAATTTAAGAAAAAGTAAGGCTATTTTGTATGCATCTTCGGAAGAAGAATTAAGTTCACTATAAGGGATTTTATAAATTTCGCATAATTGATCAAGAGAAAATTGTTTGTCGCTAATGTCTTTCAATTTTTTATACATTACATCAATATCCAAAGCTTGATTTTTTAGTCTTCCACAGTCTAATTTTTCTAAAGCAGCGTTAATCATTTCTACATCAAAATCAACATGATGTCCAACAATAACAGCATTTCCGATATACTCAATAAGTGATTGTATCGCTTCTGCTTCACCTAGTTTTTTCATTTTACTTTCTACAAAAAACTCATTTGTTAGACCGTTATTATGGAAAAAATTATATTGAAGTAAAATAGCTTCAAAGTTGTCTCCGATAATAATTGTATCATTGATTACTGCAAAACAACTTATAGAAGTAATTACATCTCTATTTGGATTTAATCCCGAGGTTTCAGTTGATATAACTACAAATCGATTTGTTTTTTTATCAAATTTAGAAAGGTAAGTATTCCAAAAATCGGGATGATTCTTATTTATATTTTTTAGCCAATCTAACATTTTATGAAAATTGAGTTAATTGAAATTTGTTTTTAATTAATTCTTCCAATTCCTTCATTGGTACTAACGCATTTTTCAAAATTTCTCTATCTGCTTTAGAATATTCTTGTAAATTAATGTATTGACCTGAATTATCATTTTTTAAACCTTCTAATGTTCTAAATTTTGATAAAATCAAAAAGGCATCAGCGCACTTAAGATATATTTCACTGTTTTTAACATCTACCATTGCTAATTGTTTGAATCTCAAATAGCTATTATTAATACCTCTAATATTATGACTCAAAGAAAATAAACGAGCACTATCAATAAGCGGCATTAAAGCTCGTTCTTTGATATCAAATTTATCTTTATTGATTCCTTCTTCTTCCAGATTAAATTTCTTAAAAAAACTTAAAGGCGAGTTTTTTCGTAATGCATCATTACCCAAAAAATCAAATAATAAAGTGCTATTATGAATTGAATTAAAAATTACATTTTCTATTGCTGTTTCAATTTTTGGTTCTCCAAAAACAATTTCAAAATCAAAGAAAATACTACTAATAGCATTATTATTTTCTCCTGGATTATTTATCCAACTTTCGTATTGTTTGGTCCATTCAGAAAGAGATTTGCACCAAAGCATATTGCTGGCCATATGAGCATTTGGACAAAATGAATATCCCACTTTTTCTAAAATAGCAGTTGTTCTTTTTCCTAATTTTATAAAATAATCTTTTACATCTCTATATTTATCAGTGGTAACATCTTCAAAAATTAAAATACTGTCTTGATCGGTAAGTAATAATTGTTCTTTTCTACCTTGACTACCAATACTAAGCCAAGCAAAACGAGAAGGAGGGGAGCCTAAATCTAAAATTGATAACTCGATAGCTCTTTTTATAATTGCAAAATTTATTTCACTCGTTATATTATTAACATGGGCCAGAGGAATATTTTTATGAATTGATTTTTGGATGATATCTGTTAGTCTATCTCGTATTAATTTTAAATCTTTAGAGGATTGAGAACGCTTTATTTCTTTAATCAAAACACCAGGATTACTAGCTTGGGCAACTATCAAATCATGTTCGGAAATAATCCCTTTAACAGGGGATTTATCTGAACCATCAAGAGTTACACATAAGTGAGTTACATTGTATTTTAACATCAACAATTGAGCTTCTGCCAAAGAAACATTTTCAAAAACGGTTACTACAGGCGAAGACATGATTTTATCAATTGTTGTTGTTATTGGAAACCTGCCTGTAGCAATTTTAGAACACATATCGGTATGAGTAACAATGCCAATAGGATAATTATTTTCGCAAATTATAACATTATTAGTTAAATTATTTGTCATAAGTTGAGCAATTTCCTGAACAATATTTGAAGTAGACGCTACTAAAGGGGAATTGTTGTAGGTTAACGTTTGAAAATATTGAATTTCAGTATGTTGGTCAGAGTAGTATACATTATCAGAAATTAATTTCCCTTTTAAATTTTCTTTATCACTCGGATTGCTAGTATTTGAAGCAAAACTCTCTAATAAAAAATCTAAAACAGCTGAATTATTAGCTACAAAGGGACGGAAAGTAGCAATTGGGATTGCATAAATTACACTTTCTTCTCGAGCTTTTGCAGTCATCATGTATCTATTTTTTGCAAAAAACGGACGCAAACCAAAAACATCACCTTCAATACATTTATTCAATAAAGTTTCTTCAGCATCAGCAATGATAGATAAATTTATTACCCCAGAAGCCACAACATAAAAACAGTCATGTAAATCATCATTAATTTTAAATAAA
>CANCPC010000074.1 GCA_947379965.1 Flavobacteriaceae bacterium | reverse complement strand
CATAATGCACAATTACAGATACATTGATAGAGAAAAAAGTTGGTTATCTTTTAATGCTCGTGTACTTCAAGAAGCAGCAGACGATTCTGTTCCACTATTAGACCGATTAAGATTTTTAGGCATATTTTCAAATAATCTTGACGAATTTTTCAGGGTTAGATTCGCTGCAATACGTAGACTAAGTATGTCTGGTATATCTGGAGAAAAAGTTTTAGGAGGAGTTACAGCTCAACAATTATTAAAAGATATTACAGAAATAGTAATCCAACAACAATCCGAAAGTCTTCGAATATTAAATATTATTGAAAAAAAGCTTGAAGCAGAAAATATATTTATAGTTCATGAAAATGATATTTCTGATGAGCAAGAAATCTTCCTTAAAGATTTTTTTATTCAAAAATTAAGCCCAGAATTAGTTACAGTTATATTAAATGATCTTGCAGAATTTCCAATTTTAAAAGATTCAGTTGGCTATTTAGCTATAAAATTGGTGATGAAACAAAATGCGGAAGTTCGTTATGCAATGATAGAGATTCCTAAAACTATTAATCGATTCGTAGTTTTGCCATCAAGTGATAATAAAAAATATGTAATCCTTCTTGATGATGTTATAAGACATAATTTGAGCAGTATTTTTAATATTTTTGATTATGAAAGTGTATCAGCTCATATGATAAAAATCACTCGTGATGCTCAGTTGGACATAGATAGTGATTTAAGTAAAAGTATGTTAGAAAAAATTGCTTCTTCTGTGAAAGATAGAAGAATTGGAGATCCAGTGCGATTTATTTATGATGAATTAATAGAGCAAGATACACTTGATTTTTTTCTAGATAAAATGAAAATAATTTCAAATGATAGTGTCATTCCTGGAGGTAGATATCATAATAGACGAGATTTTATGAGTTTTCCTGATCTTGGAAGATTCGATTTGCTATACAAAACAAATGTCCCATTGCCTATTCCTGGTTTAAGTCTAGAAGGAAGTATCTTAGAAAAAATAAGCAAAAAAGATTATTTATTAAATGCTCCCTATCAATCGTTTTCCTACCTAATAAAGTTTTTGCGTGAAGCTGCTCTAGATCCCAAAGTAACTTCTATTAAAATTACTTTATACCGTCTAGCTAAAAATTCTCAAATAATAAGTTCGTTAATCAACGCCGCCAAAAACGGAAAAAAGGTAGTGGTACAGATCGAATTACAAGCACGTTTTGATGAAGCATCAAATATTTCCTATTCAGAACAAATGCAAACCGAAGGAATTGAACTTATTTTTGGAATCAAAGGCCTTAAAGTTCATAGTAAAGCATGCGTAATTGAAAGGATTGAAAATAAAAAAATTAAAAGGTATGGTTTTATTTCAACAGGAAATTTTAATGAAGGGACTGCAAAAGTTTATACTGATGTTACCCTTTTTACAAGTCATCAAAAAATTCTGAAGGATGTTTCGAAAATTTTTGAATTTTTCGAAATCAATTATAGAGTCTATCGATATAAACATCTAATTGTTTCTCCACATTATACACGTTCTCGATTTTATAAATTAATTGATAATGAAATCACCAATTCCTTAGAAGGAAAAGAGGCTTTTATAAAATTAAAAATGAATAGTTTGTCCGATTTTGAAATGATCGATAAATTATACGATGCGAGTAATGCCGGTGTAAAAATTCAACTCGAGGTGAGAGGAATATGTTCTTTGATACCTGGTGTAGTTGGAATGAGTGAGAATATATCTGCAATTAGCATTGTAGATAATTATTTAGAACATTCAAGGATTTACATTTTTGGTAACGCAGGAAATCCATTAGTTTACATTTCATCAGCCGATTTTATGACTAGAAATCTAGACGGTAGAGTAGAAGTTACTTGCCCAATATATGATCCTGAAATAATAAATGAATTGATTGATAATTTTGATTTAGGTTGGAACGGTAATGTAAAAGCTAGAATACATTCTGAAAATTTAGATAATAAATACAAAATTAGAGGTGAAGAACCTGTTTTTAGAGCACAATTAGAAACGTATAAATATTATCAGAATAAAGCAGCAGTTGAATGGGACAAAATTGTTGATTAGTATTATTTTTGTATTAATTTTTAATCATAATAAAAAACTGGAAAAAATTTAAAATTATCATACAAAATAATGATTAGAATAAAAAAATATGCTGCTATTGATATAGGTTCAAATGCAATGCGTTTATTGATTACAAATATTGTCGAACAAGATAATAAAGATCCTCAGTTCAATAAAAGTTCATTAGTTCGGGTGCCAATTCGTTTGGGTCAAGATTCTTTTACAGTGGGAGAAATTTCAGAAGAAAGCATCGAAAGAATGATTGATGCAATGAAAGCATTTAGACTTTTGATGAAAGTGCATAAAGTTGAAAAATATATGGCTTTCGCCACTTCAGCAATGCGTGAAGCATATAACGGTAAAGAAGTTGTTGAAATTATTGAAGATAAAGCTAAAATCAAAATTGAAATAATTGATGGTAAAAAAGAAGCAGCAATTATAGCTTCAACCGACTTGCATCATCTTTTAAAAACGGATAAAACGTATCTTTTTGTAGATGTTGGTGGTGGTAGTACTGAATTCTCCCTTTTTTCTAATGGAAAAATTGTCATCTCAAAATCATTCAAAGCTGGAACTGTTCGTTTATTAAATGAAATGGTAAGCGACATAGTTTGGAAAGAAATGGAAAATTGGATTACAAAAAATACCCAAGACTATGATGAAGTTACCCTTATAGGTTCTGGAGGGAATATTAATAAATTGTTTAAAATTTCAGGAAAAACACAAGATAAACCTTTGTCATTCATCTATTTAAATTCTCAATATTCGTTATTAAATTCACTTACTTACGAACAAAGAATTTCGGAATTAGGATTGAATCCTGATCGTGCCGATGTAATTATTCCTGCTACACAAATTTTTCTAAATTCAATGAAATGGAGCGGAGCAAGAAATATTTTTGTTCCTAAAATAGGGCTTTCAGATGGTATTGTGAAAGCAATGTATAATGGAAAAATTTGATATAAATAAAACTTATACATCTAAATCAAAAGTCTTTTTTAATAATTCTAAATTAGGATTTATTTCGTTTAATCTATTGTATTTGTCCAAAGCCGTAAATGCAAACTTATTTTCTACTTCCTCATTTACAATAACTTCAATGGTAATATCGTGATTATGAAGTTTTCCTCTTAAATAACCTAAAAGTTCATTTTTTTCGGTTTCAAAATCTATTCTAGAACCATCATTTGGTAATTCGTGGATTATCGTAAAACCTTCTAATTTAGGGTCGGTTATCAGTAAAAGTGATTCCATGATTTTATGACCTTTATCACTTAATCGCTGAGCATATTTACTCCATTGTAGCAACATTTCAGTTTCGGTAAAGGGTTCAATAGGGAGCAGAATAGTCTCTTTTGACAACGATTTGTTACTTTCCATTAATTCTCTTTTAGCACGAATGCTCGAAATCGACAAAGCGGATAATTTTGGCTCTTCAGAAAGGTTTTGGGTCGTAAATTTATTATTTAAGTTCGAATTTTCAATTTCAACTTTTGGTTTTTTGTCTTCACTTTCAACTTGAATAGTACTTTTCTCCTTGCTTTCGGCTTTCGAATTCGGGCTTTCGACTATAGAATAAGATTTTCTATAATATGTTGGGGGAATTATAAATGTGTCAACTTTTTTTTTTCTCCATCAAAGAGGATGGAGGCTAATTGCATCAAGCAAAGTTCAACAAGTAAACGCTGGTTTTGACTCACTTTGTATTTCAAATCACAATCGTTAGCAATTTCTATACCTTTTAACAAGAAATCCTGTGATGCTTTTTGGGACTGAATTCCGTATAATTTTTGGGCCTGTTCTCCAACTTCCAATAAAGATATAGTTGAAGGCGTTTTCGAAACTAATAAATCTCTAAAATGAGTTGCTAAACCGGATACAAAATGGTGTGCATCAAATCCTTTGGCAAGAATTTCATTAAAAGCAATTAATAATTCTGGAATTTTGTTTTCTAAAATTAAATCGGTAACAGTAAAGTAGGTTTCGTAATCAAGAACATTCAGATTTTCGGTTACTGCTTGACGTGTTAAATTAGAACCACAATACGAAACAACTCGGTCAAAAATCGATAAGGCATCCCGCATGGCTCCATCCGCTTTTTGGGCAATAATGTGCAAAGCATCATCTTCGCAAATAACACCTTGGCTTTCGGCCACTTCTGCAAGATGCTCTTTCGCATCTTTTACAGTAATTCTTTTAAAATCAAATATCTGACAACGAGAAAGTATCGTCGGAATGATTTTGTGTTTTTCGGTAGTAGCCAATATAAAAATGGCGTGTTTTGGTGGTTCTTCTAGCGTTTTCAAGAAAGCATTGAAAGCTGCCGAAGACAACATGTGAACCTCGTCAATGATATAAACTTTATATTTTCCGGTTTGTGGCGGTATCCTAACTTGGTCAATCAAATTCCTTATATCATCTACAGAATTGTTGGATGCAGCATCTAATTCGAATACATTGAAAGCAAAATCTTCATTTGGATCATCATAACCGGGTTGATTGATTTTCCGAGCCAATATTCGTGCACAAGTTGTTTTTCCAACACCACGAGGTCCAGTAAATAATAGGGCAGAAGCAAGATGATTGCTTTCTATGGCGTGCAATAAAGTATTGGTAATGACCTTTTGTCCCACAACATCATTAAATGTTTGAGGACGATATTTACGAGCCGATACAACAAATTGTTCCATAGATTTTTATTCGAAAGCAAATATAGTTTTTAATATTACAAATTCTAAATTTTGAATTTTAAATTTATTCATCTTCTAAAATAATTATATAATATTTAAAATTCATCATTTAAAATTGTTTCTTTGCGCTGCAGACCGCCTTATCGCCACGCTTATGGTGTGGAGGAAAGTCCGGACACCACAGAGAAGCATAGCGGGTAACTCCCGTCGGCCATGCCAAAAGCGTGGTTAGGACAAGTGCAACAGAAAGTATGTACAGGTAAGGCTGTAGTGAAACCAGGTAAACTCTATGCGGTGAAATTTCAAGTATATCGGCATTTAAGGGTACTCGCCCGTTGTCGAAGGGTAGAAAGATAGAGCACACGAGTAATTGTGTGCCTAGATAAATGATAAGGCTACGCCCCGGCGTGGACAGAACCCGGCTTATAGGTCTGCTTTTTTTTTAAGCTAAACGTTACCCCCTTTTTTTTTAAATTAATTTTAAAATTAATTTTTTTGAAAATTTGAAATTCAATATTTTTTGAATTCACCCCCTATTTTTAAAGTTAAATATTTAATTTCAACAATCGAATTGAATCTTCTGATTTTTTATTATAAATTATTAATTTATTTTAAAATAAACTATATTTGTTTTCCCCTAAAAGCGAAGATAGCATGCTCTCTATTTATAATAAACTAATTGATTCTTTTCCTTTAGCTTCTTTTTTTATTGATAATGAATACACTATTTTACATGTTAATTCGTTTGGATTAAAAATGTTAAATAATTCATTATCAGATATTAAAGGTCAGTCTGTTGCTACTTATTATCCTGAAATTAGTTTATGTATCAACCATAAAGGGGAAAATATTAAGACTATTTACGTTGATATTACGGGGAAAGAAAGTGATGTTTTACTCCAATATACATCTATTGACGGAGAACCTAATTTTGGAATACTTTATGTAATTGAAGAATCTCACACCAACCAAAAAATCATTGAGAAACAAAGATTTAATGAAATTATTTTAGACCATATACCTGCAGATATTGCGGTTTTTGATAAAAATCACAATTATTTGTATGTGAATCCAAATGGAATTCGTGATGCTGAAACTCGAAAATGGATGATTGGTAAAAACGATTTTGATTATTGTGACTTTAAAGGATTAGATAAATCAATTGCTCACAAGAGACGTGATATTTTTAATTTGGTAATCGAAACAAAACAACAGGTTGAATGGGTGGATGAGTATCATAAAAACGGTGAAGACATTTTTGTAATGCGCCGGTTTTACCCAGTTTTTATTGAAAATGTTTTATTTTATGTTATCGGTTACGGAATTGACGTTTCCGAAGTTAAAAGAGCTCAAAACGCAATTGTTAATAATGAAAATAGAAATAAATTAATTTTAAAATCATCTTATGATGCCATTATAAAATCTAATTCAGAAGGTAAAATTACTTTTTGGAATCCAAAAGCTGAACTTTTTTTTGGATGGAAATCCGAAGAAGTTTTAGGTAAAAATATTTTCGAAATTATTCTTCCTAAAAGAATTGGAAAAATATATTATCGCCATTTTAAAGAATTTATTAAAGGTAATGAAAAATTTGCTTTAGACGAAATTATTGAAAACGTAGGTATTCATAAACAAAATGGTGAATTTCCTATTGATATTAGCATCTTGCCATTGAAAGAGCCAAATGGGGTAATTACTTTTTGTACGTTTATTAGGGATATTACTTCAAGAAAAGAAAAAGAACGTCAAGTTGAATTGCAAAATAAAATCCTTAAAAATCAAAATTCAGAATTAGAACAATTTACTTACATAACCTCGCATGATCTTCAAGAACCTCTTTTAACTTTAATGAGTTTTAGTGAACTTTTATTAGAAGAGTATTCAGAAAATTTAAATGATGAAGCTAAATTATATATCGAATTTATTAATAAGTCGGCGATAAGAATGCGGGCATTGGTTACTGGTTTGATGGAGTATGCAAGAATTGGAAAGAGAGATGAAGTAATAAAAATTGACTGCAATCAAGTTGTTAATGATGTGCTAACGGATTTGTCAGTAAAAATAAGTAGTACAAAAGCTCTAATTGAATTTGAAAATTTACCAATAATTAGAGGTTATGAAACTTATTTTCGATTGTTATTTCAAAATTTAATTAGCAATGCAATTAAGTTTAAAAAAGAAAATGCGGATCCAATAATTAAAATTAGTTCCTCAGAAACTGAAAACGAATGGTTATTCAATGTAATAGATAATGGAATAGGTATTGATGAAAAATATATTGACCAAGTATTTGTAATCTTCAAGCGATTGAATAATAATTCTCTCTATAAAGGTTATGGAATAGGTTTAGCTCATTGCAAAAAAATAGTTGACATTCATAACGGAGAAATTTATGTTAAATCTAAATTAGGAGAAGGAAGTACTTTTAGTTTTACAATTTCAAAAAAAATATAATAATGTATAAGTTAGATACAATCTTATTAATTGATGATGATTTTACAACTAATTATCTGCACAAAAAGATCATTTCAAAATCCGAAATAGATTCTGCAGTTGAAGTTGCGAATAACGGAAAAGAAGGTATCGATAAATTAGTGGCATTAAACGAAACTATACAAGACAAAAATGCCTTAGTACTACTATTTCTAGATCTAAACATGCCTATTATGGATGGTTGGCATTTTTTAGAAGTTTTTGAGGAGATTAAATCAACACTTAATTATAAAATAAATTTATTTATAGTGAGTTCATCTATTAATCCTGATGATGAGGAAAGAGCAAAAAACAATCTTCATGTCCTTGATTATTTTCCAAAACCGCTTACTGTAGATAGGTTGAATAAACTAAAAGCAAATTATATTTAATTATTCTTCCTCGTAATCTTTAAATAAATCTTCATTCTCAATTTCTACATCGCTAGATTTCCCTATTTCGAAGAAACTAAAGATCGAACCACCATAACTTTTTTTGAAAGAAAAGTGAATTAGATGATCAAGTTTGGTGTATTTAGAATGTTCAATAATCATCATTCCATCTTCTTGAAGAGTGTTTTTTTCGAAAACTAATAACACCACTTTTTCAAAGGTTTTTTGGTCTAATCCATAAGGTGGATCTGCAAAAATAATATCGTAAGTAGCATTATTTCTTTCCAAAAACTTAAAGACATCGCTTTTGGTTGCTGCTATATTAAAATCGTATTCGGTCGCCACTTGCTTGATGAATTTTACGCAACCAAAATCTCCATCAACAGAGGTAATTGGCGTGCTGCCACGAGAAGCAAATTCGTAACTGATATTTCCGGTTCCGGCGAATAAATCCAGTATTTTCAAGCCTTCAAAGCTGAAATGATTATTCAAAACATTGAATAATGCTTCTTTAGACATGTCGGTTGTGGGCCGTACAGGAAGTCCTTTGGGAGGAGAAATGCGTCTTCCTTTGTATTTACCTGAAATGATTCTCACGATTGGAATAAAATAAAATGTTTCTGATTTTCAGCAGTTGAATATGAATTGTATTTTTTTAAATGTGAAACATCATAAATACCTATGTTTCGGATATATTTGTAGGCAATTTTATAAAAATCATCTTCTTGGGCAATTGTTCCCAATAATTCTAATTTGAAATTCTCAGGATTCATATTCAATTGTTCTGCAGTGAAAAGTAAATAGTAAATAAAGTCTTCAGGCGTTTCATAATCGAAAGAATTAAACAAATGTAATTTTTGGTTTTGTACCACAATGATTTCAAAATGACCCGGATTGAAATTTACAATCATCTTTTTGTCATCGTTGTTTTTTGATTCGTCCAAAATTTTGGTAACCAGAATGGTATTAGCATGTTTGTAATCGAAAGTACCAAATTGATCAATAAAAAAATTGTTAATATTCACATATGGAATATAAACCGCATTCATTTGGTAATTCTGAATTTCGTCGAAAGCAAAAAAATCAGTATCGAAAACCTTGGTATTGTATTGTAGATAACTGCCTAAAAAGTGCTCATCGAATAGGGGTTCTGGAACAAAAGTCGATAGATTATTACTATGAATCACCAATATTTCATCATAAGAATCCTTTAATTCGGGATTGTTATTAAAGGCATCGGCAAATAATTCTTCTATTTTTGTGGCTTTGTGAAACCGGTCAAAATGAACTTCTTTTACACAAAGTATAACCTGATTTAAAGTATCAAAAACGCAAAACGACAAGCCAGTCAAGGAAACTTGAAGCGAAAGTTTTTTGTATTTTTTATCTGTAATAGTAGTGGTAATCGACATAATGCAAACTTACAAATTTATTTATTAGTTTAGAAGTTTATCAGTTTATATGTTTAATCTATAAAAACTAAACTCAAGAACGTCTATATAATACCTCTTTTTTTCTTACTTTGCAGTCAAATAGCATCAAATGAACTCTTCCTTGTTTTACAGCCTTTTAAAGAAAAAATTTCCGTTTACTCCAACATACAAACAGGATATTTTTTTTCAAAAAATTGCTATTTTTTTAACTGAAAAGGAAAACAACACCATTTTTGTTCTTAAAGGTTACGCTGGAACTGGAAAAACGACGGTAATTTCTACAATCGTAAATAATTTAATTGATATTAATAAAAAGTATGTTTTGCTTGCGCCAACAGGTCGCGCTGCCAAAGTAATTGCTAATTATTCGAATAAGCCCGCTTTTACGATTCATAAGAAAATTTACTTTCCTAAGAAATCTTCGGGTGGAGGAGTTTCGTTTACTTTACAACAAAACAAACACACCAACACGATTTTTATCGTTGATGAAGCTTCGATGATTTCGGATACCAATTCCGATTCAAAATTATATGAAAACGGTTCTTTGCTTGATGATTTGATTTCATATGTGTATTCGGGGACTAATTGCAAAATGATTTTATTGGGAGATACCGCCCAATTACCGCCGGTAAATTTAGATATTAGTCCTGCTTTAGATATTCAAACTTTGGGTTTAAATTACAATAAAGAAGTAGAACATATCGAGTTGGACGAAGTAATGCGTCAGGAAGAAAATTCCGGAATTTTGTATAATGCCACGGAACTTCGGGAATTATTGAAGGATTCTTTCATTGATGAATTCAAATTTGATCTCAAAAAATTCAAGGACATTGTCCGTTTGACGGATGGTTACGACATTCAGGACGCTATCAATTCGTCTTATAGCAATTATAGTATTGAAGATACTGCATTTATCGTTCGGTCGAATAAACGCGCCAATCAATATAATGAGCAAATTCGCTCGAAGATTTTAGACAAGGAAAACGAACTCTCAACAGGCGATTTTTTGATGGTCGTAAAGAATAATTATTTTTGGCTAAAAGATTCCGATGAAGCTGGTTTTATTGCCAATGGTGATATTATCGAAGTTTTGGAAATATTCAATATCAAGGAATTATACGGGTTTAATTTTGCCAAAGTAAAAATACGAATGGTCGATTATCCCAACCAGATTCCGTTTGAAACCGTTCTATTATTAGATACCATAAAAAGCGAATCGCCGTCTTTAACTTACGAAGAATCGAATAGATTGTATCAGGAAGTTTTGAAAGATTATGAAGGTGAAACCAAGTTTCAAAAATTCCAAAAAGTAAAAGCCAACGAGTATTTCAATGGTTTGCAAGTCAAGTTTTCGTACGCAATAACCTGTCATAAATCTCAAGGAGGGCAGTGGAATACCGTTTTTATCGAACAACCGTATTTGCCTGACGGAATCAACAGAGATTACATTCGGTGGTTGTATACCGCAATGACAAGAGCAAAAAATAAATTATATTTGATAGGTTTTAAGGACGATAATTTTGTGGAGTAAATTTGATTAACTAGATAAGGCATTTAAGTCTATTTAAGATTTCACTAAATTACTTATAATATCATTCGCTCGCTTATATGACCTTAAACGTCTTAAATGTTTTAAAAAAAATAATTCATTTGTTTTGTATTTTAAATATTTATTCATGAACATATTAAACGATTTATATAAAATATCAAGCACTTTTTCGAACACCGAAAAAATGCCAGTATTATTCCTTGGACACGGAAGCCCGATGAATGCTATTGAGGAAAATCAGTTTGTAACTGGCTTTCGAAATATGGCACAAACATTACCAAAACCTAATGCTATTTTGTGTATTTCCGCGCATTGGTATACTAACGGAACCAAGGTTACCGCTATGGAAATACCAAGAACCATTCATGATTTTGGAGGTTTTCCGCAAGATTTGTTTCAAGTGCAATATCCAGCTCCGGGAAGTCCAGAATTAGCAGTAGAAACAAAGGAATTATTGCAACCGGTAGAAGTTGAATTAGACGATTCTTGGGGATTAGATCACGGCACTTGGTCTGTAATTAAACATTTATATCCTAATGCTGATGTGCCTGTAATTCAGTTGAGTATCGATTTTACAAAACCTACACAATATCATTTTGAATTGGCACGAAAACTAAGTACGTTGCGCCATAAAGGAATCCTGATTGTGGGAAGCGGTAATATTATACATAATTTAAGATTGGTCGATTATCAAAATTTCGATAAGGATAATTACGGTTACGATTGGGCGATTGAAGCTCGAGAGGTCGTGAACAACTATTTGCTTGATGGCAATTTTCAACCGCTTATTGATTACGAAAAACAAAGCAAGGCATTACAAATTGCGATTCCTACTCCAGACCATTATTTGCCTTTGATTTACACTTTGGGACTGAAAGACAAAACCGAAGAATTGAGTTTGTTTAATGACAAATTAGTGGCAGGTTCGTTGAGTATGACTTCGGTTAGGATTGTTTAGAATATTTTAATTTTAAGATTCATTTTATTACTCAAACAAAACATACTAAATTAGCATTTTAGCAAACAAATAAAAAATGAAAATAATAGCAGTCATTCCCGCACGATACGCATCTACACGATTTCACGCAAAATTGATGGAAGATTTAGGAGGAAAAACCGTGATTTTAAGAACCTATGAAGCTGCACAAAAATCGAATCTTTTTGATGATGTTTTTGTGGTTACCGATTCAAATTTAATTTTTGACGAAATAGTTTCTAATGGCGGTAAAGCCATTATGAGTATCAAGGAACACGAATCAGGAAGTGATAGAATTGCCGAAGCGGTAGAGAATATTGATGTAGATATTGTTGTCAATATACAAGGTGATGAACCTTTTATAAATACAGTCGCTCTTGAAAAATTGATTGCAGTTTACACCAATGACACTGAAAACAAAGTAGATTTAGCTTCTTTAATGTGTGAAATCACGGATGAGGACGAAATAAATAATCCTAATAATGTGAAAGTTGTGGTGGACCAAAATGGTTTTGCTTTGTACTTTTCGCGTTCCGTGATTCCGTATCCAAGAGAGAAAAATGTGGGCGTTCGTTATATGCAACACATCGGGATTTATGCTTTTAGAAAACAGGCCCTTTTAGATTTTTATAGTTTGCCAATGAAATCTTTGGAAGCCTCCGAAAAACTGGAACAATTACGCTATTTAGAATTTGGAAAACGCATAAAAATGGTTAAAACTACTGAAAAAAGTATCGGAATTGATACTAAAGAAGACTTAGATAAAGCGCGAAAAATGGTCTAATTTAAGTTACATTTTCAAAGTCAAAATATATATTTTCTTTTTATTTAAGCCTATAGAAATTTCAAAAAATAATTTAAAAAAATATAATATGACAGTTTTAAAAAAAAAACGAAAAAAGTACTTT
>CANCPC010000073.1 GCA_947379965.1 Flavobacteriaceae bacterium | reverse complement strand
ATAATTCCACCAGTCGCCAAAATAATTCCAAAAACATTAGAAAAATTTGGTGAGATTAGAACTGATAATTATTTTTGGTTAAATGACAGAGAAAATCCTGAAGTCATTGATTATTTGAAAAAGGAAAATGCCTATTACAATAAAATGACGGCCCATACCAAAGGTTTCCAAAAGGAATTGTTTGAAGAAATGAAAGCAAGAATTAAGGAAGATGATGAATCAGTTCCCTATTTATACAATGGTTATTTCTATATTACTCGTTATGAAAAAGGAAAAGATTACCCTATTTATTCGAGAAAAAAGGGAAGTCTTTCAGCTAAAGAGGAGATTTTATTCGATTGCAATAAGCTAGCCAAAGGACATTCGTACTTTCAGCTAGGCGGTTTATCCATTAGTCCAGACAATAAATTAGCCAGTTTTTCTGTAGACACAGTTGGAAGAAGAATATATACGATCCAATTTAAAGACTTAGAAACCGATAAATTACTTCCGGATTGTATCGGAAAAGTGAGTGGAGGTGCCGTTTGGGCAAATGACAACAAGACAGTATTTTATTCGAGCCAAGATGAAGTTACGTTGCGTTCGGATAAAATTTTTAAACATAAATTAGGCGCTAAACAAGCCGATGATGAGTTGATTTATTTTGAAAAAGATGAAACTTTTAGCATTGATGTTGCCAAATCAAAATCTAGAAAATATTTAGCTATTGAAGCCGAAAGCACCTTAACAACAGAATATCGAATTTTAGAAGCCGACAATCCAGACGGAAAATTCAGAGTTTTTCAGAAACGCGTTCGAGGTTTAGAATATAGCATCAATCACTATGGCGATAGTTTTTACATATTGACCAATAAAGATGAAGCGACAAATTTTAAGTTGATGAAAACACCGGAAACAGCTACTTCCAAAGAAAATTGGACCGAAGTTATTCCGCATCGTTCAGCCGTTTTAATAGAAGATATCGAGATTTTTAAGAATTTTTTGGTGGTTGAAGAGCGTTTCAATGGTTTGAATAAAATTCGAATTATGCCTTGGAGTGGGGAAGGGGAATATTATTTGCCTTTTGAAAGTGAGACATATACGGCTTACTCGACAACCAACGTTGATTTTGATACCGATATTTTGCGTTATGCCTACCAATCGATGGCAACGCCTTCTTCAGTGATTGATTTTAATATGAAAACCAAGACCAAGGAAGTCAAAAAAGAGCAAGAAGTTCGGGGCGGAAAATTTGATAAAAATAATTATACTGAAGAACGACTTTGGGCAACTGCCAATGACGGAACCCAAATTCCTATTTCGATGGTTTATAAAAAAGGTTTGAAAAAAGACGGTAGCAATCCATTTTTATTATATGCCTACGGATCCTACGGACATTCTATGGATGCTACTTTCTCATCAACTCGATTATCATTACTTGATAGAGGTTTTATCTTTGCAATAGCACATATTCGTGGCGGCGAGGATTTGGGAAGACAATGGTATGAAGACGGAAAATTATTGAAAAAGAAAAATACATTTACCGACTTTATCGATTGTTCTAAATTTGTTATAGAGCAAAAATATACGTCACCCCAACATTTATATGCAGAAGGCGGTTCAGCAGGAGGATTATTAATGGGAGCAATTATCAATTTAGCACCGCAATTATACAATGGAATTATTGCTCAAGTACCTTTCGTAGATGTACTAACTACTATGCTTGACGAGTCTATCCCATTGACAACAGGCGAATATGATGAATGGGGAAATCCAAATATTAAGAAATATTATAAATATATGTCTTCATATTCACCATATGATAATTTAAAAAAACAAAAATATCCTAATATGTATGTATCAACAGGTTTGCATGATTCGCAGGTACAATACTGGGAACCAGCTAAATGGGTAGCGAAGTTAAGAGATTTAAAAACAGATAATTCAGTTTTATTTTTGGATACCAATATGGATGCAGGTCATGGTGGAGCTTCGGGAAGGTTTGAAGCTATTAAAGAATTGGCTAAAGAATTTAGTTTTTTGTTAGATTTAGAAAAAATTGAAAAATAATTAGAAATTTATTGTTAAATTTGCTTTTGTTTGGGTTAATTATAAAAGTGTACTCGATTAACTATTTTTTTTATGAAAGAAGAAATTAACGCTTATAATAATATTTTAGAATTAATAGGTAATACGCCACTTATTAAGCTAAATAGAGTTACCGAAGAATTAAAAGGAAATTTCTATGCTAAAGTGGAGGCCTTTAATCCTGGTCACTCAACTAAAGATAGAATAGCTTTATTCATAATAGAAGAAGCTGAGAAAAGAGGAATTCTTTCACCAGGAGATACTATTATCGAAACAACTTCAGGGAATACTGGTTTTAGCTTAGCAATGGTAAGTATCATTAAAGGTTATAACTGTATTTTGGCCGTTAGTTCTAAATCTTCCAAAGATAAAATAGATATGCTTCGTAGTTTAGGAGCAAAAGTGTATGTTTGTCCAGCTCATGTTTCTGCAGATGACGAACGTTCTTATTATTCGGTTGCAAAGCGTTTACATGAAGAAACTAAAGGATCTGTTTACATCAATCAATATTTTAATCAACTTAATATTGATGCCCATTATAATTCTACAGGGCCAGAAATTTGGAAACAAACTAATGGCAAAATAACACATCTTATTGCTTGTAGCGGAACAGGAGGTACTATTTCTGGAACTGCTAAATACTTGAAAGAACAAAATCCAAATATTAAAATTTTAGGAGTTGATGCTTTTGGATCTGTATTGAAAAAATATCATGAAACAAAAGAATTCGACAACAACGAAATTTACCCATATAGAATTGAAGGTTTAGGTAAAAATCTAATTCCATCCGCTACTGATTTTGATGTAATAGATAAATTTATGAAAGTTACTGATGAAGAAAGTGCGCATTCAACTAGAGAATTAGCTCGAAAAGAAGGTTTGTTTGTAGGGTACACTTCAGGAGCCGTTCTTCAAGCTATTAGACAGTATGCTGACGAAGGTGAATTTAATGAAAACAGTAATGTTATTGCTATTTTTCCGGATCATGGATCAAGATACATGAGTAAAGTATTTAGTGACGATTGGATGAATGAACAAGGTTTCTTTGACACTGTTAATGAGGAAGAAGTTCAGAAAATTGAATTTATTAAATAGAATATGTCTTTTAGATTTTAGAAAATCAGACATTTTAGATATAAAAAAAACTCCAGTTATTGCTTGGAGTTTTTTTTATTTTAAGCTATTGCCATTTCTTCTTCTTCTTCTTCGAAATGACAAATTAATTGACTTTTTTAGGCCTCTTATTTAAATCTAAATCAGAAGGAATCCAAGTTTCTAAGAGTTTAAAAATTTTAACAATCTATTCTTCCATTGTATGATACACGTTCATCACATCATCATCTTCTTCAATTTTTTCTATTAGTTTCTCTACGTCAGCCATCTCGGCTTCGGATAATTTTTTCGTTATTTGTGGAATTCTCTCAAAACCAGAAGAAAGGATTTCTATTTTTCTGTTTTCCAATTCTTTTTGAATGGTTCCAAAACTATTAAAAGGAGCATAAATCAATATTCCATCTTCGTCTTCAAAAACCTCTTCGGCACCAAAATCGATTAATTCTAATTCTAATTCTTCAGGATCGATTCCGTTTGCCGGAATTCTAAAATTGCAAGTGTGGTCAAACATAAATTCTACCGAACCTTGCGTTCCCATTGTTCCATTACATTTATTGAAATAACTTCTAACATTAGCAACTGTTCTGTTGTTATTATCAGTTGCGGTTTCAACAAGAATTGCGATTCCATGCGGCGCATAACCTTCAAACAGGACTTCTTTATAGTTGGCAGTATCTTTATCAGTTGCTTTTTTTATAGCGCGTTCTACGTTTTCTTTTGGCATATTTGCTGCCTTAGAGTTTTGTATAACTGCTCTTAATCTTGAGTTGGCTTCAGGATTTGGGCCTCCTTCCTTAACGGCCATTACAATATCTTTACCAATTCTGGTAAATGCTTTGGCCATTGCTGACCAACGTTTCATTTTTCTTCCTTTTCTAAATTCAAACGCTCTTCCCATTTCTTATTTTTTTTTAAAACTTATAAAAACAAAAATCGTAAATCATTAATCTTAAATCATTATTTTAACAAACAAAAATAACTTTTTAAATATGATTATCAAAATTCAGTTTAATCATGAGTCATTATTTAACCAATACAATAATAAGTTTTATATAGTTAAACAAATTTGACTTAATGAAACTAAATTTTAATGGTTTATGTTTTTAATTTATAAATATTTTAATTCAAATTTTCTCTATTTCTTGTAAAAAGGCAATTTCACTATTTTCGCTGGCACATCATTTTTCCGTATTCTAATAAATATTTCACTGTCAATTTTACTATTTTCGGTAGTTACATAACCCATTCCAATTCCAACATTCATCGATGGCGACATGGTGCCCGAAGTAACAATCCCAATTATGTTTCCAGTTGAATCCACAATTTCATAATCATGTCTTGGTACCGAACGCTCTTGCATTTCGAAAGCCACTAATTTTTTGGAAACACCTTCTTCTTTTTGTTTTTTTAAGTTGGCCGAATTAGTAAATTCTTTATTGAATTTTGTAATCCAACTTAGACCAGCTTCTATCGGCGAAGTTGTATCATTGATGTCATTTCCATACAAACAAAATCCCATTTCTAATCGTAATGTATCACGAGCTGCAAGTCCTATTGGCTTGATGCCAAATCCAGCGCCCGCTTCAAAAACTTTATTCCATATTGATTCTACTTCATCATTTTTACAATAAATCTCAAAACCTCCTGAACCTGTATAACCAGTTGCCGAAATAATAACGTCATTAATTCCTGCAAAATCTCCTATTACAAAATGGTAATATTCAATCGACGATAAATCTATCGAAGACAAGGATTGCATGGCTTTCACCGCTTTTGGACCTTGAATTGCCAATAAAGAATAATCATCTGAAAGGTTTTTCATTTCTACGCCCAAATCATTTTGCAATGATATCCAATCCCAATCTTTATCTATATTCGAAGCGTTTACGACTAGTAAATACTGATCTTCTTTCATTTTGTAAACCAATAAATCATCTACAATTCCACCATTATTATTCGGTAAACATGAATATTGCGCTCTCCCAATTGTTAAAGTTGAAGCATCATTTGATGTTACTTTTTGAATTAAAGCTAAAGCATTTTCACCCGTAAGCAAGAATTCACCCATGTGTGAAACATCAAAGACTCCCACACTATTTCGAACCACTTCGTGTTCGACATTCACTCCTTCATATAAAATAGGCATGTTGTATCCGGCAAATGGAAGTATTTTTGCTCCCAAACTTTCATGTAAGTGAATAAGCGCAGTATTTTTCATTGTATGTATGGTGTATTTTTTGGCAAATTTATCGATTTTATTCCTACTAACAAAGGGTTTTTAGGAGCTATTTATATCTCTCGTTATTAAGAGAAACAATGTTATTTAATGTTGGTATAATATGATAATAATAGACAGTTAAACGAATCGAAATTCATTTGTTTTTTAGAATGTGATTGCGAATATTGGGAGGGCTTTTTTGAGTTTAGACAACAAAATTTAGTAACCCGATAAGGTATTTAAGGTGATATAAGTTTGAATAAATAAATCCTTTTAATCTTTTAAATCTGTGGCTATTTTTCTTTTATAATATAATTTTCGATTATCAAGATCAAAAAAAAAAGCGCTAATCCACAAATAAAAATCTGCGAATCAGCGGTTAATTTTTTTTTTAAAAGTATTCCAGTTTTATCCCAAAAACGCTTTCAATTCTTCGTAAGTTTTAATTTTTACGCTTACTTTTTCTTTATTCAATACGCTTTCAATCTGTGTTGGAATTGGTAATTTTATATTTAAGGCTGGTTCAACCACATCCAAAAATTTGATAGGATGAGCTGTTTCCAAGAAAATCCCTATGGCATTGGCGTGGTTTTTTAATTCATTTTTCAAGCCTAAATAACCAACAGCTCCGTGCGGTTCTGCAATGTATCCATCGGTTTTATAGATGGATTGCATCGCTTCCAAAGTTTCGGCATCAGTATATGAAAAGGATGAAAAATCTTTTTTGAATTGCTCCAAATCGTTATTGTACATTTCTTGAATACGGATAAAATTACTTGGATTCCCAACATCCATCGCATTCGAAATCGTAGCTTTTGATGGTTTTGGATCGTAATTTCCGTTTTCTAAGAATCTTGGAACAGTATCATTTACATTGGTCGAAGCCACAAAATGTTCGATTGGTAACCCTAATTTTTTCGCGATTATTCCGGCGCAAATATTACCAAAATTCCCACTCGGGCAAGAAAACACCAAAGATTTATTTTGCGATTTCAGTTGTTTGTAAGTAAAGAAAAAGTAAAACATTTGAGGTAACCAACGGGCAATATTTATCGAATTTGCTGATGTTAGTTTTTTATGTTTCAGACTTTCGTCCAAAAATGCTTTTTTGACCATATCTTGGCAATCATCAAAAACACCGTCTACTTCAAGCGCCTTTATATTTTGTCCCAAAGTCGTTAATTGTCTTTCTTGAATGTCACTCACTTTTCCTGAAGGATATAAAATAATTACTTCAACACCTTGAACTCCAAGAAAACCACTGGCAACAGCACCACCCGTGTCGCCTGATGTCGCTACAAGAACTGTATTTTTACTGTCTTTTTGATCTTTATTAAAATACGCCACGCAACGTGACATAAATCGGGCACCAACGTCTTTAAAAGCCATTGTTGGCCCATGATACAATTCCAAAGCGTAAATATTATCTTCCACTTTCACCGTTGGAAAATCGAAACACAAAGTTTCGGCGATAATTTGTTTTAAATTTTCTACAGGAATTTCGTCACCCACAAATTGTTTGATGGCTTCGAATGCAATTTCTTCGTTGCTTAAATTTTCGATATTCTCGAAAAAATCAGCTTTTAATGGAGTTATCGATTCTGGAAAATACAAACCTTTATCGGTTGCTAATCCTTGTATTACAGCTTCCTCGAAAGAAACTTTTGGTGCATTATGGTTTAAACTGTAGTATTTCATTTGATTTTAGATTGCTTCGCCAATTCGCTGGCGCTCGGGTGAAGATTGAGGATTAACGATTTTTGATTTTTAGCAACTTGAGTTACATCTTAGTTCATAAATCGTTAGTCTGAAATCTTAAATAATTTTTATAGTATACTTATCCCTTCTGGATTCACTTTCGAAACGTGAATTTCATAAGGCAAATTAATTTCGTCATAAACAGCGCTCATGGCTTTTGCGATTTTTTCGGCAGTTTCTTTTCCTCTGCTTAAAGCAAAAATCGAAGGGCCAGAACCTGAAATCCCAGAACCTAAAGCTCCGTTTTCATAAGCCGTTTTCTTGATTAAATCGAAACCAGGAATTAGCATGCTACGCACAGGTTCGATGATTTCATCGTGCAAAGAACGACCGATTAATTCATAATCATTCGTGTATAATCCAGCCACTAATCCGCCTACATTTCCCCATTGTGTAATAGCGCTTTTTAAGGAAACGGTTTGTTTTAGTACCGAACGTGCATCCGAAGTTTTCAACTCAATTTGAGGATGAACAACTGTTGCGTACAATTCTTCGGGGCTTTCGATTTTTATAATATCCAAAGGATTCGAGCATCTTACTAAAGTAAATCCACCTAATAAACAAGGAGCAACATTGTCAGCATGCGCATTCCCGCTCGATAATTTCTCGCCTTGCATGGCAAATTTTACCAATTCTTTTCGGGTAAAAGGACGACCCAATAATTCATTGATTCCAAAAACGGCTCCGGCAGAACTAGCAGCGCTACTACCAATTCCGCTTCCGGCCTTGATGTGTTTATAGATTTCAATTTCAAAACCAAATTCGGTTTCAACTTCTTCCATCATTGCTAAGGCAGCAACACCAGCCACATTATTTTCAGTTTCCAAAGGCAAATCGGCTCCCACAATTTTGGTGATACGAATGCCTTTTACAGCTGATTTTCGGATGATCATTTCGTCACCCGCTGTAGTTAAGCATAGTCCTAAAACATCAAATCCACAGGAAAGATTGGCAATTGTTGCAGGGCAAAATATTTTTATTTCATTCATAAGTCATTGCGAGGCACGAAGCAATCTCTTTTTAATTTTTTACTTATTTTCTAAATCTTTGTCAAAGTTTAAAACTTTGACAAAGAGGTTCGGAATTACATATTTCCAACACGAATCACATCGGCAAAAATTCCCGAAGCTGTAACCGCAGCACCAGCACCAGCTCCTTTTATCAATAAAGGTTGGTCAATATAACGGTCTGTGTAAAATTGTACAATATTATCTTTTCCTTCTAAATTATAGAACGGACTTTCTTTCGGGATGAATTCTAAACCTACGCTTGCTTTTCCGTTTTCGAAAGTAGCGACGTATTTCAAACGACAATCTTTTGCTTTAGCTTCCGCCAATAAATTCTCGAAATGAGCCGCATTCTTGATTAACGATTTAAAGAAATCATCGTTATTTGTTGTTGCCAAACATTCTGCAGGCATAAACGATTTGTTGGTAATATCTTCAATATCGAATTGATATCCACTTTCGCGAATAAGAATTAAAATCTTTCTGGCAACATCAACTCCACTTAAATCAATTTTCGGATCAGGTTCTGTAAAACCTTGTACACCAGCTTCTTTTACAACATCATGAAAAGAATTATTCTCATCGAAATTGTTAAAAATAAAGTTCAAACTTCCGGATAATACAGCTTGTATTTTATTGACTTTATCACCCGAAGCAATTAAGTTTTTAACAGTATCGATAATGGGCAATCCAGCTCCAACATTGGTTTCAAACAAGAAAGGCGCATTAAATTGACGCGATAGATTTTTTAATTTTTTGTAATTATCATATGCCGATGAACAGGCAATTTTATTACAAGTAACCACGGCAATATTTTGTTTTAAATACTGCTCATACGTTTCAGAAACACTTTGATTGGCAGTTATATCCACAAAAATACTGTTACGTAAATTCAATGATTTTACTTTTGAAATAAAAGTTTCCATGTTGGCAGGTTCGCCACTTTCTAATGCCGATTTCCAATCTTTCAACGGAATTCCATCTTCGTCGAAGTGCATTTTTCTAGAATTAGAAACTGCTGCAACTCTTAGGTTTATTTTTAGATTTTCTTTTAGAAATTTCTTTTGTTGATTAATTTGTTCGATGAATTTCTCCCCTACATTTCCAACGCCCATTACAAACAAATTCAACTGTTTGGTATTTTCTTCGAAGAAACGTTCGTGAAGTGTATTCAGTGCTTTTTTAACATCTCTTTCGTTGATAACTGCAGAGATATTTCTTTCGGAAGCACCTTGCGCAATCGCACGAATATTGACATTATTTTTCCCTAAAGTGCTAAACATTTTACCGCTTAATCCTTGGTGGTTTTTCATGTTTTCACCAACCAAAGCAATGATGCAAAGATTTTTTTCGACGATACAAGGATCTACTTTATTTTGAGAAATTTCGGTTGCAAAAGCTTTATTAATAGAAATTTCAGCTTTTTCAG
This sequence comes from Flavobacteriaceae bacterium, assembly GCA_947379965.1. Classification (GTDB taxonomy): domain Bacteria; phylum Bacteroidota; class Bacteroidia; order Flavobacteriales; family Flavobacteriaceae; genus Flavobacterium. The sequence goes on along the minus strand of CANCPC010000073.1, from coordinate 3,166 downwards.
CATCCGTATTTGAAATACCAATACAAATAGAATGCTCCGAAGAAGCTTGAGTGATGAAAATCACGTTGATATTCTCGAGTGACAATACTTCAAAAAGCCTTTTAGATGAACCGGCAACACCAATCATTCCGGAACCTTCAAGCGTAATCAAAGTGATATTATCAATGTGAGTAATTCCTTTTACCGGATTGTCATTCGACGTAACTTTATTCGAAATAAGTGTTCCTTCAGCTTCTGGCTCGAAAGTATTTTTGATAAGAATTGGAATATTCTTTCTCAAAACGGGCTGAATTGTTGGCGGATACAATACTTTGGCCCCAAAATGAGACAATTCCATGGCTTCTTGATACGAAATTGTAGCGATTGGCTGAGCTTGTTTTACAATTTTAGGGTTGGCAGTAAACATTCCGTTTACGTCGGTCCAAATTTCTAATTCGGATGCGTCCAAAGCTCCTGCAATAATTGCTGCAGTATAATCTGAACCACCGCGACCTAAAGTAGTCCCAATTCCTCCTTCTGTAGAAGAAATAAAACCAGGCATAACAATTACTTGAGAATTATTAGACACAAAATAATCTGCAATTAATGGATTTGAAATTTCAAAGTTGACTGCTGCTTTTCCAAAATTAGAATTGGTTTTTATCAATTCGCGACTGTCTTTATACCCATAATTATTATCTTTCTGTTTAAAGGCTTCAGCAATAATATATGAAGATAATAGTTCTCCAAAACTCAAAATCGTGTCCGAAGTTCTTGGAGATAGTTCCCCAAGAAGATAACAACCGTCTAGTAAAGTTTCAAGATGATTGATAATTCTTTTGATGTGGCTTAAAGCACTACTTTGCTCACTTACCGGAATTAATTCCTTAATGGCTTCTATATGTTTTTTCTCAATTTCGGCAACAACTTCCTTAAAACTTTCGTCATTTGTAGCTGCTTTTTGGGAGGCAAGGACTAATAAATCGGTTACTTTAGTAAAAGCGGAAACAACTACAATTATTTTGTCTTTTTTTGCTTTGTTAAGAACGATATCTAATACAAGTTTTATATTTTGTGCATTGGCTACTGATGTTCCACCAAATTTTAATATTTTCATTTTGTTTATTTTATTTTAAAAGGCACTTTTTTTTATACACCTATGAACTCTCTTCATCTTAGAAATGAAGTACAAAAAAATGGATTATATGTAAAATGTATACCCCTAAAGGGTAGTCGTAGTAGTTGTAGTTGTAGTAAATGAAAATTTAACCTGAATTAGGTTTGCTATCGAAGATTGATATGTTGTGCTATTGTTTTTCATTTATTTTTCAAAAGTACATTTTTTTATAAAATAACAAAACCTTTTTTTTTGTTTTTGTGAATATTTTAAAAAACAATTGTTTAAAAAAAGAAAATTGAACATTTTAACTCGAAAATGTTGTTTTTTAATATTGGTTTATTCAATTTTGGTCTAACCTAAAACCAATATTAAATGGATAATATTCATTATATAAGTAACGAAGTACTTACTTTAGAAACGGTAGAAGAAATTATTTTGTATTATAAAAATATAGGCTTGTCCGATGAAGCAAAAGTGAATATCCAAAAATGCCGGGATTATCTAGATAATAAAATAACTTCCCATTCAAAACCAATTTACGGAATCAATACTGGTTTTGGCTCACTATGTAATGTGAAAATATCAAATGAAAATCTTTCGAAACTTCAAGAAAATCTAGTAAAATCCCATTCTTGTGGAACGGGTGATGAAGTGCCAAAAGAGGTCGTTAAATTGATGTTATTACTTAAAATACAATCGTTGAGTTATGGTCATTCTGGAATTCAATTGCAAACTGTTCAAAGATTGGTTGACTTTTATAATAATGATATTTTACCAATAGTTTATACACAAGGTTCGCTTGGTGCTTCGGGCGATTTAGCTCCATTAGCGCATATGTCACTTCCTTTATTAGGTGAAGGCGAAGTAAATTTTGAAGGTAAAAAAGTGCATTCGAGTAAAGTTTTGAAAAAATTCAATTGGGAACCCATTGTATTGAAATCCAAAGAAGGTTTGGCTTTGCTTAACGGAACTCAATTTATGAGTGCTTATGGCGCACATATTTTAATGAAAGCCAATAAATTCTCTTATTTAGCGGATTTAATAGGAACAATTTCCTTAGAAGCTTTCGACGGAAGAATAGAACCTTTTCATGAATTGATTCATTTTATTCGACCACACAAAGGACAAATTGTAACCGCAAATCGTGTAAAAGGTTTTTTGGAAGGCAGTGAAATTATCAGTCAAGAAAAAACACATGTTCAGGATCCGTATTCTTTTCGTTGTATTCCGCAAGTTCACGGCGCTTCAAAAGATGCGATTGACTATGTTCGAAAAGTGTTTAAAACCGAGATTAATTCGGTTACGGATAACCCTAATATTTTTGTAGATAAAGACGAAATCATTTCTGGTGGAAATTTTCACGGCCAACCTTTGGCTTTAGCCTTAGATTTTATTGCAATTGCTTTGGCCGAATTAGGCAGTATTTCCGAACGTAGAACGTATCAATTAATTTCGGGATTACGTAATCTTCCAGCATTTTTGGTTGATAATCCAGGATTGAATTCTGGTTTGATGATTCCACAATATACTGCTGCGAGTATTGCCAGTCAAAACAAACAATTGGCTACTCCAGCGAGTGTTGACAGTATTATTTCGAGTAACGGGCAGGAAGATCACGTGAGTATGGGTGCCAATGCGGCTACAAAAGCATTGAAAGTAATGCAAAATTTAGAGCGAATTCTCGCGATTGAATTGATGAATGCTTCGCAAGCTATTGAATATCGAAGACCTTTAGAGTCGAGTGATTTTATTGAAATGTTTCTTAAATCATATCGCGATGAAGTTCCTTTGGTAAAAGAAGACCGAATTTTGCATTATGATATTGAGAAAACAGTTGCTTTTTTGAATAGTTTTCAAATCGAAGAATATTTGTAAAATTAAAACCTATTAAATAATTCTTATTCGAATAATTGTATTTTGTAATTGGGTTTATTTTAAAATAATTATATCTAACGGATTTAATGTATAATTTAGAAATAGGAGGAGTTGCTATTTAGGATTGTTAAGGATGAAGTTAATTTTCGAAGGATTAATACAAACTAGCAAATGAAATTTTATTTAAAAATT
>CANCPC010000072.1 GCA_947379965.1 Flavobacteriaceae bacterium | reverse complement strand
CTCGACGAATATATCACCATCGAAGAAAGAAACTTTTTCGATACCGAAAAAACTTCGGAAGGGAAATTACACATGGTTTTTAATCCTCCTTATGATGAACGTTTAGACATTCATATGGAAGAATTCTATAAGAATATTGGTGATACTTTAAAGAAAAATTATCCAGGAACAAACGCTTGGTTTATCACCGGAAATTTGGAAGCTTTGAAATTTGTTGGACTAAAACCATCTCGGAAAATCAAACTTTTTAACGCAAGTATCGAAGCTAGATTAGTGAAATACGAAATGTACGAAGGAAGCAAAAGAACGAAATTTCAGGTTACAGAAGGCAACTAGCAGTTTTCAGGTTGCAGAAGGCAGGTTTTAATACTCAGTTAAATTTCAAAAAACTAATACCAAAAAACAATGACAAAATTACAAGTAAGAGCATTTCTATACCAACTAGGTTGTTTTGCGATATTATTTATTTCACTTCAATTTTTGGTAGCAAAATATTCCAATTTAACGGGTTTATGGATACCAGGAATTGCCTTTGTGGTCGGTACAATTGTATCGCCTAAATTTCAGGCAGTAAAAACTAAAGACGGTGAAAAACTATTTATGTCTTGGTTGTTTTTAAAAGGAATAAAAGACATTAGCTAAAAAATGCTGTTAATAATTTCTTTTCACATAGAAAAATAATGCCACGAATTGCTTTGCCTGTTCGCTAACGCTCGAGTCATAATTTTTTTTTAATTCGTGAATTCGTGGCAAAAAAATAGTAGAAGAGTTCAATCTATTTTTCTTCCTCTTTTTTCTTCGAATTTTTAGCCACTACTTTCTTCTTGTAAATAGGGACAAAATAAGTAACCGTATAGTTTATTCCCGCTCCAAAAGTACCATTATACGTTCTGTTGAAACCCGGGATATAAAGGTTGTCAAAATCAGCTGGTTTATGATTGGTAACCAATGTATTCATACGAAGACTGAAACCTACAAAGACATTATTGATGACTTTCACTTTCACTCCAGCCACAACTTCAATCCAACTAGCCGTTAATCCAGAGAATTTCTCTCCAGAGGTTTTCCATGGCATTTCGCCAAAATAAGGATTTGGATTGTATATTTTATAGCTGTTTATTTCCTGATCAAAAGAACTTACGCCATAGCGCATTCCCACAGAAATAATATTTTCCATATTTAGCCAGTTTTCGTAGCCGTTATAATCAAAACCTACTTTTAGATACGAACCTTTGGCTGATGAATTCAATCGAGTATCGGCGGTTGTTTTGTTCTCGTTTCCAAGTTCGGCAGCTAAAAAATATTTTTTCGTCAATCGATAATCGCCTACTAATTCTATTCCGGTATAGTTTTTATCGTATAAACCACGAGTCAATTTATATAAATCTACACCAACGCGCAACCCATAACGATCCGTTTTTGGTGGAATAATAGTATCGGTTTCCGCAGATTTGACAGCTTGTTTTGGTGTTGCTGAAATTTGCTCCTTTTTATCCAAATTTTTGGTTTTGACATCTTGTGCTTGAACCAAAAATAGCGATAGAAGAAGGCAAAAACTAAAAGTATACTTTAATGTGTGTTTCATTTTCGTTATCTATGTTACTTTTATCAACCGAAATATATTGCATCCATTTTGCACTAGTTGCTGGTACTGCGGTTTGCATATAAGGAATTGGATCTAAGGTAAAAACAGTTTTATAGCCACATGCTCTTGAAACAAAAACATCGCGATGGGTATAATTAAAAGTGATTTTATCCTCATTTACAAAAGAAGTATTCGTATTTCCATAATTTAAAATAAAACTATAGGTTGTGCTATTGGTATCTGTTTTTATTGGAATATAAATTTTACTTCCGTTTGTCACGTATTGAGAACCATCAATTGCGGAACTAAAAGCAATTCCATTGGTCATTCCATCACCAATAACTTTTAGATTATTTACATTTTTCACAACCGATGAATTGCTAATAGAATAAAATTCAATCACAAGTCTTGGTGTAGTTGGCGTATTAGCATCACAAATATCATCTTTCTCGCAACCGGAGAATGAAAATACGAGAACGAATAGAAGTGCAATTATTTTTTTCATAACTATTTTTTTGAATAAAGATTATTGATTTTCGATTTCAGAATATTAAAATCTGCAATCAAAAATCGTTAATCTAAAATCTGCAATTTTATCTTCTTTCCAAAAGAACAACATTTTCCACATGATGCGTTTGCGGAAACATATCTACAGGGCGCACGCGAGCCACTTTGTATTTTTCGTCCATCAAAGCTAAATCACGCGCTTGCGTAGCCGAGTTGCAACTTACATAAACGATTCTTGAAGGTTCGATTTTCATGATTTGCTCAATTACATCCTTGTGCATTCCGTCACGCGGTGGATCGGTAATAATCACATCAGGTTTGCCATGTTGAGCAATAAAACTTTCGTTGAAAACCACTTTCATATCACCAACATAAAACTCACAATTAGTTATTTCATTGCGTTCAGCATTTGCTTTGGCGTCAATAATTGCTTCGGGAACACTTTCGACACCAATAACTTTCTTGGCATTTTTCGAAACAAATTGTGCAATAGTTCCAGTTCCTGTGTATAAATCATAAACGGTTTCGGTACCCGTTAATCCAGCAAAATCGCGTGTAATTTTGTATAATTCGTAAGCTTGATCCGAGTTGGTTTGGTAAAAAGATTTTGCATTAATGCTGAATTTTAAACCTTCCATTTCTTCGAGAATATAATCTCTACCTTTATATAATTTAATATTAGTATCGTATAAAGTATCGTTTGCTTTGTTATTCACCACATATTGAAGCGAAGTAATTTGCGGGAATTTCTCGTAAATATGGTCTAAAAGCAATTCTCTACCTGCTTTATCATTTTCGAAAAACTGTACCAAAACCATAATTTCTCCCGTCGAAGCAGTACGTAACATCAACGTTCGAAGCAAACCTTCGTGATTTCTTGGATTGAAAAAAGTCAGGTTATTTTCATTGGCGAAAGCCCTAATTTCATTTCGAATCGCATTCGAAGGATCTTCTTGTAAATGACATTTGTTGATATCTAAAATTTTATCCCACATTTTTGGAATATGGAAACCAAGCGCATTTCTATTTCCTAAATCTTCGGTGCTTCCAATTTCTTCTTCGGTTAGCCAACGACTATTCGAAAAAGAAAACTCCATTTTGTTTCTGTAGAAAAACTGTTTTTCTGAACCAAGAATCGGTTCAAATTCAGGAAGTTCTATTTTTCCAATGCGTTGCAAATGGTTTAGAACTTCATTTTGCTTGTAATACAATTGCTGGCTGTAATTCATATTTTGCCATTTGCAACCGCCACAAACACCAAAATGTTCGCAAACAGGTTCAATCCGATGTTGGGAGAACTCATGAAATTTCACTGCTTTTCCTTCGTAATAAGCCTTACGCTTTTTGAAAGTTTGCACATCTACCACGTCGCCAGGAACGACATTGGGGATAAAAATTACTTTACCATCTGGGGCTTTTGCCACCGAAACGCCTTTTGCACCAGCATCAAGGACTTTTATATGATCGAAAACGATTTTGTCTGTATTTTTCTTAGCCATAGCGCAAAAATAAGTCTTTGAATGGTTTTATAAATTCAAAATGGGAAATATTTTTGAAAAGTTCATATTTATTTTCGTTAAAGATGCTTTTCAAATAAGTTAGTCAACTTTTGAAACTAATTTTTTCTCTTTATCAGTTCATAATTTAGGATGGCAAAGGAATAGAAACAAGAATCGGCAGTAATTTTGCCAAGTAGGATTCCAGTGAAATAATTTCCGGTCAGTATTGGCATCCAATACATACAAAACGGCCGAATTATGAAGAAATCTAAAAGGGCGGGATAACCAAATTCTAAAACCAAATTCCGTACCAATAAACCAACTTCTTTCAAAGGTGTTTTAGTATTTAGCAATTCATTTTTATAGGCTAACTTCGTGTAAGCGATAAAAATAATAACGCCATAAAAGGCAAAATATTCAGCAAAAGTGATTAAATAAGCGGTCGTTAATCCATTAAAAATTCGGCTAAATTGGGAACTCAGCAATACAGCCGACGTGGCGCTTAATTCGGCATATTTATACCGATTAAACCATTCTTTGAAATTAGATTTATTAAACATTCGTGAGTTTTATTTTAAATTACCAAAGTTGATGCACTTTTGGCTTGATATAGTGCTCATAAATGGCATTCATCGCGACAATTTTTTCGGGTGTTAATTGGGGTAAATCATAAACTGACAAATTGGATACTACATGACTTTCTTTTGAGGCACCCGGAATAATACAACTAATGGCATCAAAACTCAAAATCCATTGTAAGGCAATTGGAGCCAGATTTGTTGTTCCAGGAAATAAAGCTTTCAGGGCTTCAACAGCTTTTAAACCCAATTCATAATCAATCCCCGAAAAAGTTTCTCCTTTGTCAAAAGCTTCGCCATTTCGATTAAAATTTCTATGATCTTGGCTTTCAAAAGTAGTTTTAGAATCGAACAATCCTGTTAAAAGGCCGCTTGCTAAAGGAACTCTTGCAATAATTCCAATATTTCGTTTTTGAGCTTCTTTGAAGAAAAGTTCGGCTGGTCGCTGACGAAAAACATTAAAGATAATTTGAACTGTTGTTACATTTGGATATTCAATCGCTTTTAAACCTTCTTCTACTTTTTCGACGCTTACGCCAAGATTTTGAATCTTTCCTTGTTCTTTCAATCGATCGAATAATTCAAAGATTTCAGGACGATAAAAAACGGCATTTGGTGGGCAATGCAATTGGATTAAATCCAAAGTCTCAAGTCCGGTTCTTCTTAAACTATCGTCTACAAATTGTTGTAAAACTTTCGTTTGATAACCTTCACTCACATGCGGATTGATGTGTCGCCCACATTTTGTGGCCACATAAATTCGTTCCGAACGGGAGCGAACGACTCTTCCTACTGCTGTTTCACTCAAACCATTTTCGTAAACATCGGCAGTGTCAATGAAATTTACTCCATTATCAATGGCAGTATTAATCAATTCGTCAGCCGTTTTATCGTTGAATGGAGACCCCCATTTTCCGCCTACTTGCCATGTTCCAAGTGCTATTTCAGAAATATTAAAATTTGTTTTACCTAGTTTTCTATAGTTCATTTTAGCTTTTTTTATTTTTTAGACAACACTTTTGCGATTGCTTTTTCGGCTAGTGGATTCATTATTTCATAACCTGTTTTATTAGGATGCGCACCGTCATTAGAATAGGCCGTTTTCAATCCTTTATTTTCATCCACCATAGCCGAATAATAATCAATATATGGAATCCCATTAGCATCGGCATATTTTTTTAGCATTGTATTTAGTGTGGTAATTTTTTCAGCAGGATAGGAGCCAGGTTTCCAATAAAAATCGAAAGCAGGTAACACGGAGCACAAAATTACTTTGATATGATTTACTTGGGCTAATTCGACCATTGAAAAAATATTGTTGGTAATCATTTCTAATGTCGAAGGGCCTGTATTGCCAGCAATATCATTAATTCCGGCTAATAACACCACTACAGATGGATTCAAAGCAATAACATCAGCTCTAAAACGAAGAAGCATTTGTGGACTCGTTTGCCCGCTAATTCCTCGATTGACATAGGGTTTTCCAGCGAAAAATTCGGGCTCAACGGTAGACCAAAACTCGGTTATAGAATCTCCCATGAACACAATTCGTTTTTGTCCAACTTGTGGTTTTTCGAGGATTGCATTTTCTTTTTGGTATTTATTTAAATTAGGCCAGTCTTGTGCTTGTGTTTTTTCTCCCATGAAAATTGATAGTAGTAAGATGATGAAAATTGATTTTGTTTTTTTCATTTTACCTGTTTTAATAATTGAAAAAAAATATTTGGTTTAGGTGAACAAACATAATGATTTCAAATATTTAAACCTATAAAATTAAATTACTATCATCCAAAAAAAAAACCATATTGCTTTCACAATACGGATTTATAGGTACTTATAAACTTTAAAAAATTCTTCGCAAAAAACATTTTAGAATAGGATTTTGGAACGCGAAATTAGTTAGCTAAGCTATATCTGATTTTTTTACAAAACAACCTTAAATATTTATATTAATTGGCATTTTTATTCTTTGTTGTACAAGTCGAAATTCCGAAAATGGTATATAACGGACAAAAACTAATTAGACTTGTCAAGGTGAAAATACTAGCTAAAACAATTAGAATAATTCCTAAAGTTCCTGTAGCTACATTAAATACATAAAGACTTACCATAATTGCCGAAAGAATTATTCTAATAATTCGGTCTGCTAAAGACATGTTTTTTTTCATTTTAATTTTTTTTATTTGTTTATATAATTTATGACTAACGCAATAGAAGTTACGATTGCAATACACAAGATGCAAAGGAGTATAAATCTGTATATTATTTTAAAGTTCTTCATTTGTTCAACAAAGGTGAAGAACAAAAACTGGTTTTGCAGTAACTAAAGTCACTACGATTAAAATATCTCAATACTGTCGTGGTATTGCTTGAGTATATTTTGTTTTTCTAGTTTTTTTACCAACCTACTTACGACTTCTCTTGCCGTTCCTAGGTCATTGGCAATTTCTTTGTGGGATATTTTAATTGGGTTTTTGCCTGTTACCTTTACTTTTTCCGAAAGATAATCTAGCAATCTTTTGTCTAGTTTATAGTAAAGCATTTGGTGAATGGTATCTATAAGTTCAAGATATCGCAGGTCGTATTGTTGGTAGAACAACCTATTAATTTGAGGGTATTCGATTACCCATTTCGCAATTTTTTCAGAAGGAATAAGTAAAACCGTGCTTTTTTCTTCGGTGATGGCAACTATTTTGCTTTTGTCATTATTCATGCAAGAAGAGAAAGACATAATGCAACTCTGCTCGGGTTTTATATAATAGAGTAGAAGTTCTTTTTCTTCAAATTGGGTGAATACTTTTATAAGCCCCTTCAATACTATTGGAATAAATTTAACATACTGTCCTTCTCTAACTAGTTCCATATGGATAGGAAATTGCTTAATGACAGATTGATCAAGCAACACCGCTATAAGGTCTTTGCCTAAGTATTTGAATTTACTCTCTAAGAAGTAATTATCTATCATTTTTTTATAGGTATAGTATTAAATATTGAAAAAAGCTTTTTTGGATTGGAAAGAATTAGCTAAGCTTTATTTCGTTTTATAAGTTATCAAATGTATTGTTTTATGTGTTATAAATGATTCCTTATTTTTAAGATTTACAATATTATTTATACCATATCAAACGCATAATTTTATCCAAAAAAAATCCGTTTTGTAACCTACAAAACGGATTTTTATGTATTTCTGTATAGACGCACTGCAGTGCGTCTATAAGGGTGCGTCTTTACAAATGAATTACTTCACCATATGCATCAGCAACGGCTTCCATAACGGCTTCGCTCATTGTTGGGTGTGGGTGAATTGATTTTAGGATTTCGTGTCCTGTAGTTTCTAGTTTTCGCGCTACAACTGCCTCAGCAATCATATCTGTTACACCAGCACCAATCATATGACAACCCAACCATTCGCCATATTTGGCATCAAAAATTACTTTAACAAATCCATCTGAATTTCCAGAAGCTTGCGCTTTTCCTGAAGCTGAGAACGGGAATTTACCCACTTTGATTTCGTAACCTAATTCAATCGCTTTCTTTTCGGTCAAACCAACAGAAGCAATTTCTGGAGTTGCATACGTACAACCCGGTACGTTTCCGTAATCGATAGGATCTACATGCAATCCTGCAATTTTTTCAACACAGTTAATTCCTTCGGCAGAAGCTACGTGAGCCAATGCTTGTCCAGGAGTTACATCCCCAATGGCGTAATATCCAGGAATATTGGTTTGATTGTAAGCGTTAACCAAGATTTTATCTCTATCGGTTGCAATACCTACTTCTTCTAATCCTATGTTTTCGATGTTGGTTTTGATTCCAACAGCCGAAAGTAAAATATCAGCTTCTAGAACTTCTTCTCCTTTTGCTGTTTTTACATAGGCTTTTACGCCAGCACCAGTTGTATCAATTCGCTCTACCGATGAGTTTGTCATCACATTAATTCCGGATTTTTTCAACGATTTTTCCATTTGTTTAGAAATATCCTCGTCTTCAACAGGAACTACATTTGGCATAAATTCTACGATGGTAACTTCAGTTCCCATAGAGTTGTAGAAATGTGCAAATTCAACTCCGATTGCTCCAGAACCAACGATAATCATTTTTTTAGGTTGGCTTGGCAAGCTCATCGCTTGACGGTAACCAATTACTTTTACACCATCTTGTGGTAAGTTGGGTAACTCACGAGAACGCGCTCCAGTAGCAATAATAATATGATCCGCTTCGAATTCAGTTACTTTTCCGTCTTTATCCGTTACGTCTATTTTTTTACCTGGTTTTATTTTTCCAAAACCATTGATAACGTCAATTTTATTTTTTTTCATCAAGAAAGTTACTCCTTTGCTCATTCCTTGTGCCACATTACGGCTACGTTGAATAACAGCTGGAAAATCTTTGTCAAATTTTGAAACAGTCAATCCATAATCGGAAGCGTGTTTAAGGTAATCGAAAACTTGTGCTGATTTCAAAAGCGCTTTTGTTGGGATACAACCCCAATTTAGGCAAACTCCACCAAGGCTCTCTTTTTCGATTACGGCAACTTTAAAGCCTAATTGTGATGCTCTAATGGCTGTAACATAACCGCCTGGGCCACTTCCTAAAACTATAATATCGTATTTCATGTTTGTGTGTTTTCTTTATTTAATGAGATTGCAAATTTATGAATTTATTTTAAAAAAAATTACGTGTTTAAAAAGTTTATCTATTCTAAAGTTGTAAACTGGGAATCATATAAATTTTTATAATATCCGCCTGTTTTTTCTAATAATTCTTGATGCGTTCCTTGTTCAACAATCAGACCTTTATCCATAACGACAATTTTATCGGCGTTGATAATAGTTGCCAAACGATGCGCAATAACGATCGAAGTTCGGCCTTTAGTGATGGTTTCGGTGGCACGTTGAATCAATTCTTCGGAATACGTATCGATAGACGAAGTGGCTTCATCCAAAATCAAAATACTCGGATTACTCACATAAGCACGAAGGAAAGCAATGAGTTGGCGCTGACCAGACGAAAGCATTACGCCACGTTCTTTGACATCGAAATCATAATTATCGGGCAAACTCATGATGAATTTATGAACGCCAATTTTTTTGGCCGCAGCCAAAACTTGTTCGCGAGTAATAGCCGGATTATTCAGCGTGATATTGTTGAAAATGGTATCGGCAAAAAGGAAAACATCCTGAAGAACCACAGCAATTTGCTTGCGAAGCGAACTCAAAGTGTAGTTTTCGATGTTGTGTTCGTCAATAAAAATGGTTCCGCTATTAATTTCGTAAAAACGATTCAGCAAATTGATAATCGTTGATTTTCCTGCTCCTGTCGACCCTACAATTGCGATAGTTTTTCCGGCAGAAACGGATAAATCGATTCCTTTGATAACATATTCATCGGCGATATAGCCAAAATGAACGTCTTTGAATTCGATATTTCCTTTGAAAATAGGAGCTTCTACAGTTCCTTTATCTTGAATTTGGTCGCTGGTATCCAAAATATCAAAAACCCGATTGGCGGCAATCATTCCGAGTTGCATTTCGTTGAATTTATCCGCAATTTGACGCAAAGGATTAAATAACATTCCAATAAACATGGTGTAAGCCGTCATTTGTCCTAAAGTCGTAAATGGATTTCCATTTATAATTTGGATTCCACCATAAAGCACAATAAAACCAAGTGTTAACGACGAAATAATATCGGCAATTGGGAAGAAAATGGAGTTGTAAAGAATGGTTTTTATCCAAGCTTTGTTGTGCTTATCGTTGATAACTTTGAATTTTTCGAACTCAATATCTTCGCGATTAAAAAGTTGCACGATTTTCATTCCTGTTACTCGTTCTTGCACAAAGGAATTCATATTAGCCACTTGTGAACGCACTTCTTCGAAAGCGACTTGCATTTTTCTTTGGAAAATTCGAGTGAAATAGAGCAATATTGGCATAGCGAAAACCACGATTAAGGACAGATGCCAGTTCATCCAAAACATGATGACTAAGCAAACCAACATTTTCATTAAATCACTGGCAATCATGAATAAACCTTGGCTAAAAATCCGAGCAATTTGTTCAATATCCGAAACAGAACGCGTCACTAATTGTCCTACAGGCGCATTATCGAAATATTTCATTCTGAAGCTCAACATGTGTTTGAAGAGTTTTGTTCGAATGTCTTTTACAATATCTTGTCCGAGCCAGTTTGCCCAATAAACAAAGAAAAACTGAAAGATAACTTCTAGTAATAAGGTAACGCCCATAAGGGTTACATACATTAATAAACCATAATTGTCTTTTGGTTTTATATAGGTATCAACGGTTCCTTGTAAAATTAAAGGGCGAATTGCCGCAAAAACAGACAGGAAAACAGCGAAAAGAATTACGCCATTAAACCTCCATTTATAGGGTTTTGTATATTTTAAAATTCGTTTAAAAACTTTTGTATCGAATGCTTTTGCTTTCATAATTTCAGATTTCAGTTAGCAGATTTCAGTTTTCAGATTTTTAAATCTGCAATCAAAAATCGTTAACTGCTTTTTACTTAATTTATTTAGTATGTTTTTTTTGACTTAATAATTTCAAAAAATTTTCAATTCTATTATACTTTGCAACCTGAAATCTGTAATCTGATTTCTGCAACCTGCTATATATAATCGTAATCAATTTTTGTTAAATATAATCCGTGTGCCGGAACCGAAAAACCTGCTTTATCGCGGTTTTTACTTTTTATAATTTCATTAAAATCATCTAATGTGATTTTGTGTAAGCCAATGTTTACTAATGTTCCCACAATGGCGCGAACCATATTTCGGAGAAAACGATTGGCTGAAATTGTGAATACAAGTTTGCCGTTTTCTTGTGTCCAATGGGCATCAAAAATAGTGCAATCAAATGTATTTACATCGGTGTTTACTTTCGAAAAACATTGAAAATCGATGTGATTAAACAATATTTTTGACGCTTCGTTCATTAAATCTAAATCTAATTCTTGATGGAAATACCAACTTCCGTCTTGCAAAAAAGCATCTTTGAAAGAGTTGATGTGATATTCATACGTTCTTTTCTTGGCATCAAAACGAGCGTGCGCATCTTCATGAACGGGAATAATGTCAAAAACAACAATGTCTTTTGGCAAAAAAGAATTGAGTTTGTGTACGATACTTTGACTATCGAAAGGTTTTTCAAAATCAAAATGAGCAAACATTTCCTTGGCATGAACGCCTGTGTCTGTTCGACCTGCGCCCATAAGACTGATTTCGGTATTTAATATAACGGATACCGCTTTGCCTAGAGTTTCCTGCACAGAGGAAGCATTGGGCTGGCTTTGCCATCCGTGATAATTGGTTCCGTTATAAGCCAGTTTTATGAAATACCTCAATTCAGATTTATTTTGAAGCCGCAAAGATACTTATTAATTTTTTTGCTGAGTAGGGGCGAAGAGGCAAAGTTTTTTAAGTTTTGATTTGATTTTTTATTTGGAAATCGAATGTTTATTTTTACAGCAAAATCCTAGCCCAGATTGCAGCGGAAATCCTTTTTTGTTTTTTCTTTAAAAACAAAAAAGATTAAAGCGGAAAGCTGGAAATAGCTTCTAAAAAAACAATTTTGAAAAAAATACTTTTACTTTCCGATACGCACAGTCATATTGATGATACGATTTTAAAATACGTCAATCAAGCCGATGAAGTTTGGCATGCAGGAGATATTGGCGATTTGATGGTGACGGATACCATTAAGAAAATGAAGCCTTTGCGGGCTGTTTACGGTAATATTGATGACGATAAAGCCCGCATGGAATTCCCGTTGCACAATCGTTTTATGTGTGATGGAGTCGATGTTTGGATCACGCATATTGGCGGATATCCTGGAAAATATAATCCTAATATTAAGGCTGAAATTACTAAAAACCCACCAAATTTGTTTATTTGTGGGCATTCTCATATTCTAAAAGTGATATTCGACAAGAAAAATAATTTATTGCATATGAATCCTGGAGCTGCCGGAAAAAGTGGTTTTCACCAAATGCGAACGATGTTACGTTTTGTGATTGATGGCGATAAAATAAAAGATTTGGAAATTGTAGAAATCGGGAAGAAGTAATCAGGTGTTTTAGTATTCAATTACAACATGAGATTGCTTCGTTCCTCGCAATGAGGTACAAAAAAACCCGAACTTTCATTCGGGTTTCCTTCGCACTAATAAATTAAGATTATAGGATTATCTCAAACGGTCCACAGATTTTACAAGATCTTCGTCCTTTTTGATGGCCTTATTAGCTAAAACTAATAATACGATAGCAACAATAGGTAGAAACATCCCAATACCTTTCTCCGAAACAGCTAGTGTTTCTCCAGATAAATTTAGCGAACGATATACAAATAAGCCTAATAAAATTAAATTTAAAATTATGTTCAATCTGCCAATAACAAATTGATTTTGTCTCTTTTTAAAAGAAATAATACTTAACAAAGAAAGTGTTGTACTTAACCCTAATAAAATAACATATACTTGGTTTTGCATAAATAAATATTCTTTTCCATCGCTCATTTTCCATAACGGAATTAAGAATGGTAAAATTCCAGTTACCACGAAGGCAAGTATTAAATATATGGTTTGAATTCTTTGTAGCATTTTTTTAATTTCTTGTACAAAAA
>CANCPC010000071.1 GCA_947379965.1 Flavobacteriaceae bacterium | reverse complement strand
ACTACATTGTAAAATGCATATTAAAAAGCAAATTCTTGGGTGATATTTGTAGTCATTCATCGACTAAGCTTGTCGTATAACGTTGAAATTCAATTATTTTATTAAAAAAATAATTAAATCTGGTGTTCGTATTATAATAAATCTTACATTTGCTTCATTATAAATTATTATTACTATTACAATGCGTACAGGTACAGTTAAATTTTTCAATGAATCAAAAGGTTACGGATTCATTACAGACGAAGAAACAGGAAAAGACATTTTTGTTCATGCTTCAGGAATTAACGCGGAAGAACTTCGTGAAGGTGACAGAGTTAGCTATGAAGAAGAAGAAGGAAGAAAAGGAAAAGTTGCTGCGAAAGTAGCAGTTATCTAAGCAAAATTAAATTTTGTTTATGAATGTTTTAAAAGCGTTTCGATTTATTTCGAAACGTTTTTTTTTGTTTAAAAACGCCTAGAAAAGTACATTTAAAATTAAGAAATAATTATGTTTTGTTTTTGAACTAAATTTTACTTTAAACTTGTGTTTTTAAACCTTGAAACCTATCTTTGTGCCTTATTTAGAATAAAAACCCAAAAATCATTATGCAATCAAGTCAATTAGATTTTTTCCCAATACTTATGCAGTTGCTTTTAGTTGTTGCATTTGTTGCAGGAATCATACTTATATCAGGTAAATTAGGCCCTAAAAGATCATCAAAAGTTAAGGATCAAAATTTCGAATGCGGAATTGAATCTGTTGGAAATGCGCGTATTCCTTTCTCTGTAAAATACTTTTTAGTTGCTATTCTTTTTGTTTTGTTTGATGTTGAGGTAATATTTCTTTACCCTTGGGCAATAAATTTCAAGGACTTAGGAATAGAAGGAATGGTGAAAATGATTGTTTTTATGCTTTTACTTTTGGTGGGTTTTTTCTACATCATCAAAAAGAAAGCTTTAGAGTGGGAATAAAAATTATTTTAAATGAGGAATTTTAAATTTTAATGGGAACATTTTAATTTAAAATTCAAAATTTATAATTCAAAATAAAAAAAATGAGTGATTCGAATATAAAAATGGTTGCCCCTCCTGAAGGTGTTGTTGGTGAAGGTTTCTTCGCTACAAAACTGAATGATGTTGTGGGATTAGCTCGTGCCAATTCACTTTGGCCTTTGCCTTTTGCAACTTCTTGTTGCGGAATTGAATTTATGGCAACTATGGCTTCGCATTATGATTTGGCAAGATTTGGGATGGAACGTGTAAGTTTCTCTCCTCGTCAAGCTGATATGCTTTTGGTTATGGGAACTATTTCAAAAAAAATGGGCCCTATTTTACGTCAAGTATACGAACAAATGGCTGAACCTCGTTGGGTAATTGCAGTTGGAGCTTGTGCTTCATCAGGCGGAGTTTTCGATACGTATTCTGTTTTACAAGGAATAGACAAAGTAATTCCTGTTGACGTTTACGTTCCTGGATGTCCTCCAAGACCAGAACAAATTGTTGACGGTGTGATGCAATTGCAAGAATTAGTGAAAAACGAATCTGTAAGAAGAAGAAGTTCGCCAGAATATCAAGAATTATTGGCATCTTATAATATCAAATAAGGAAATGGCATTAGAAACAACACAAATTCAAGATCAATTAGTGGAAACATTTGGCGAAAGCGTGTTCCATTTCAATCAAGAAAAAGATATTTTTTCATTAGAAGTGGCAGCCGATAAAATTACTGCCGTTATCCTTTTCTTAAAAAATGACCCAACATTACAATTCCATTTTCTAACTGATTTATGTGGAGTTCATTATCCAGATAATACCCTAGAAAGACAATTTGCCGTTGTTTATCATTTGCATAATTGGTACGAGAACAAACGTATCAAAATAAAAGTCTTCATCGACGGGGAAAAACCAGAAATAAAATCAATTTCAAATATTTTTCTTTCTTCCAATTGGATGGAAAGGGAAGCCTATGATTTTTACGGAATCCATTTTGTTGGACATCCTCAATTGAAACGTATTTTGAATATGGATGAAATGGTGTCTTTCCCAATGCGAAAAGAATTTCCGATGGAAGACGGAGGAAGAACCGATAAAGATGACCGTTTCTTTGGAAGAACATCTCAATTAGCTAAAAAATAAATAATTCAACATTATAAATGTCAGAACTATTATTACCCCCAGAGCATAGATATGCTAAAATAATTAAAGAGCGTCTAAATGAAGACGGAAGCGAGCTTTCGATTCTAAATTTAGGTCCGACACATCCTGCAACCCACGGTATTTTTCAAAATATTTTGTTGATGGATGGGGAGAAAATTCTTGAAGCGGAACCAACCATTGGTTATATCCACAGAGCTTTTGAGAAAATTGCCGAAAATCGTCCTTTTTACCAAATTACACCCCTTACAGACCGAATGAATTATTGTTCTTCGCCTATAAACAATATGGGGTGGTGGATGACAATTGAAAAATTATTAAATATAGAAGTCCCAAAAAGAGTACAATATTTAAGAGTTATCGTGATGGAATTGGCTAGAATTACGGATCATATTATCTGTAACTCAATTCTTGGTGTAGATACAGGAGCCTATACTGGTTTCTTGTACGTTTTTCAGTTTAGAGAGAAAGTTTACGAAATCTACGAAGAAATTTGTGGGGCACGTTTAACCACAAATATGGGAAGAATGGGTGGTTTCGAAAGAGATTGGTCTCCAGAAGCTTTCCGCAAATTAGATGTGTTTTTAAGAGATTTTCCAATCGCTTGGAAAGAATTTGAAAACTTATTCGAAAGAAACCGAATTTTCATTGACAGAACTGTAAATGTAGGCCCAATTTCTGCTGAACAAGCTATGGCTTATGGATTTACAGGTCCTAATTTACGTGCTGCCGGAGTAGATTATGACGTTCGCGTTGCACATCCTTACTCCTCTTACGATGATTTTGATTTTAAAGTTCCTGTTGGAAAATCAGGCGATACATATGACCGTTTTTGCGTTCGTAATGCCGAAGTATGGGAAAGTTTAAGCATCATTCGTCAAGCATTAGAAAAAATGCCAGCCGGAAATGAGTTTCACGCTGATGTTCCTGAATATTATTTGCCTCCAAAAGAAGATGTTTACCACGATATGGAAAGCTTGATTTATCATTTCAAAATTGTAATGGGTGAAATTCCTGTTCCAGTTGCCGAAATATATCATTCTGTAGAAGGTGGAAACGGAGAAGTAGGTTTTTATTTAGTAACCGATGGAAGCAGAACTCCTTATAGATTGCACTTCCGCAGACCTTGCTTTATATATTACCAAGCGTATCCAGAAATGATTAAAGGCGCAATGCTTTCGGATGCGATTGTTATTTTGTCAAGTTTAAATGTTATTGCCGGAGAATTAGACGCTTAAAAGATTTCAGATTGAAGAAAAACGATTTTTGATTTCAGATTTAAAATAAAAATGGAAAGAACACATTACAAACAAGAAATAAACATAACCGAATCGTTGATGAACCGCATCAATGAGTTGATCGGTCATTATCCTGAAGGAAAACAAAAATCAGCATTATTGCCTGTTTTACATGAAGTTCAAGATGCTCATGACAACTGGTTAAGTTTTGAATTAATGAATAAAGTTGCCGAAATTCTTCAAATTAAACCAATCGAGGTTTATGAAGTGGTTTCATTTTATTCGATGTTCAACCAAAAACCAATTGGTAAATACATGTTCGAATTTTGCCAAACTTCACCTTGTTGTTTGAATGGCGTTGAGGATTTAATGGATTATACCTGCGAAAAATTAGGTGTTAAAGTTGGTGAAACTACAGCTGATGGACTTTTTGAAGTAAGAGGTGTAGAATGTTTAGGGGCTTGTGGTTACGCTCCAATGATGCAATTGGGTGACTTTTACAAAGAGCAACTTACCAAAGAAAAAGTAGATCAGATCATAGCTGATTGTAGAGATAATAAAATTACGTTACACGATAAATAATATGTCACAAAAAATATTATTAGACAAAGTAAATATTCCAGGAATCAAAACCTATGAAGTGTATCGCCAAAACGGTGGTTATGCTTCTGTGGAAAAAGCCTTGAAAACACTAACGCCAGATGAAATTGTTGAAGAAGTGAAAACTTCGGGATTAAGAGGTCGTGGTGGAGCAGGATTTCCAGCGGGAATGAAATGGAGTTTTATTGACAAAAAATCAGGAAAACCAAGACATTTAGTTTGTAATGCTGATGAATCAGAACCAGGAACATTCAAGGACAGGTATTTGATGGAATATATTCCTCATTTATTGATTGAAGGAATGATTACTTCTAGTTTTGCTTTGGGTGCAAACCTATCTTACATTTATATTCGTGGAGAATATATGTGGGTTTACAAAATTTTAGAAAGAGCTATCGCCGAAGCAAAAGCTGCGGGTTGGTTAGGGAAAAATATATTAGGAACTGGATATGATTTAGAAGTATACGTTCAAATTGGTGCCGGAGCTTATATTTGTGGAGAAGAAACCGCATTGATTGAATCTTTGGAAGGTAAAAGAGGAAATCCTCGTATCAAACCACCATTTCCAGCAGTTTCTGGACTTTGGGCAAATCCAACGGTGGTGAATAATGTTGAAACAATTGCTGCAGTGCCATGGATTGTGAATAATTCAGGTGCTGATTATGCAAAAATTGGAGTTGGAAGATCTACAGGTACTAAATTAATTTCGGCTTCAGGACATATCAAAAATCCTGGTGTTTATGAAATAGAAATGGGATTGAGCGTTTATGAATTCATGAATTCAGATGAATATTTGGGCGGAATGAGCTCGGACAGACCTTTGAAAGCATTTATTCCTGGAGGTTCATCAGTTCCCGTTTTACCAGCACATTTAATATACAAAACAGCCAATGGCGACGACCGTTTAATGACTTACGAAAGTTTGAGCGACGGTGGTTTTGCAACTGGTTCTATGTTAGGTTCAGGAGGATTTATTGTTTACAATGACACTTCTTGTATCGTACGAAATACTTGGAATTTCTCTCGTTTTTACCACCATGAAAGTTGTGGTCAATGCTCACCTTGCCGTGAAGGAACGGGTTGGATGGAAAAAGTATTACACAGAATTGAAAACGGTCACGGTCGTGAAGAAGATATCGATTTGCTATTGAGCATTCAAAGTAAAATTGAAGGAAATACGATTTGTCCATTAGGCGATGCAGCGTCTTGGCCAGTGGCAGCAGCGATTCGTCACTTTAGAGATGAATTTGAATATCATATCCGTTTCCCAGAAAAAATAAAAAATAGAGACCATTTTGTTGCTGAGCCTTTTGAAAGTGTAAAGCATTTAGTTTCTAAATTAACAGTATAAAAGTTGATAGTTGACGGTTGATAGTTGAAGGATTTCTAAAACTAACAACCAAAAACTAACAACCAAAAACCAATATTATGAAAGTAACCATAGACGGTCAAGCGATTGAGGTAGAACCAGGAACAACGATCCTGCAAGCAGCCAGAATGATTGGTGGAGAAGTAGTTCCTCCAGCAATGTGCTATCATTCTAAACTAAAAGGAAGCGGCGGAAAATGTCGTTGTTGTTTAGTTGAAGTTGCCAAAGGAAGTGAAGCCGACCCAAGACCAATGCCAAAATTAATGGCTTCTTGCGTAACCGGCTGCATGGACGGAATGGAAGTGAACAGCAAATCTTCAGACAGAGTGCAAGAAGCAAGAAAATCCGTAACAGAATTTTTGTTGATAAACCACCCTTTAGATTGTCCGGTTTGTGACCAAGCAGGGGAATGTAATTTGCAAGATTTAAGTTTCGAACACGGTAAATCAGAAAGCCGTTATATAGAAGAAAAAAGAACTTTCGAACCAGAAGATATTGGTCCGAATATTCAATTACACATGAATCGTTGCATTCTTTGTTATCGTTGTGTAATGGTTGCCGACCAAATTACAGATAACCGTGTTCACGGAGTTATGGATAGAGGCGATCATTCGAATATTTCGACTTGTGTTTCGCAAGCTATCGATAATGAGTTTTCAGGAAATATGATCGATGTATGTCCAGTTGGTGCATTGACGGATAAAACTTTTAGATTCAAATCTAGAGTTTGGTTCAACAAATCTTTCGACGCACACAGAGAATGTACAACTCCAGGATGTTGCGGAAAAACAACCGTTTGGATGTTTGGTGACGAAATTCAAAGAGTTACCGGTAGAAAAAATGAGTTTCAAGAAATTGAAGAATTTATTTGTAACGAATGTCGTTTCGACCATAAAGAAGTAAGTGACTGGGTTATTGAAGGACCTAGAGAATTTGAAAAAAATTCGGTAATCAATCAAAACAAACATTTCGGTAGATTAGATACCGTTAAAATCGATACCGAAGAAACTATTCTTTTAGGTAGAGAAGAAGATAGAAAAAAAATCAGTATGGCCGAGATTGATTACAATGAAAAGATAGACGGTAGCCAATTGGATACTAACAACAAAAAATCATAAGAAATGAATAGTACATTTATTATAGAAAAAAGTGTTGTAATCCTAGTAGTCTTTGCTATAACTATGTTGATGGCAATGTATTCTACTTGGGCAGAGCGAAAAGTTGCTGCTTTTTTACAAGATAGAATTGGACCGAACAGAGCTGGTCCTTTTGGATTATTCCAACCTCTTGCCGATGGTTTAAAATTATTTGCCAAAGAAGAATTTGAACCAAACACACCAAATAAATTTTTATTTTTAGTAGGCCCAGGAATTGCTATGGGAACCGCTTTGATGACCAGTGCAGTAATCCCTTGGGGAGATCGTTTTCACCTTTTTGGTAAAGACATTTTACTTCAAGCGACAGATATTAATGTAGCTGTCTTATACGTATTTGGTGTGGTATCTGTTGGAGTTTACGGAATCATGATTGGTGGATGGGCTTCTAATAACAAATTCTCTTTGATTGGTGCAATTCGTGCTGCTTCTCAAATGGTGTCGTATGAAGTTGCTATGGGGTTATCCGTAGTTGCGCTATTAATGATGACTGGTACTTTGAGCTTAAAAGAAATATCAGTTCAACAATCAGGAATGCATTGGAACGTATTTTACCAACCTTTATCGTTTATTATATTCTTAATTTGTGCATTTGCAGAAACCAATAGAACTCCTTTTGATCTTGCAGAATGCGAAACGGAATTAATCGGTGGTTATCATACCGAATATTCATCAATGAAAATGGGTTTCTATTTATTTGCTGAATATGCAAATATGTTTATTTCTTCTACAATTTTAGCGGTATTATTCTTTGGTGGATATAATTATCCTGGAATGAGTTGGGTTGTTGAAAATTGGGGAGTAAATATTGCTAATGTAATAGGAATAGGAGCTTTGTTTATAAAACTATGTGGGTTTATATTCTTTTACATGTGGGTTCGTTGGACTATTCCAAGATTTAGATATGATCAATTGATGCATTTGGGTTGGAGAATTTTGATCCCGCTTTCGATTTTTAATATCATTATTACAGGAATTGTTCTTTTGAGAGTAGAAATAATGGCTTATTTAGGATTTTAATCAACACCGAAATGTACTATCCCTGATAGAAGAGGAAATCCCAAGCTGGAATTGTGAGAAACGAAGCAATGAAGTTTGGATTGAAACGGATAACAGGATTAAGCTTCAAATAAAAATTAAGAAATGTCAATACAAGAAATATCACTTTCCGGAAGAAAAAAGGTAGTCTCTAATAAAGAGATGACTTTTCTCGAACGAATGTATCTTATAGCCATCTTCAAAGGGCTATGGATTACTATTAAACACTTTTTTAGAAAAAAAGCAACGATTCAATTTCCAGAACAGGTTCGTACAATGAGCCCTGTTTATCGCGGTCAACACATGTTGAAACGGGATGAACAAGGTCGTGAAAACTGTACCGCTTGTGGTTTGTGTGCTTTATCATGTCCTGCAGAAGCGATCACAATGAAAGCTGCAGAACGAAAAACAGACGAAAAGCATTTGTACCGTGAAGAAAAATACGCTGAGATATACGAAATCAATATGTTGCGTTGTATATTCTGTGGATTATGTGAAGAAGCTTGCCCGAAAGACGCGATTTATTTGACGATTTCAAAAGAATTAGTTCCAGCAAATTATACTAGAGAAGATTTCATTTTCGGAAAAGATAAACTGGTTATGCCTTTGGAAATGGCAATTAGAAATACTCAACCTCAAAACGCTAACTAATGATACATATACCTGATTTTGCTAATGCTACACTAGTGCAAATTATATTTTGTATATTATCTGTAATTACATTAGCAACTGCATTTTTAACAATCTACAGCAGAAATCCAATACATAGCGCCATTTATTTGGTGATTTGTTTTTTCTCGATTGCAGGACATTATTTATTGCTAAACGCTCAGTTCTTGGCAATTGTTCACGTAATTGTTTATTCTGGAGCCATCATGATTTTATTCTTATTTACCGTGATGTTAATGAATTTGAATAAGGAAAACGAAGTTTACAAACCACGTGTTACCCGTTTAGGAGCAATTATTTTGTTCTGTGTAATGTGTTTTGTTTTAATTGCCATTTTCATCAATTCAAAACCTATTCCAGACGGAAGTTATGAAGTAACAGGAGAAGATTTCCAATCTATAAAAGTATTGGGTAAAGTACTGTTAAACGAATATATGGTGCCCTTTGAATTTGCTTCGGTATTACTTTTAGTAGCGATGATTGGTGCTGTTTTATTGAGTAAGAAGGAAAATAGAGAAAAGAAAATAGACTGATAGATAATAGATTTTGATTATAATCTTTAAATTTTTCAATCTTTAAATCATTTAATTAAATAAATAATGAGCAATATTTTAAGTCAAGTTGGTATTGAAAATTACATATTCTTAAGCGTAATACTTTTTTGTATTGGCGTTTTTGGAGTATTGTACAGACGAAATGCCATCATCGTATTTATGTCGATCGAAATAATGTTAAACGCAGTCAATCTTTTGTTTGTAGCGTTTTCGACTTATCATCAAGATTCGCAAGGACAAATTTTTGTGTTTTTCTCGATGGCTGTAGCTGCTGCCGAAGTTGCCGTTGGTTTGGCGATTTTAGTATCAATATTCAGAAATTTAGGAACAATTGATGTTGGGAATTTAAAAAATTTAAAAGGATAATCTTCAATGGATACACGTTTAGTTTTAGTTTTACTATTAGCTCCTTTTTTAGGATTTTTATTTAATGTTTTCTTTGGCAAAAAAGCAGGGAAAAGTATCGTCGGAATTGCGGGAACTCTTTCTGTAGTGGTTTCGTTTGCGGTAACTTTGTATTTCTTTGTAAATATTCAAGCCAATCCTCAGCCTATCGAGATCAATTTATTTGATTGGATTTCGATTCAAAAATTCAACATTAGCTTTGGTTTTCTTTTAGACCAATTATCTATAATTTGGTTATTGTTCGTAACAGGAATCGGATCTTTGATACATTTGTATTCGATCAGTTATATGCATGATGACGAGAAAATGCATTCTTTCTTTGCTTATTTGAATCTATTTATATTCTTCATGATTACTCTTGTAATTGGAAGCAATTTATTGGTAATGTTCATCGGTTGGGAAGGTGTTGGTCTTTGCTCCTATTTATTAATTGGTTTTTGGTATAAAAACCAAGCCTTTAATGATGCTGCGAAAAAGGCATTTATTATGAATAGAATTGGTGATTTAGGTTTCTTAATCGGAATCTTTATTATTGCTACTTTATTCAACACATTAGATTTTTCGACTTTAAAAACATTGATTACTACTGCAAAAGACACCAACGATTTTTGGGTTGCTGCTGCTGCATTAGCTTTGTTTATTGGAGCTTCAGGAAAATCAGCACAAATACCTTTGTATACTTGGTTGCCAGATGCGATGGCTGGACCAACGCCAGTTTCGGCATTGATACACGCAGCGACAATGGTAACTGCAGGAATTTTTATGATTACAAGATTGAATTTCTTGTTTGATATTGCTCCAAGTGTTCAAAACATAATTGCTATAATTGGTGCAGTTACCGCTTTAGTTGCAGCAACTATTGCATTAACACAAACAGATATCAAAAAAGTATTAGCTTATTCTACCGTTTCACAATTGGGATTAATGTTCTTGGCTTTAGGTTTAGGTGCTTACGAAGTGGCTGTTTTCCACGTAATCACACACGCTTTTTTCAAAGCTTGTTTGTTCTTAGGTTCAGGATCTGTAATTCACGGATTGCACGGAGAACAAGATATGCGTAAAATGGGTGGTTTGAGAAAAGCAATGCCAATCACATTTATCACGATGTTAATTGCTTCATTGGCCATTTCTGGAATTTTTCCTTTGGCAGGTTTCTGGTCGAAAGATGAAATTTTAATGACAGCTTTTCACCGTAATATTGCTTTATGGGTAATTGGTTCTATTGCTTCGATTATGACGGCTTTCTATATGTTTAGATTGATTTATTTGACTTTCTTTAATTCTTTCAGAGGAACCGAAGAACAAAAACATCATTTACATGAAAGTCCAAGTTTAATCACTTTCCCTTTAATTGTTCTTGCAATTTTATCATTCATTGGTGGAATCATTAGTTTACCAGGAAATAGTTGGTTGAACAATTACTTGTCCCCTTTATTTTCGAAAGCAACTCACGAAGAACACGCATTAGGAACTACCGAATATACATTGATGGCAATTGCTTTGGCTGGTGCTTTTATTGGAATTGGAATTGCATATAAAAAATACTTGAAGGACAATACTATTCCAAGTGAAGATGTTGAAATCACTGGTTTGACCAAAGTTTTATACAACAAATATTACATCGATGAAATTTACGATGCACTATTCGTAAAAACAGTAAATGTGCTGTCTAATTTCTTTAGCCAGTATGTTGAAACTACTTTATCAGCCTTAGTTTTCGGATTAGGAAAAGGAGTCAACGAATTAGCTATTCAAGGGAAAAAACTACACAACGGAAGTGTTGGTTTATATCTTTTCGCTTTTGTATTGGGCATAATTGCTCTATTAACTTATTTATATTCTTGCAATAATTTTTAAATAATGGATGTAACTACTATATTAATTATACTTTTATTTGGCGCATTAGCTACTTATCTTTCGGGCGATAAATGGGCTCCAAAAGTAGCCTTGCTTTTTGCATTGACCGCTTTTGCTGGTTCAATTTGTTTGCTTAGCCAATACAATTTAGGAAACGAAATTGACTTTGTAAGAACTTGGATTTCGGCACCTAAAGTTTATTTTGCATTACATGCAGACGGACTTTCATTGGCGATGCTATTACTAACAACGGCTTTGACTCCTATTATCATCTATTCTTCTTTTGGAAATGAATATAAAAACTCGAAAGCATTTTACGCTTTAATCTTATTTATGACATTCGCCATGGCGGGAAATTTCTTAGCTTCTGACGGATTATTGTATTATATTTTCTGGGAATTATCATTGATTCCTATTTACTTCATTGCCTTAATTTGGGGTAATGGCGATGCGGAAGAACGCAAAAAAGCAGTGGTAAAATTCTTTATTTACACACTTGCCGGTTCCTTATTCATGTTACTTGCTTTTATTTATTTATACCAAATTGCAGGAAGCTTTTTAATTGCTGATTTAACAAAACTTAAATTATCAGAAACTGAGCAATTCTGGATATTCTTGGCATTCTTCTTGGCTTATGCCATTAAAATTCCTTTAATTCCTTTTCATACTTGGCAAGCGAAAGTATACCAAAAAGCACCAACAGTTGGAACGATGCTACTTTCGGGAATCATGCTAAAAATGGGATTGTATAGCGTTATTCGTTGGCAATTACCAATTGCGCCATTGGCTGCAAAAGAATACATGTTTGTGTTTATTGGACTAGGAATTGCTGGAGTAATTTACGGTTCTATTGTTGCTTTAAGACAAAAAGATTTGAAAAAATTATTGGCTTATTCTTCCCTAGCTCACGTTGGATTAATTGCTGCAGGAACGTACACCTTAACCGTTGACGGATTACGTGGAGCGGTTTTGCAAATGATAGCTCACGGATTTGTAGTGGTTGGTTTGTTCTTAGTTGCTGAAATCATTTTCAGAAGATACGAAACAAGAACTATCTCCGAAATGGGCGGTATTCGTTCTCAATCTCCTAAATTAACATCCATGTTTATGATTTTGGTTTTAGCATCGGTTGCGTTGCCATCAACATTCAACTTTGTGGGAGAGTTTACTGTTTTATACAGCCTTTCTCAAATCAATATCTGGTTTGCCATCTTTGGTGGAACAACAATAATTCTTGGAGCTTATTATATGTTGAAAATGTTTCAACACGTAATGCTAGGCGAAACCAATGAAAAAGTTTTCAATGATGTTACCTTCAACGAAGGATTATCTTTGGTACTTATCATTGCAGTTTTGTTTGTTTTTGGGATGTATCCAAAACCAATTATCGATTTGATCACACCAAGTATCGAAAATATTTTAACACAAGTAAATAGATTTAACTAAAATTAGGATTAAGGATTTGAGAATTTAGGATTTATGTTGGAGGAGTAAAGAGGAATGTTTAAAAATCAAATATGACTAAAGAAGAACTTAAAAACCGAACCAAACAATTTGCATTGAATGTTTTTAAGTTTTTAATGAAATTACAAAAAACTAAGGCAGTTGATGTAGTTTCTTACCAGCTTTTTAAATCATCGTCATCGGTAGCTGCAAATTATAGAGCTGTTTGCAGAGGAAAATCTAGTGCTGATTTCCTAAATAAATTAAAAGTAGTAGATGAAGAAGCTGATGAAAGTTTATTTTGGTTAGAATTTATTAAAGGGTTAGAAATAGAATGTGATAGCATTGAGCTTGAAAAATTAATAAAAGAAGCGGATGAATTAGTAGCCATTTTTTCATCAGG
>CANCPC010000070.1 GCA_947379965.1 Flavobacteriaceae bacterium | reverse complement strand
TTTTAAATAAATATTAAAAAAAGTGTTTTCTTAATATGGCTTCGCCATTCTGAATCCCATAAAAAGATTCAATTACACTAAAATTCTTGCAAATTTAAATCTAAAAAAAGTATATATATATTTTTTTATCATATAAAAATAACAAGTATAAACCTTACCTATATAAAATTGATTATAAGAATTAATAAGAAAAGTCTTTTAATAAACACAAATTCAATTATATTTAGGAATATTTAAAAATAAAAAATTACACCTGTTTTTTATCTACTCTAAGCATACAGCCCAAAGATTCTAAAATTAAAGTGTAATGATTTTGTTTTACTTCTTGAATTATTGCGGATTGACTCATAAATGGTCCCGAATCTAAAATAACTTTATCCCCTTTTTTCCATAAATCTAATGTTACTTCATAGTCTGATGGTGCTGAAAGCCAATTTTGAATCGTCTCAATCTCTGAATCTCTAACTATTGCTGGTTTTCCCAACCAAAAAAGGTAGCGTACAGCTCCACTTACTTCAAATATTTTATTGCGATCTTTTTCGTCAATTTGGACAAATACATAAGAATTAAACAAAGGCACCTGGATCATTTTTTTTCGATCTGACCATTGGCTTGTTTTAGTAATCAGAGGACAATAGCTAACTATCCCTATTTCATTTAATCTTTCAGCAACTTTTTTTTCCCATTTGGGCTTCGTGTAAACAACATACCAATTCATACTCTATTTCATTCATTTTCGCTTTTAACTTTTCGGTGTAATTGATGTAGAATCTAATAATTTTATAGCTTATTTAAAAACTAAACATTCTATGAATACATCTTCTCATAATATTTTTCATAATCACCAGAAGTAACATTGTTAAGCCATTCTTGATTATTCAAATACCAATCTATTGTAATTTCTAATCCTTGTTCAAAAGTCACTGATGGTATCCATCCTAATTCCTTATTTATTTTAGAAGCATCAATTGCATAACGTAAATCATGGCCAGGTCTATCCTTAACATAAGTGATTAATTGTTCCGAAACACCTGATTTTCGTCCTAATTTGGAATCCATGATTTGGCATAATGTTTTAACTAAATCGATATTCTTCCATTCATTAAAACCCCCAATATTATAGGTTTCGTGATTTGTTCCTTGATGAAAAACCAAATCAATAGCCACAGCATGATCCATAACAAATAACCAATCACGGGTATAATTACCGTCTCCATAAACAGGTAACGGTTTATTGTTAATAATGTTATTGATAAACAAAGGAATTAATTTTTCAGGAAAATGATTCGGACCATAATTATTAGAACAATTAGTAAGTACATAAGGCAAACCGTATGTTTCTCCGTAAGCACGAACAAAATGATCTGAACTTGCTTTAGAGGCCGAATAAGGAGAATTTGGATCATAGGCAGTATTTTCAGTAAATAACCCTTCGGCACCTAACGAACCGTATACCTCATCGGTACTTATATGATAAAAACGTTTCCCTTCACTTGATTTTGCCCATTGTTTTCTGGCCGCATTAAGTAAATTAACAGTTCCTATAACATTTGTTTTCACAAATGCCATTGGATCTTCGATAGAACGATCTACATGAGATTCGGCAGCCAAATGAATTACTCCATCAAATTGATGTTCAAAAAATAAATTATCTATAAAACTTGCATCGGTAATATCTCCTTTAATGAAAGTATAATTAGGTTCATTTTCAATGTCGATAATATTTTCTAAATTACCGGCATAAGTCAATGCATCCAAATTATAAATTTGATATTTGGAATATTTTTGAACAAATCGTCTAACAACATGGGATCCTATAAAACCTGCACCACCCGTAATAAGTATTTTTTTCATTATATCTCTAATTACTAAATATTTTAAATTCAATTATTTTTTAACACTTGAAGCGAAACTATTTCAGCAAAAAATTAAGCTTCTCCTACAACTTTGCATCAGCTAAATCTCCTAAAATTCCTTTAACATCATAAACAATACTATTATTATTTCTTAATGAATTAAAATTCAATTCTACAAACTCTTGATGTGCAACTCCTAAAACTATTGCATCGAAAGTATTTACTGGAAGTTTATTACTAGTTATTAATCCATATTCATGCAAAACCTCATTAGGATTTGCCCAAGGATCATATAAAGTAACTTTAATTCCATAATCTTCCAGGGATTTAATAACATCAACAATTTTAGTATTACGTACATCAGGGCAATTTTCTTTGAAAGTAATTCCTAACATCAAAAGAGTGGCGCCGTTAATCGTAACTCCCTTTTTAATCATCAGCTTTACAACTTGTGAAGCCACATATTCCCCCATGCTATCATTTAAACGGCGACCTGCTAAAATTATTTCAGGATGATATCCGTTTTCTTGAGCTTTTTGTGCCAAATAATAAGGATCTACGCCAATGCAATGCCCTCCAACTAAGCCGGGTTTGAAGGGAAGAAAATTCCATTTTGTACCTGCAGCTTCTAAAACAGCTTGCGTATCTATGCTTAAAATATTGAATATTTTGGCCAATTCATTAACAAAAGCAATATTGATATCTCGTTGTGAATTCTCAATTACTTTCGCAGCTTCGGCTACTTTTATTGAAGGAGCAAGATGGGTTCCAGCAGTAATTACTGATTGGTATAATTGGTTTACTTTTTGTCCAATTTCTGGAGTAGAACCCGAAGTAACTTTAAGAATTTTATCCACAGTATGTTCCTTATCACCTGGATTAATTCGCTCCGGGGAATAGCCTGCATAAAAATCTACATTAAATTGCAAACCCGAAATTTTTTCTAAAACAGGTATACATTCCTCCTCAGTTACTCCAGGATATACAGTTGATTCATAAATTACTATATCTCCTTTTTTCAATACTTTTCCAACGGTTTCACTAGATTTATACAAAGGAGTCAAATCGGGGCGGTTATTTTTATCTACAGGTGTAGGAACAGTCACTATAAAATAATTGCAGTTTGCTATTTCGTCTAAAGAAGCAGTACAATATAATCCTATTGCATCACTTGGAGATTCGAGTAGAACTTTTTTTAAACTAACCGAATCAATCTCTAGCGTAGTGTCGACACCTGATTTTAAAGCATTTATTCTGGGTTGATTAATATCATATCCCACAACCGAATATTTTGTAGCAAATAATCTTGCCAATGGCAAACCTACATATCCTAAACCTATAACAGCAATTTTTATTTGTGTTTCCAATTTAAATATTTTTTTTACTTTTTAAAACTAAAATTAATTTGTGTGAATTAATATTTTCAAAATATAAACTAATATTTTAAAAAATAAAACACAAAATTATTAATACATCCAAATTATGAACCTATAGCCTGATAAACAAACCCTATTGACTCTAATTGTATCTTATTTAGAATGTTTCTTCCATCAAATATAAAAGCTGGTTTTTGCATATTATCATAAATTTTTTGCCAATCATAATTCGTAAATTCATCCCATTCCGTTAGTATAGCAACAGCATGAGCACCCATACAGGCTTGATAAGGATCGTCAAAAGAGCTTATTCCGTTGGCGTTTTTTTCTGTCATTCTTGTCTCTAGATAATCTAAATCTGCTAATACTTTTTTTCGTGAAACCTTAGGATCATATACCGCAATTTGTGCCTGTTCGCTAATCAAATCATCAGCAACGTAAATGGCTGCAGATTCTCTGGTATCATTTGTATCTTTCTTGAAAGCCCAACCTAAAAAAGTTATTTTTTTATTGGAAACTGTATTGTATAATGTTTGCACAATTTTATTAGAAAACCTCTTTTTTTGATGATCATTCATAATAATCACTTGTTCCCAATAATCGGCTACTTCATTCAAACCATACGATTTAGCTATATAAACTAAATTCAAAATGTCTTTTTGAAAACAAGAACCACCAAAACCAACAGAGGCTTTTAAAAATTTTGGTCCTATACGGCTATCCATTCCTATCGCTTTTGCCACTTCATTTATATTTGCACCCGTTTTTTCACAAAGTTCTGACAACGCATTTATCGAAGAAATTCTTTGTGCTAAAAAAGCGTTGGCTGTCAATTTTGACAATTCAGATGACCATACATTAGTAGTCAATATTTTTTCTGGGGAAACCCAATTTGAATAAACATCAACCAATGCTTGTATTGCGATTTGACCTTCAAGTGATTCATCCCCACCAATTAAAATTCGGTCAGGATTTAACAAATCTTGTACAGCTGTTCCTTCGGCAAGAAATTCAGGATTTGATAAAATTTGAAATGAAACATGATTCCCTGTATTATCTAAAATGCTTTTTATGGCTTCAGCAGTTCGCACTGGCAAAGTTGATTTTTCTACTACGATTTTGTTGTCTTTAGCAATTTTTGCAATTTGCCTCGCACACAATTCAATATATTTCAAATCGGCTGCCATACCTTTTCCTTTTCCATAGGTTTTAGTTGGCGTATTTACTGATATAAAAATAACATCCGCTTGATCGATTGCATCATCAACATTAGTAGAAAAAAACAAATTTCTTCCTCTAGCTTCTGAAACAATTGCGCTCAATCCGGGTTCATAAATTGGAATATTATCTACATTTTCGTCGTTCCAAGCAGCAATTCGGTCTGCGTTTAAATCGACTACAGTAACCTGAATATGAGGACATTTTTGCGCTATTACTGCCATTGTTGGTCCTCCAACATATCCTGCTCCGATGCAACAAATTTTTGTAATTTTCATTTCTTCTATCTAATATTTATTTCAAATTATTCCAATACCAACTCACCGCATTTTTTAAACCTTCTTGCATTGAGAATTGGGGATCATAACCCAACAATGCTTTTGCTTTATCAATACTTGCCAAAGAATGAGGAATATCGCCTTCTCTATTGGGTCCATATTCGACAGCTACATTTGCAATTCGAGGGTCATAAACCGATAAATATTCTTTTAAATAATTGACTAAATTGTTTAATGTGTTGCGATCACCAAAAGCAGTATTATACACTGTGTTTATTGCTTCAGGATTTTTTGTTATTATTGCTAATTCATTCATATGAATAACATTATCAATATACGTAAAATCACGTGAATAATTACCATCTCCATTTATTTTTGGACTTTCGAGATTCATTAATTGCAATACGAATTTAGGAATAACAGCTGCATATGCGCCATTTGGATCTTGTTTTCGTCCAAAAACATTAAAGTAACGTAAACCTATTGTTTCTAGACCATAAGTTCTATTAAAAATATCAGCATACAATTCGTTGACATATTTTGTAATGGCATATGGCGAAAGCGGTTTTCCGATAACCTCCTCCACCTTTGGCAATCCTACTGAATCTCCATAGGTCGAAGAACTTGCTGCATATACAAATCGCTTCACTTTGGCATCACTTGAAGCGACTAACATATTCAAAAATCCAGATACATTAACATCATTAGAGGTAATTGGATCCTTAATTGATCTTGGTACAGAACCTAAGGCGGCTTCATGCAAAACATAATCTACTCCAATTACCGCATTTTGACAATCTTCAAAATTGCGTATATCCCCTTCCATTAATTGAAAATTGGGATTTTCGATACAATCCTTTAAATTATGCCGATGTCCAGTAGCAAAGTTATCAAGACAAGTTACTTTATATCCTTTAGATAAAAAATATTCACAAAGATTTGAACCTATGAATCCT
The DNA here is from genome assembly GCA_947379965.1 of Flavobacteriaceae bacterium. Taxonomy (GTDB): domain Bacteria; phylum Bacteroidota; class Bacteroidia; order Flavobacteriales; family Flavobacteriaceae; genus Flavobacterium. The sequence continues at coordinate 7,483 of CANCPC010000070.1, read as the reverse complement.
GCACCTCCTGTTACTAAAATAGTTATTTTATTTCCTTCAATCATTAGTAGATTTATTTATTACAAACCCAATTATTATACTTTATTCTTTTGGAATTTCTTTTTAATAGTTTGTAAAAAAGAATTTGGTTTATCCTCTTCATGGTAACCACTAGAATATGTTTTATTACCATAACCATAGCCATAGCCGTAACCATAGCCATAACCGGTTCCGTATTTCGCTTTATTTTGAAATCCGTTCAAAATAATACTAGTATTATGAAGTTCACCACGATTTACTCTGTTATTGAGTAAGGTTATCATTTCTTTTTTAGAAAAATTTTGTCGAACAATATATAAAGTAATATCACAATATTGTGCTAATTCTAATGCGTCCGATACTAAACCTACAGGAGGAGTATCCAATATAATGTAGTCATATTTTTTCTTTAATTCTTCTATCATCTCTTTCATACCATCACTCATAATCAGTTCGGAAGGATTTGGTGGAATAGGTCCAGAAACAATTACATCAAGAAAAGGTATTTGGGTAGAATTTATAATTTCATCTAATGTTTTTTCTTTGATAAAATAATTAACAACACCCACTTCATTAGACACATTAAACTCATCAAAAAGTTTTGGTTTTCTTAAATCTAATCCAATAATTACTGTCTTTTTTTCACTTAAAGCAAAGACTGTAGCTATATTCAAAGCACAAAATGTTTTTCCTTCACCACTGACCGAAGAGGTAATCATAAGGGTTTTGGCTCCATCTAATTGCTTTTGTTTGTATAAGAATTGAAGTGAAGAACGAATGGCTCTAAAGGATTCGGATAAAGCGGATTTTGGTCTTTCATAAACGGCTAAATTGGAGCCCTCCTTACTCAACCCTACAACACCAATTATTGGTAACTGAGTTAGTTTAGTAATATCTTCCGTGTTTTGAATAGAATTATTTATGAAGAAAATTCCAAAAACAAAAATCAATGGTATCAATATTCCTAAAAATAAAGCGAGAACATAATTTACTGATGTTTTCGGACCAATAAGTCCTCCACCAATATCTTTTGCGGGATCTATAAAATGAATATCGGGTAAGTTAGCTGCTTTAACGATATTAGCTTCACTTCTTTTTTGAAGAAAAGTGCTGTAAATATTATCACTTAAATCATATTTTCTTTTGATTTTGATTAATTCTTGCTGATCTTCAGGTAGTTGTTTAATACTGCTTTCCGTTTGGTTAATTTTACTATTAACCATAGCCAAATCATATTCAAGTGAAGACTTTGCAGTTACAATGTTTTCAAGCAGAACCTTCTTAATGGCTTCCATTTGATTATCAAATTCTCTAAATATTTTGTCGCTCTTAACCGCATAGGCCATTTCTGATCTTTGAGTAGAAAGTGAAATTAATTTCGAAACATTAACTACAATGTTAGGATCCTCTATACCCGCTACAGTAGGAGCAGGAAGTTTAGAATAATCGACACTGTTCCTCAAGTAAGCTTTCAAGGAATTATAATAAGTAATTTTTCGGGTAATTTCATCTTTTTTCACATCAAATTCGAGTGCTTTATCTGAAAACTTAGAACCATCTCCTTGAATGTCTAATATGTTTTTTCCTTGTCTAAAAGATTTTAATTCATTCGTTGTAGCTTTTAACTGCGACTCCATAGAAACTAGGGTACTATCAATAAATTCAATAGTATTAGTAGCAAATTGATTCTTGTTATCGAGCTGTCTTTTTATAAGCATTTTTACTGTCGAATTCAAATATTCGACCATTCTTGCCTTATTAGTTCCTTGCATTCCTAGTGTGATGATAGAACTACCCTTTTCGTCGGGCTTAACATTTATTCCTTTATAAGCCGAAACAGTAGCATCAAAATCATTAAACTGCACAAAGTATTCATTCCCTTTATATAAACCCGGATTATCTTTTATTTGGAGTTTCCAATTCAAAAATGGCAACGAAACTTGCTCGCCAACTTTATATCTTTTTACAAAGTTACCAATTGCTACCGCAGTATTTCTATAAGAATTATCCGAATAAGTAACTAGCGAGACATAATTATTCTCAAAAGGTATTCTGATTTCATATTCATTTTCGCTCAAGAATTTAATACTAATTAGACTTTTTGCAATTTGGCCTTTCTTTTTATCAATACTTACATAAAAAGGTACTGCACCATAAGCGTCAACCATATTGTATTTACCTTTTGCTAAATACCCAATATAATACTGTAATTTATCTACAACCAACTCGTTATGAGATCTTGATTGCAAAGTTGTAGAAATAGTTTGTACTTGATCCGAAGTACCTCCCCAATTAAAAACCAAACTCGTAGTAGAGGTAAAAAAGGGATTATTTTCTTCTTTAACAGATATAAGGGTCTCCATACCGTAAATTTTTTCTTTACGGATGTTAACTTCATAAGCAATTGTAAATGCAACTAGTAAACTGAGTAGAAACCATTTCCAATAACTACCAATTTTTATCAAGAAACCTTTAAAGTCAAATCCAGCCTGGTTTTCAAAAATCGAAAAATCTTTTATATCTAACATACTCTGAATTCTATTTTATCTTTTTAACAGCAAATAAACAGTTGTTGCCAATGATAATAGTGTTACAATACTTCCTATAGACTCTACCCCTGTTTTTCCAGTTCCCCATGTCTTTTGTTTGATTGGTTTCACGTAAATATAATCGTTGGGTTGTAAATAATAATAGGGAGATTTCATCACATTAACATCGGTAAGATCAATATCGTGCATTTCAGTACCTGTAGACAATTTACGAATAATCGTTACAGCTTTTCTATTTCCTGTAATAGTAATGTCCCCAGAATTTGCAATGGCTTCCATAATGTTTAAATGATCTTGGAATAAGACTTTTGTACCGGGAGATCCTATTTCTCCATTTATAGTATAACGAAATCCTGCTAATTTTACAGTTACAAATATATTGGCAGCAGCATTAAAATATTCGGTCAATAGTTGCTTTTCAATTTTAATTCGAACTTCGTCTAGCGTAAAACCTATTACGTTTACTTCTCCTAAAACTGGGATTCTTATATTTCCATGATCATCAATTGTAAAACCATCAAAATACAATCCTGATTCTGATTTTGAAGATATTCCCACTTGCTCTGAAACACTAAACATAGCAACTAACTTTGGATCATTTGCTTTTATGGCTATACTCAAAATATCGTTGGTTTGTAATCGATAAGGTTTAGAAACTACAGCTGATATAGTATTCGATGAATTAGCTCCATTTTTATTTTGAAGATATATTAAATCTTGTGTAGGTATACAAGAAATAAAAAAAACACAAATACCAAGCAATAAATAGAATACTGATTTATTCATTTTCAATTTTTAAAACAAATATAGCTTTTCATTTATAAATTCAAAAGCAACATGATTTATTAATAGGTTAATTATTTTTAAATGTTTTTTCAAAAGGAACTCGCTGCAAAATGCTTCTTCCCAGAGTTACTTCATCTGCAAACTCTAATTCGTCGCCTACCGATATTCCACGAGCAATTGTCGAAGTAATAATATCGTAATCCTGAATTTGTTTGTAGATATAAAAATTCGTTGTATCACCCTCCATTGTTGAGCTTAAAGCAAAAATTAATTCAGACACATTACCTAATTTTACTTTTTCTACTAAGCTTACTATATTTAATTGGCTAGGGCCAACACCATCAATAGGTGAAATTTTGCCTCCTAGAACATGATATATACCTCGAAACTGCCCAGTATTTTCTATCGCCATCACATCCCGAATATCTTCAACAACGCAAATTATTTGTTTATCTCTTTTAGAATTAGAACAAATTTCACAAACAGCCTCATCGGAAATATTATGACAACTAGTGCAAAACTTAACTTCTTCACGCATTATCGTCAAGGCTTGTGCTAGAAACCCAGTATGTTCCTTGGGTTGTTTCAATAAATGTAAAACTAATCGAAGGGCTGTTCGCTTTCCTATTCCAGGCAATTGAGCCATTTCATTGACTGCTTTTTCTAAAAGTCGAGATGAAAATTCCATAGCTGCAAATGTACAAATTTGTTTTTTTAGATTGTAGATGTAAAATTTATGATTTAATTGAAAAAACTTTAATAATTATTTAAAATTAAAGAAGAGGCCTAAGCCTCTTCTTTAATTTTAAATAATTTTTTATACCAAGGTTTTTTGAGATTATTGGTACCATAACCATATCCATAACCACCGTATCCATAACTTCCATAACTATAGTTACCATATCCTTTTTTAGAATAAGTATCATTTAGTAATATAGCCATATTAGTCAATTTTTTTTCTTTATAAAGTATTTCTGGTATGTTAAGCATTCGTTTATCTAAATAATTGAAACGTACAACATATACAAATGTATCTGCATATTTTGCTAGAATTAAAGTATCCGATACTAAACTAACAGGAGCTGTATCAACAATAATATAATCATAATCATTTTTAAATTGAATAAAAATTTCGTCTATTTTTTTATTCATTAATAATTCAGAAGGATTTGGCGGTATACTACCCGGGGGAAGAATATCCAAATGATCAAATTCTTTCGACTTAATAATACAGTCTTTTATTTGTAAAGTATCCGATGATAAATAATTTGTCAATCCTTTATTTGTATTAGGCAAGTTAAAATATTCTGGAAGTTTTGGATTTCTAATATCCATTCCTATCAAAAGAACCTTCTTTCCTGATAGTGCAAAAATACCTGCCAAATTAACCGACAAGAAAGTCTTTCCTTCTCCTGGGATCGTCGAGGTTAAAAAGATGGTTTTAGCTTTGCCTAAAGGAACATGATTCAACATAAAATCAAGATTTGTTCGTATTATACGCATCGCTTCAGCAGAAGCTGATCGGCTATTTGTATCTACAATTGCATTTGGGGTTATTGATCTTGGTACATCACCTAAAAAAGGTATGGAGAATTTATTAGTTATATCTAAACGACTTTTAACTTTAGTATCTAATAAATCAATCATGTAAATAATTCCAAACGGTATAATAATTCCTAAAAGCAAAGCGGCTAGATAAAAAATATTTTTCTTTGGTGTGACAGGTATTTTCATTGCCTTTGCACTATCTATTACTCTAGCATTAGGCTCTGTAGCCGCCATTGTAATGGCCGTTTCTTCTCTTTTTTTAAGTAAATAAAGGTACAATTCCTCTTTTACTTTTTGTTGCCTAGCAATGACTCTAAATTGGCGTTCTTGAACAGGAATTTTTCCTTTTTTGTTATCAAAAAGTCCTTCCTGACTTTTTAAACTTCTCTTTTCTATATTTAGGTTGGATTGAAATCTACTTAGACTTTCGAATATATTTGTTTTAAGAGAACTGATTTGTTGATCTAATTTGACTATAGAAGGATTGGCTACTGTAGCCGATTTAAATATCCGGTTACGTTGTAAAATCAATTGATTATAAGAACTTATTAATCCTGAAACTTCTCCCTGATCTCCCTGACTTGTTAAAAGATTAGAAGGCAGCAGATCCGAATTGTTACTTTTTTTCATAAATTCCAATAAAGATGCTGCTACATTAAGTTGAATGTCAATTTCAACTCCTTTTTTATTATACTCTTGGGATTCTTCAACAAATAGCTGTGCTTCTGATGCAATGTCAGTAATTTTGTTAGTGGTCTTAAAACTCTGTACATCTTGCTCAACTCCATCTAGTTCTTGTGTAATCAATATTAATCTGTTAGAAATAAATTTTGAGGTGTTTTCAGAAATAAAATTTTTGTCAGAAGCAGCGTCATTATTATATATTTGAATCATATTATAAAGAAAGTCTTCCGCTTTATTAATTACAGGATCTGTAATTAATATGGAAACTACGCTACTCGTTTTATTTAAAGCAGCTACCTTAAGCCTACTATAATAACTATCTACAACATTATCAACTGGGCTAACAACTATTTCTATTGAACTATCTATTCCGACCAATTTATTTTTAGGAACATTTGATTTATTAATAATTAAATCTGCATTATGAAGAGAAATGAGTTCACCATATCGATATACTTTTTTATTTTTCTTAAATAATGGCGTTTTTTCGTCTATAAATTCACTTTTTAAAGTAAAGCTATTTGAAGTTACTTCATTATATTCCAGCTCAAAACCTTTCGTGAAAAAATCGGGGTTTGTATTAATAAAATCAACCGTAATGGGACCATTTTTATAAAGTTCGGCATCAATTATTTTCCCTTTTGCAAACATATCAATGTTTAAATTCAATTTTCTAACCGTACTTTCGACAATGTCTCTAGATTTTAAAATCTCTATTTCATTGTCTACATTTCCTTTCAATGCCTTACCAAAACCCATGTCGGAAAAAGCGGATAATTCCGAAAGTATCCCACCACCTTTTTTTTCATCCTTTACTAAAATTGTGGTACTTGCTTGATATTGAGGAATTGTATAGCGAAGATAAATATAACAAACACTAAGACATACAATAATTGCAAAAATAAACCAGTAAAGGTGAACCAAATATTTATCTAAGATATTCCTAAGGTGAAATTCTTCTTTTTGATTCTTTTCTGATATATAATTATTTTCCATAAATTATTTTATTCTAGTAGCAATTAAAGTTATTAAACTAATCAATATTCCCGCAATAGAAATAAATACACCTGTATTAGGACCAACAGCTGCTCCATTAATTTTGACATTATTAGGTTCTACATAAACGACATCATTTTGGCTCAGATAATAAAAAGGGGAATTTATAAAATCGGCTTTGCTTATATCTACCCTATTATAGGATTTAACTCCATTTACCTCTCTAATAATTAGAATATTATTTCGTTTTCCGTAAATAGTTAAGTCACGAGCCAATCCTAATGCTTCTATCAAAGTAACTCGCTCTGAGGTTATAGTATAAGTTCCTGGTGCAGTAACTTCGCCTTGAACCGAAACTTTAAAGTTCATAATCCTAAGATTAACAATAGGGTTATTTATGTATTTGGAAATTTTTGATTTCATCATTTCCAAAACTTCGGATTTTGATAATCCTCCCACATTTAATTTTCCTAGTGTTGGAAAATCTATTGTACCATTCGCATTCACCAAATAGTATTGAATTGTTTCTTGTCCCCTAACTGAATTTAAATTATTGTTTGTCGACAAATTAACCGTAGACAAATTAAACGGAATAGCAGATTCTGGATCCTCTGCTGAAACTATTATCATAAGCAAATCATCTGGCTGAATTTTTATTTCATAAGAATTTTTATTTGCCGCTGCAGATAAATTATCTATGTTCTGAAAATAAACTACATCTTTCCTTGATGCACACGAAAATAATACAAAGGCGAAAAGGAATAGAATTGTGTTTTTTATAACAAAAAAATACTTCATTTGAGTTTCTTTAAAGATTACAAATATAGTCATTTGAATTTATTGACTAATTGATTTTAATTTCTGATTTGTTGATATAATTTTATTTCATCCTTAAAGAACTA
>CANCPC010000069.1 GCA_947379965.1 Flavobacteriaceae bacterium | reverse complement strand
CGCTTTACCATTTTGTATTAGACAAAAGTGGTTCTATGGGGAATTGCAGAGAAACAACAGTAAACGGATTCAATTCTCAATTGGAAACAATTAAGGAATTACAAAGAGAGTTTCCAGAACAGGAATTTGAAGTTTCACTTACAATTTTTGATGAATACATTGATCATGTTCATTCACATCAAAGTGTTGTCAACTTCCAATATTTAAGTCTTTCGAGATATTTACCAAGAGGAGGAACGGCATTATTAGATGCTATTGGTAGCTCAATTAGTCAAATCAGAGCGGCAAACGAAACTAAAATTAGTAATAACGAAATGAGTATTGTAATGGTGATTCTAACGGATGGAATGGAAAATGCAAGTCGTGAATTTACCTATCATCAAATTGCAAGATCTATTAAAGATTTAGAAGAAACCGAAAAATGGACTTTCAGCTTCTTAGGAGCCGATATTGATGCCATTCACACTTCAAAAATGCTAAATATCAGAACCGAAAACGTGGTTTCTTTTAACAAAAGGGACATGGATACTATGATGAGCGATATTAGCGAGGGAATGCGTCACTATTCGTATTGCAAATCCGAAGGAAAGACTAAGAAAGATTTCTTGGATTTTATTGAAAAGAAAGACCGTAGAAAATAATTTAATACAACAAGATCCAATAGTGGCATAAATAAGTTGATTGGGCTATAAGTGTTTGGATAAAAATAAAAGTATCCATTAAGAATAAATTACTATTTTAGATTTATGAATGTACATGTATTAAGGTCACCAGAATTAAAAGAGGAAACTTACAGGAATGTGTTGCAGTTATTGCAGCAGTTCCAGGGTCCTATGCATTTTTTAGCTTGTGAAGAAGACCTTTTTCTATACAATGAAGAAGTTGAAAATAGAATTTGGGAAGATAAAGAAGATTTTGAAAAGCTAAAAAATATAATATATAAATCAGAAGATTCAAATTGTTATGAAGCCTCAATTGAGTTTCCTTATTTTGAAAAAGTAAAATCATGGAAGCAATTATTTGCAGAATGTGATCAATACAGAAAGGCAAAAGTCGTTTCTGAAAATGATATTGTAGTATTGCTAACAGACATCGGAAATGATCTAAACTGGTTTGGAGGTGTGTCTCCCAACATGAAAAATTACTTTATTCAAACCTCTCATTGGGAACATTATTTCGGGAATGATATTGATATTCGCTTTCCTATTGCTTATGAAGTAATTGTTTGGGTTATGCGTTATTATATGTTCGCCGACAATGATGCGGTTTGGACAGGCGTCCATAAAAATCCTATTGGGTGTATTATGGATTTTTGCGAGGAGAAATCTCAAATCATCTTAAAAATGCGAACTGCCGATGTATGCGAAAGTTGCATGAATAAATTTATGGAGCGAGATGTTCCTGTTTTATATACCCGACAATTTTTTGATATATTAGATGGAATTCGAAAAAGTATGACCTTTAGAGGACGTTCGGTTTTATTAAGACAGCCCAGTAGAATCGAAATTCGAGGGCATACAAAAAAAATATTTTTCATCGACTTTGGAGGACTTGAACTTCGATTAAATCCAAAAGAGAAATCGCTATATCTTTTGTTTTTAAAACATTCAGAAGGAATTAATATAACTCATTTGCCTGACCATAAAGAAGAATTGATGAAATTATATGCACCACTTTGCAATCAATCTGATCCAGAACTGCTAAATAGAGCCATAGATATTTTGATAAACCCTTTCGAAAATGATATCAATGTTGTTCTTTCTAGAATTAACCGAAAAATAAAAGACGCAGTAGGGGATTCCTTGTATGATTTTTACTGCATCAAAGGGGAAAGAGGAGAAGTGAAAAGAATAAAATTAGATAGGGAATTGGTGGATGGTTTGGTGGATTAAAGATTGAAATTAGATAAAACGGCTTATTTATTACCTATTATAATTTACGCTATAGATTTACCTAACCTATTTTATTTTAAATAACTATAATTCAACTAGTTTTTTTTGACTTGTCTCTAGAAAAAGTAAGTTTATAGGATCTCTATCCCAAAATAAGTGTTTGGGAAAATTGCAGCTATGTTTACTTATTTGTTCATTACGCCTAAATAATCAACTTAGTTTTATAAAGGGTACACGATAATACAAAAGCTAACTCATTGATTTTAAATACTTATCGTGAATCTATAATAAATCCAATACTAACTTTGGAAATAGCTGTTTTTGAAAGGAATCAATCGACAGTTATTACTACATAGAACACTTAGGCTAGACAAGGATTTTGTGCTACCAAAAGTGAAAATAGTTAGATTTTAAATTTCCATATTTGAAACTATTTCCCTAGATGTTTTTCATTTCTCTCAAAAATCCCTGAACGATTTCCTTAGTTGTCGCATAGTTTTCAGATTTTTTATTGCTAGGTTCATTGAGGTATAACTTCCTGTTGACTTCGAGCATAATTGATTGTACTCGTTTGTCCTTTTTATAAAACGACATAGGGACTATTGTGCCCTTATAAGGCTCGTTGACACCTAGCGAGTATCCCTTATCCTTAAAGTAGGCAACGGCTCGGTCTATAAGATCTTGTGGAGTATGAAAAGCATCAGTTCCAATGTTGAAATCGGGGGGATTTGTCGATTGGTCAAGACCTTTTAGTAGTGGGGTGGAAGGGAAGGAGTGACAATCTACAATCATACAGTTTCCTTCTATATCCAATTGTGTTTGCACTGCAAGCGTCAAGGCTTTGTGGTGCGGGCGGTAATAGTTTTGAATGACCTCTTCCCGAAGCTTAGGAGTTACGGTACGCAACAGTTCATTATCATCAAATCGCTCGTATAAGACACCCATGCCTACTTTAGACATAACTTCCTCCTCATCGTTTTCAAAGCGTTCTACATCGCAGAAAATCCTTGAAAAAGGTGCTACAATCATTTCATCCGTTTCGGAATGAAACAGGTCATCGGTGTACCAATCAGTGAGTTTGGTGATTTCTTCTTGGATTTTTTCGTCGTTGTGAATGAAGCCTTCTTGGTTGGGTAGGCTAGTGGCGGCATGAGGAACATGTAGCAATAATTTTTTCATACAAATAAGTTAAAGTTAAAATTTCTTATTTGTATTTCGATACTAAGGTGTCTAGGAAAACTGCGTTTATTTTGACCTGACGGGCCCGTATTGTTTTACCACCGTGGAGACTACTCTCGGTTGGTACCTCGCTGAGCGAGGTTCGAAATACTTTGTAAATATATGAAATTTTTAGTTTTCCAAAATATATATTAAAAAACTAAAAATATCGATTTTAGTTAATAATTGATATAAACTCACCAACCACTCTCATTTCCGCACCATTTTCTTCGTTAATAACAATGTTTTTATAAGAATTATCAAACGAATTTGCTCTTAAAACAATTGAAGTATGTTCCCAACCTTCATCAGTAATTACTTTTTCACTTGAATAGGTCTTAATCGTAAAAGCAGAATTAAAATCTTGATCTTGAATATCAATGTTTTCAACTAAGACTATTTTTCCGTTTCTGCTGCCTCCGGTATAAGGTTTAAATAAACAAATTGAACCATTAGGAATTACTCTATTCATTGATTCACCAACTATTTTACAAGCAAAATAATCCCCGTTAGCATTGTTTTTAGGACCTTCAATTAAAGTATAATCTTTCTCTGATTGAATTTCACTAAAGGTTCCTGCTGCGGCATAAAAATTATAAAGTGGAATTGGGTTGATTAATTTATGTTCATTGATTATTTGTTGATTTAAACTTTTTGATGAAGAAATATTATGAACATCAGATGACGTTAAGTAATTATAAATTGTACTTTCTACTGGATTTTTTAATTCTAAAATAACTTTTACAACAGGTACATTTTTGTCTTGATCATTTTTAATAGTTGTTTCAACAAACGAATCATCAACCGGTTTAACATCTCCCATATAGTAAAAATCAGATCCTTCTCCATTATGTTTTTTCATAAAAAATGGAAGTCTTAATTTATTGTTGTGATTTTTTATCTCTACTAGAGTAACGTTTGATAATTTTCGTTGAGGTTTTGAATACCAAAGAAATTGTGATGAATTGAGAAATTTTTCAGGAAATTTTGTTGATGAAGCTATGTTGTCTTCTTTGTGATAATTTACAAAAATAGGGCATGTGTTTTTATTTGTTTTATACCCATAAACTGTAGCTTCTTCATTTAATTCCCAATTTAAGATTCGGCAAACATCTTTTCTAGAATATTTTTGATACAACATAAATCCATTAATAAATGTTTCATTATTATATAATTTGTCATATGAGTAAATCGAATATTCTAAATTGTCATTTAAAAAATCTTTAAATGTTTTATTTTCTAACATTTTTTTGAAAGATTCAGAAAATTCTACATTAACTATATGTTCTTCTATAATATCTTGTTCTTTTCTAACAAATTTAAAATTCAAATTATTGACACATGATTTAAATGTTTCAATAGTAATGATATGATTATATTTTGTATTAACTATATTTTTAATTATTTCAAAATTAGTTTCATCTCCTGCTAATAGTGATTTTAATATTACACATTCCTCTATTCGCTTACCATTATTAATTTCTTTAGAAAACAATTCTAAAAGTTTAACTTGATGTAATGATAATTCAGAATTGTAATCCTTCTCAACTTTGACAATGAAATTGTAATATGAATTTGAATAATTTACATATAAATAAGGATCTCTGGAACCATGTTCCATAAAATCCATCATCATTGGAAATCTTCCTAGCTTATATTTCAAAAGATTGTAATCTTTTTTCAAATCAGCGAACAATTGCATGTTTGCAGAATCTATGGATTGAAATATTTTTTCTTTGGTAATTTCATCAAAGTTAATTGTTGAAGATCCCGGGATCATTCTACTACCCTCTGTAATCAACTTTCTTAATGAATCTTTGTTATAAGAAGTATCCCCATATAGTGCAATAGGAATTAGATAATTATTTTCATAATTACCAATGAAATCTATAACCGTTACATAACTTTTTCCATCAACTTTTCTTAATCCTCTGCCTAGTTGTTGAATGAAAATAATTGCTGATTCTGTTGGTCGTAGCATTATGATTTGATTAATTTTAGGAATATCAATCCCTTCATTAAAAATGTCAACCGTAAAAATATAATCTAACTTTTCATTTAAATTATCGGATTCTAATTTTTCAATAGCTTTAGTTCGTTCTTCTTCAGAACTATCTCCAGTTAATGCAACAGTTTTAAATCCATTTGAATTAAATAAAGTAGAGAGTTCAATTGCTTCTTTTTTTCTTGAACAAAATATTAAGCCTCTTGTTATACCATTATCACTTCCATAAAAATTGGCTTGATCAATTACTCTATTAACCCTTTCATTTGATACTAATAAATTAAAATCTGATTTATTATCAATCTCATTATCATCAATTAATAAATCAGTGACTCCATAGTAATGAAATGAACTTAGCATTTCTTCCTCCATTGCTCTGTTTAATCTAATTTCGTAAGCAATATTGTGGTCAAATAATTGAAAAATGTCATTGCCATCGGTTCTTTCAGGAGTTGCTGTCATTCCTAATAGAAACTTAGGATCAAAGTAATCTATTAATCGTAAATAAGAATCCGCACCCGATCTATGAGTTTCATCAATAATTATATAATCAAAATGATCTTTTTCAAAGTTCTCAAGGTGAGTTAATTTTGAAATTGTTTGTATCGTAGAAAACACGAAATCACAATTTAAATCTCTTTTTTCACCAGAATACAACCCCATAGTTTTAGTTTTCCCAAAAACTTTTTGAAATGTTTTTAATGAATCTTTTGCAATGGTTAATCTATGAACTACAAATAATAATTTTTTTGGATTGAAAGCTATTGCATCAAAAGCTGATAGATAGGTTTTTCCTGTTCCTGTAGCAGAAATAATTAATGCTTTATTTTTATTTTCTTTTCGTAAATTTTTTAAATTTTCCAATGCTTCGATTTGCATTGAATTAGGAGTTATTTTATGGGATTCAATAAAATTTTTAGGAGAATTTATCTTGTTGAGAAGAAATTGGTTTTTATATATTTCTTCATAATACAATATAAATTCACTCGTTACTCGAGTAGCTTTTTGAAAATCAGATTTAAATTCGTTGATTACTTTTTCAACAATGCCACTTTCATCTAATGCAGATACTTTAATATTCCATTCCTTGTTAGTAGATAAGGCATCAGCAGTTAAATTACTACTTCCAACAATTAAATTGTAGTGTTTTTTGTTTTTAAATATATATCCTTTTGAATGTGCATTTCCTAGAGTTGCAATTCTTAATTCGATATTTTTGAATTGTAATAATCTTTTGAGAGCTTCTGGTTGTGTGAAATTTAGGTATTGAGAAACTAAAATTTCACCTTTTATTTTACGATTTTCTAATTCTTTTAATTTATTAATTATTGTTGCAACTCCACTTGTAGTAACAAATGCAACAGAAATATAAAAATGATTGCAATTTTCAAGTTCATGAAGAATCGTAGTTAGAACTTTTTTAGGTGGATTTTTCTGATTAACAAGTAACTCAGGTTGATAAGTAACGTCAGATATTATGTTCTTATCTATATATCCTGTTTGGATACTTGAGTTGAAAGTTTGAATTAACTTATCCATTAAATATTAATTTATTTACAATTGGAATATCAGCTGCTGCCCAATCAAGATCATTTATATCACTTAAAGTTAGCCACTTTTGTGATATATGTTCATTTAGTTTAAGTTCTTTTGTTTTTACTTCACAAATATATCCATGCATAGTCAATTCAAAATCAGGGTATTCGTGAACAACAGTAATAAAGTGAGATTTAATATCTGTTGAAATATTTAACTCTTCTAATAATTCTCTCTTTAATGCTTCTTTTTGTGTTTCCCCTTGTTCTATCTTTCCACCAGGAAATTCAAATTTCTCAGATATATATGATAACTTATTTTTAGGTCTTTGAACACATAAAATTTCATCGTTAAAATATATAATTGCGGCTACAACTTCAACTTTTTTCATAAATTATTGTAATCAATTTCTATTTAAACCCAAACTTAATGTAAAAATTTGAAGTGTTTTTACGGTTTTCCACATTTTGAATAAATTTTAAAAATTATTCCTCTTTAAATTAAATTTTGTCATTATAAATTAAATCAAAAGTTGAGGTTAAACTTATTTTGTTTCATAGAATTCAGGTCTCGCTATTTTATAGGGTTTTTAAAATATTTCGACAAATTAGGTCAAATAAATCAAGATACACAAGCTGTTGTCCCAACTTGTCAAAATAGTTTGTGTTCTTTGCAGCATCCTTAAATAAGCCTTTTATACTATATTTGAGAAGTGCATGTTTGCGGAAACAATTCAAACTGACCTCTATTATTTTAAAATCACAGCTCTTATGAAATTCGGATTAAGAATTCCCTCGTTGACCAAAAGAATTGCTGCCCGCACTTCGGTAAAAAGAATTGTCCAAAATAAATTAGGACTTAAAATGCCTCGCGGCTATGGCTGGGTAACGAATCCCCATAAATTTATATACAACAAGGTGTATAATAAAACCACTACTGGCACTAGCTGTATGCTTACTTTGTTGGTTTTTATTGCTATTTCTCTGGGAATGGTTTTGCTGTTACTACTTTAATTATCAAAATCACTTTTGTTTTTTTCCAGAGTGGTCATCACGTAATTCTTAAGGTACTGTTTGAATTTAGCAGAACCAATTATTTCCACCTCATCGAGCAATCCCAATACAAACCGAATTACGGGCTTGGGGTTGTTGATTTTCAACTTTAAACGGTAATGGCCTTTTTTAGGTTCTTACACAACCTTTAACAATAAATGATTGCAGCAGTATTCGGAGGAGGTACTAATTATTACTTAAAAGCTTTAGTCATTAGATCTTGCTCACTTCTTGAAATACCATTTTTTTTAGCTATAGTTTTCCAATTCGTTGTAACCTCTAGTACTTCTTTTATGATAGTTTTCATTTGCTTTTCGTTTAATCTAAAATATTCTCCAACACTTTTTGCCAATTCAAAATCGAGGGCATTGTTATCTGTATCAATATTTAGTGCTAATCCGTCTTTTTCTATTGATGGATTAAGGTCATAAGCAGGAGATAATATCCAACCGGTTGCAGTTAAAATAAAGCCATGATTTCTTAGATGGTCATCCGTATTAGAAATGGCAATGTTGAAGATTATTCTAAGCCAAAGTTGATGTAAGTTAGCCTCAATATTAGTACCATGATTACTAATAAACTCAGCAATGTCTAAGTAACTTGCTGGATTATTTCGGATAGTGTCTTCATTGTTCGCGGTCATGGTCATTGCAGATGCAAAGTGTATTCTTTCCCCGTTTTCACGGTCGAATCGTTTGGTAAAAAAGGTGTGGTAGTTACCTGTTATTTTTTCTATACGACAGGGAGCCATTTCAACACCCGCTTTTATAGCTAGTTGATAGGCAAGAAACTCCCATGCTCCTTTGTCTGTGGTATCAGTTTTAGAAGGAAATTTGGCGATCCAAAGGCTTTTATCATTGTCTAGAATATTAGCTTTTGGTCTAGCTCCTCCGAGTGAAGAACCTGGTGCCATTAATACAGATAACCATTTTCTAACAGCATCATTATTATCATCATTTTCAAAATTAGCTGCTGCATTTTGTAGTTCGCGAATCGAGGACCAAGGGGGAGTAGAAGCTGTTTTGTTGTTGTCTAGAAATTCACCGTCTCGATCTGTCTTGAAACGCAAGGCTCCCATGCGACTTCCGTCGTATACACCTAAAAGGAAATCAATATCATAAAGTGTCGTTGCTTTTTCTCCTCTTTCAAGTGCTTCTTGTGCCGCTCTTCGCTTCATTAAAGTTCTTCCCCAGGTGTCGGGCATACTATCCAAAAATATTCCGAAGTTTTCTTTTAGATTTGGGTATTGTGGTCCACCATACAGCTGAATATCTGGGTCTAATAGGAACTTTTGCTCTGATTTAATCCAATTATTATCATATTCAAAGCTGAAAGCTTTTTTACCTTTTGCTTGTTGTGCTGAGAGAATACCAATCATTTTGGGTTCAAGAATTCCTTGCCAATGTGCATAAACGTATATGTCGGTTTTGTTTTGAGTCATATTAGAATATTAGATTTTTAGATTGCTAGAAGAGATTGTTTCGTTCCTCGCAATGACATTATTTCAATAGTTCGAGGTCTTGGAGTTTCCTTCCAAGTTCATCGTCTGCGGCTAGTTTTAGAAAATCATTTTGTAGACCTAATACGCGCATCACATTGAAATATGCTCCCATTGCTACACTAGAATTTCCTAGCTCAATTAAATGCAGTGTTGTCCTTGCGATATCTGCTCTTTCGGCTACTTGTACCATAGTCAATTTTCGCCTTTTACGAGCCATCTTTATGTTTTCTCCCATTTGTCCTAGTAGGGTGTCATACTTGGGAAAAACGGTTTGCTTTTTAGTTGCCATTTTTAATAAATGTTCGTTATTATGTACAAAAGTAGCATTAATGTTTGAAATAACAAACATTGTCACTTTTATTTATTGTTTAAAATAGAATCGAAAGTGATACTAGAAGAATACGAGGTAGTAAGATTTTGAAGAGATGCGTTTTATTAAAAGGCTATTTTTTCATTTAAATTACATCAAAGCTATTCTGGTAAATTTTTTAAGTAATTTTTCAAGTTGATTTCATTATCAATTCTAACAGGATTTCTGAGGCTATTAGTTTTTGCCCAACGTTCTTGTTGAATGTATTTTGCAGTTGAAAATGAGGAGTAGATATTTCCTAAATAAATTTTTCCGTAAATGGCTGTTTCACCGTTTTGTTTTTTTTTGTCTCCTTTCAAATAGAAGCTCACTTTCAATTTTTTCATAAGTTTTATTTTTTATGCAAAACTACTTTTGAAAGTTCCCAATCCCTAGCTATTGTTAACAATAGGCAACTTTTGGTACCCTAAAGAATTTATCAAAAACGTAGGGTACCAAATAGGGTACCTGTCGAATGAGATTTAAAGTATAAAATGATATAATGCATCATCGAACAACTTTATTCAAATTATCTCTTAGGTACTGTAAAATATAGGGTCTTATAAAAACAGGAAAGTATTGAAATGTAAAAAGCCCCTATTTGAGGGGCTTTCTGCGGAGAAAGAGGTGTCCGAACCCATTAAATTTTATCAGTGTTTTCAAGGCTTCCCGTTTTTGTTTTCCCATAGGGTAACTCATAGGGTAACTAGAAATTTTAGGTCTAATTTGTACTATAACAAACGTACAATTAATAGTCGATATTTCATAAAATAATTTGAAAAAAAATGAAATTATTTTAAAGAAATTTTCTTTGAGTTTTATCTAAATAGCCATTTGATTTTCCCATGAAAGTCTTGTTTATCAAGTTAAATTTTACGGTTTTAATCAATTCTCTATTCTCTTTTTTAGATCATTGGATGATGCCTATTGGGAAATAATATATTTTGTAACTTATCATACGCTTCTTTGTGCTTTTGAGTAGGCATTTTTTCAAGATTTATCATTTTCCAATGTACTGAAGGAAGGGTAGCAATCACAGTACTATTTTCCATTTCTAATAAATTCCAATCAGGAGTTTTGTTCTTGAATGACAAAAGAAATTTCTTTTCATTGTCTGTCATTTTAGAATTTATTTGATGAATTAAATTCTCTCTAGCTTCTTCTAATTGTTCTAAAGGCACATTTACTTCTGCCATTTGTTTGAACTCGGTTTCGTAAATTTCGCTAATATCTTTTCGATTTGGCGCCAACAGTTCTGACATTGGTCGTTGATGGCTTATTAAAAATATTAAAAATGTTTTTCGTAAATTATCTGTTAAACCTTCATTTTCGAGAAGAAATTTCACATCAAATAAATCTCTTGGATGTTGTCTGTCTAAAGCCGCACACAATTTACCCGCATATAAATCTGGAAGTGATGCTACTTGCATTTCTACATATCCAAATTCTCTTTCTACTTCTTCAACAACTTCCATTCTAACTTCTGAAAAAATAGTTCCTCTGATTACGGGCGATAATTCTACTTTGATGCGAATTTCATCTTGGCTTACAATCAATCGTAATGCATCGCTTTGGTCGTGAGTGTTTTGTACTTTAGTACCTGGTATTTTTTGCTGTATCAATTTGCTTATTCTCGACAAAGCTGCCCTAATATTTATCAAAGCTGTTTCTCGATCATCCATTGGTATGTAAAGTAAATCGATGTCAACAGAAAGGCGAGGCAATGCTCTGTAAAACAAATTGATTGCAGTTCCACCTTTTAACGCAAAACATTTTTCGGTGTCCACTAATGGTAAAACACGAACTAAAAGTTGTACTTGTCTACGATATATATTGTTTGCATCTATAGCCATTCTGGAACTGTTATTTTATATTTAGTATCTAATTTTCCTCCTTTTATTATCATTCTGTTTCCAGAACCCAATGTTATGCTTTCTCGATTTATTTTATCCAACCAAACATAATTCTGTCGGTCTGCAAACCAAAAAAAAAGTCGTTTTACTTTTACATTTTGACAGCACTCTAGTGTTTTTTGAAGATTTCTAGGCGACAATGTTGTTAGTCCTTGTATTAATTGGTCGGCGTGTTCAAAAGTAATTTTTTGCGGTACGTTCAGCAATACTTCGAGATACGCTCTTTCTGGCGTTGATAGGATTAACTTTCTATTTTCATTATCCCAATCCCTTTCTGATGTAAAAGGTTGAAATCGTCTGTTTTCTTCTGAATTTTTAGCAAATAAGCTATTGGTAGTATGTCTAACGAATTTCACATTCAAATCTAAATTTACAACCCATTTAGGCAATATATCATTACCAAATAAATGAACTATTTTATTGTCTGATAATGATAAGTAATGAGATAATCCCTGCATTTCAAGTGCTGTTAAACCACCTACAACCAAATCTAATTTCAATACTGATTGCAACGAAAAAACTACCGATTGCCAAGTGATTTTGCTAACATTTCTAACATAAACCCCTTTGCTTATAGATTCTAATTGATTACTTTTTACCAAATTATCTATTGCATGACGGCTTAAATTATTTTCCATAAGCCATTTATGAGTGGTTATTAAGCTCTCTGGCATTATTTCGTATAACTCTTTTCTTCGTACTACATTTATAGCCATTATTTAAAATTTTAGCTTATTGCGGCGTTAATCGCCGTTATACAAAGATAATATAAATTATTTAATTTATTAAAATTAAATATTACGGCGATAATCGCCGTTAATTATAGAATTACTTAAACGATGTGTCCTTTTTATAATTGCTCAACTTGAAATGATTCATTAGAGAGAAGCTTTCTTAAAGTTTTAATTGAATTATCCTCTAATTTACTTGATATGCAAACAGATTCTAGCACACCTTTAATTACAAAGAAGTTATTTCAACAATTGAAGGTCTTTTAGCTTTATTCCTAGTTCATCGTCTGCAGCTAGTTTTAGAAAATCATTCTGCAGTCCTAATACTCTAAGTACATTGAAATAAGCTCCCATTGCAACACTTGACTTCCCTAATTCAATTAGATGTAGGGTTGACCGAGGGATATCTGCTCTTTCGGCTACTTGTATCATAGTCAATTTTCGTCTTTTGCGAGCCAACTTAATGTTTTCTCCCATTATTGTTAGCCCTTGGTCATACTTAGGGAAAATGGTTTGTTTTTTAGTTGACATTTTCAATAAATGTTCGTTATTATAAACAAAAATATCGTTTATGTTTTAAATAACATACATTATTATTTTTTCAGATTAATTGATTTCTTTGCGGCAATTTCATGAATTAATCACCGCAAAATTGCGGTGATTAATGAGATGTTAAAAGTGTGCGGAAAAACATGTTTTTGTAAAGACTATGAAGATTGAAAGGTTGAAAAGAATTCAATATTCAACATTGGCGTTCTAAATTTGTCTCATAATTTTAACTAAACACTATTATGAAAAAATAACACTTTACCATTTTGTATTAGACAAAAGTGGTTCTTTGGAGAATTGTGTATGTCTTCAAACTAAAGTGGACTTTTCCTAAGAGAGTATTTAGTTAATAATTCAAAGATAAATGTTTTTTTTGATTTGTTGTTAATTTTAATTTTTGGTACTCATTTCTGCGATTAATAATTGCAATTCTCTTTAATTTTTGTCTTTCTTTTAATATCATTTCTCCTCTTCCAAAATAAACATCTGCAGGTGTTAAGTTGTTTAATGATTCAT
>CANCPC010000068.1 GCA_947379965.1 Flavobacteriaceae bacterium | reverse complement strand
GAATTTCTTCATGTTAAACCTGGAAAAGGACCAGCTTTTGTTCGAACAAAACTAAAGAGTTTGTCAAATGGTAAGGTATTAGATAACACTTTCTCTGCAGGACACAAAATCGAAGAAGTGAGAGTAGAAAATCATAAATTTCAATTTTTATATCCTGAAGGAGACTTATTTCATTTTATGAATGTAGAATCTTTTGAGCAAATATCATTAAATAAAAACGTATTAGATTCTCCAGATTTATTAAAAGAAGGTGAAAACGTTATGATTGCTATAAATACAGAAACTGATTTACCACTTTCAGTAGATATGCCAGCATCTGTAATTCTTGAAGTTACTTATGCAGAACCAGGTGTAAAAGGAAATACAGCTACTAATGCAACAAAATCAGCTACGGTTGAAACTGGTGCAATTGTAAATGTGCCTTTATTTATCAATGAAGGGGATAAAATAAAAATTGACACTACTTCTGGAAATTATATAGAACGTGTAAAGGAGTAAGCAACTATTGGCTTGTAGCTATTAGCGATCAACAACAGCAAAATCCAAAATGAAATTCAACAAAACTCATAGTTTAAAAGAAATTGCAAGTATCATCAACTGTGAATACATTGGAGATCCTGATTTTCATATTACAGGAATGAACGAGATTCACGTCGTAGAACCAGGAGATATTGTTTTTGTAGATCATCCAAAATACTATGATAAAGCTCTGAATTCGAAGGCTACCACAATTTTAATCAATAAAAATGTGGATTGTCCTGAAGGAAAAGCTTTGTTGATTTCAGACGATCCCTTTCGGGATTTCAACACTTTAACCAATCATTTCAAACCCTTTCATTTTGCTAGCTTAGCAATTTCTAATTCTGCAAAAATAGGAGAGGGAACTATAATTCAGCCGAATTCATTTGTTGGAAATCAAGTTGTAATAGGGAAAAATTGCCTAATTCATTCGAATGTTTCTATTTATGATCATACTATAATAGGCGATAATGTGATTATTCACGCTGGAACGATTCTTGGTGCTGATGCTTTTTATTATAAAAAACGGGCTGAAGGTTTTGACCAATTAATTTCAGGTGGAAGGGTTGTGATCGAAAATAATGTTGGTATTGGTGCTCTTTGTACTATTGACAAAGGAGTTACAGGCGATACCACTATTGGAGAAGGTACAAAAATAGATAATCAAGTACATGTAGGACACGATACAGTTATTGGAAAAAAATGTTTGATAGCCTCTCAAACTGGGATTGCCGGTTGCGTAATAATAGAAGATGAAGTTACTATTTGGGGACAAGTTGGAACAACAAGTGGAATCACAATAGGAGAGAAGGCAGTAATTTTAGGTCAAACAGGTGTAACAAAATCGGTTGAGGGTGGAAAAACTTATTTTGGAACACCAATAGAGGAATCTCGGGAAAAATTAAAACAGTTGGCCAACATTAAAAAGATACCTGAAATTTTAAGTAAATTAAGAGCATAGATAAAATAGAAATCGTTTGATAACTATCTTCTATTGTAATTAAAGATAATTTTTTAATTCTGTAGATCAAATAATGACAATTACTTGAACTTAGTTTAAAAAAACTGATTTTGAATGCGTTTAAAGCATTCTATTTTATACTTTTGCAAAACAATAAAAAAAATACATAAAAATATATTTATCATGAGTGTTTTAGTTAACAAAGATTCTAAAATAATTGTTCAAGGATTTACAGGTAGTGAAGGAACTTTCCATGCTTCACAAATGATTGAGTATGGTACCAATGTTGTGGGTGGAGTTACTCCTGGAAAAGGAGGTACATCCCACTTAGACCGTCCCGTATTTAATACAGTTAAAGATGCTGTAGATCAAGTAGCAGCCGATACAACTATCATTTTTGTACCACCAGCTTTTGCCGCTGACGCAATTATGGAAGCTGCAGATGCAGGTATTAAAGTGATAATCGCTATCACCGAGGGGATCCCAGTAGCCGATATGATAAAAGCCAACAACTATATCAAAAATAGAGATTGTAGACTGATAGGTCCAAACTGCCCAGGTGTAATCACTCCTGGTGAGGCAAAAGTAGGTATTATGCCAGGTTTTGTATTCAAAAAAGGAACTGTTGGAATTGTTTCTAAATCAGGAACACTTACATATGAAGCTGCAGATCAAGTAGTAAAACAAGGTCTAGGAATTACTACAGCTATTGGTATTGGTGGAGATCCAATCATTGGAACTACTACAAAAGAAGCTGTTGAATTATTTATGAATGATCCAGAAACAGAATGTATTGTTATGATTGGTGAAATAGGTGGTCAACTAGAAGCAGATGCTGCAAAATGGATCAAAGCTAACGGAAATCGTAAACCAGTTATTGGATTTATTGCTGGAGAAACTGCTCCAAAAGGTAGAACCATGGGCCATGCAGGTGCAATTGTAGGTGGTGCTGATGATACTGCTGAAGCCAAAAAACGAATTATGAGAGAATGTGGAATTCACGTTGTAGATTCACCTGCTGAAATTGGTAAAAAAGTAAAAGAAATTTTAGGTTAATTTAAAGTCTAGAATAAAATAAAATACCTCACGAATTTTTCGTGGGGTATTTTTTTAATAATAATTATAGAAAATAAAATGTATAAAGAGTTAAAAAAGTTCAAAGTCAAAAATCAATTTAGTTTTACAACTGATGATAGTTTAGAAGAAGTGTGTAACGCTTCAGAATCAGGAAGCGGAATTTTCCTTGTTTATGCTGTTGATGGAGAAAAAAACGAATTGATTATGGTAGGTTCTACGGGGACTATACAAAATGATGGAACATTAAAAAGCAAAAATGGTGGACTGTTTGATAAAATTGTAAATGGGCATCAATTTGCTAAAACAGGAAGAAAATATTCTTGGCCCTCACAAATGAAAATTGAAAATATTATCCAATTAGATGTATATTGGTACGAAACTTATAATGAAAAAAATAAATTAATTCCAACCTTCGTAGAGGGACAAATTTTACAAAATTTCTTGGAAGAAAACGAAAAATTACCTAGATGGAATGTAGCTTTTTAATTAGCATTCTAAAATATAATATAAAAAGCTCCACAATAATGTCTCACTTTTTGAGGGCATTGCATATGCGGAGCTTTTTAGTTAAAAAGGACTTGACCATTTAGAGTCTTCATATAAATTAGTTCCAGAGAGTGTTTTTAAGAAAGCAACTAAAGCATCAATTTCAGTATTCGTTAAATTTAATTGTTGTCCAAATCCATTTGGAGCTAATCTCGGATCTAGATTTGTATTTCCAGGCGCAATATTTATTTTTCCATAATGACCAATTACATTTTTCAATGTAGCAAGGTTACCGGTGTGCATCATTGGTCCATTTAAAGTTCCGTCTGTTTTTACCAGATTTCTTAATGATGGTGCTCTAGTTATAGTAATATCTATACCAGTACCATTTAAAATTCCAATTATTCCATTATTTTTTGTATTAGGATCAATATCAAATTCGGGGGCAGCATGACAAGCTGCACAACCAACACCGCCAGAAATTCTTGAACCGTTTGCATCGAAAATCGGAGGAGTTAAAAAAAGATTTTTACCTTGATTTTCTTGAGCATTAAAATTGGAGAAATTTTGGTTATCGTTAGCAACCAAAGCTCTTCCTGCATCGTATTTTGAATCGAAAGATTGAATGCTTCGAACAAATTGTGCTAATGCCAATTGTATTTTGTTTTCGGTTATTACTTCTGAACCGTAGGTGTATTTGAATAATTCCTTGTAATAATCAATATTTTGAAGTTTTGCAATTAGGGTTGAAATAGAACCGTCTCCATTAGTGCCGCTAAAACCCATTTCGGTATGATTTTGAATAGGTTGCGTTGTTTGAAGCTCTAAACTTATAGCTCTTTCATCCCAAAAGAATTTTGCCTCATTTGAAAATCTAGCATTCGCTAATCGCATGGAGTGTCGTGCAGTAGTTCCGTTTACTCCATCACTCGCAATGGCAATATCGCCAAAAGCATTGGCTTGAATATGGCATGATGAACACGATATCGTGTTGTTTGAAGATAAGTTTTTATCGTAAAACAATACTCGACCAAGAGTTGCACCTTTATTGGTAATTGAATTTCCAGAAGTGTTGTCTTTAGTGATATATGCAGGAATTGTTTGATTCGAATAATTAGCTAGATTATTCAAATCAATTTTTCCAGCAAATTTAGAAGTTACATTTGGATATAAATCCGTTACAACCGTTTCGCTGCTGTTATTGCTACAAGAGCAAAATATAAAAGCGATTGTGATTCCTAATAATGATGAGTATTTCATATCTATGCGGATTTAGTTTTAATTTATTTTTCTTCTTTTAAAAGATGGATGTCTTTAATTAATTGCTGTATTTCTAACTCTAAAGTGGCATTATAAATACCTCGAATTTTTTTATTTTTATCTATTAATAGAATATGCTCGGTATGCAAAAATTCGGAAGTATCTTTTGAAAAACCTAAATTTTCTTCTGCAAAATAACTTTTTCTCGCTAGGTTGTAAATAGCTTCTTTTTTTCCTGTAAGCAAATGCCAATTTGGAGATGTAATATGATATTCTTTTGCAAATTCTTTCAAAACCGGAATACTATCTTTCCAAGGTGTGACACTATAAGATAGCAAAACAATATCATCTTCTTTTTTGATAATGTCTTGTATTGCAATCAAGTTATTTGTCATTTTCGGACAAATAGAACCACAGCTTGTAAAGAAAAAATTCGCAATATGTATTTTGCCTTCAATGTCTTTTTGAGTAAAGGTATGTCCGTATTGATCTGTCATTTTGAAATCAGCAATTCTATGATTAATTTGTTTTTCTGCTTGATCGCTACTCAAAAAATGAGGGTCAAAATTTGCTGTGTTATAGTAAGGCAAAACATTTGTGTTTTTTTTGTTTTGACAACTCACAATAAGAAAAACTAAACTATAGGTTAAGACTGTCTTTAACATTTTTACAATTTTTTGTTCCTAATAAACCAAATCTCCGCCCCTTGATAATTACATAATTTGCCCTGATTGAGCCGTTATCATAAAACAATTTCTGACTTCCGTCCTCTTGTCCGTTTTTGTAATGAAAAATTTTTAATAATTTTCCATTAGGATTCCATTCCTTATATTCGCCTGTATATTCGTCGTTTGATATTTGGTATTCATATTGCAACTTACCATTTTCCCACCAAGCCTTATGCGTTCCTTCCTTTTTTCCGTTGTGATAAAAACGTTGTTCTGATAATTGTTTATTGGGATACCATTTTTTATGAACACCTTCTTCTATGCCATTAACATAGGATTTTACATAAATAGTATCTTTAGAACTGTACAATTCATAAACATAACCATCGAATTTTTTAGTTTTATAATAAACAACATCATTTATTTTCTGCATTGCTGGATTTAGTCCATTAATATAGAGTTTTGGAATAGGATTTATAACAATAGTTTCTGAGTCATCTTTTTTGTTGCTATTACATGCACAAAGCAACGATAACAAGATAATTAATAATGGTCTTTTCATGAATATTATTTGGAGACGGTACCCGCTGTCCCATAAAATCCACTTCCATTAATATACGGATCAGTACTGTTAATATGATAATGATAAATCCCGTTAGGATAATCTGAAGTTACACCAGTATGACCATGATAAGCATCTAACATTGCGTTTGTAACAGCTGAACCATTTTCCTCTGGTCCATAAACAGGGAAGCCATCTAATAAAAATCCTAATAAAGATGATTTTGTTGCTTTTACAGTAGTTAAATACAAAGGTTCAACATGGTAATGGTAAACGCCACCTGGTGCCGGATGTCCGTAATATTTATCAAAAGAAACTACTTCGCCTGTCAGAGGCTGATTAGGTCCAGCATATTGATTAAAAAAAGGAACCCCATTTAATGATATGCCAATTGGTCCTAGGGGTGTCGCTGCATGATTGGAATTTACTTTAGGATTTACGGGAATTTTAAAAGTATAAGTTTGTGCTGAGATTGAATTTGGATTCTTTGCAAATGTATTTCCACCAAAAGTCGTTCCACTAAAAGCTTCATATAGTGCGTTGGCAGTAGGATAGTAGACACTTTTATGATCCGGTTGTCCTGTTGATTTTATAGTAATATAGGTTCCGTCATTTGTAATACTTGTTGCTCCGTAAATTTTGTTGTAAATAGCTGGTACAGTAAATGTAGCGGGAATGTCTGTTGCAGAATTATTTCCACTGCAAGAAGCTAATAATATAATCGCTAGCAAAGAATTTGAAATCCTTAAAAAGAGGCTTAATTTCATAAAATATATTTTTTAATTAATTTGAAAGTTTAATAATTATATCTTTTTATTTAGGTGGTTTTGAATTTTGAAAAATGTGAGAAAGATCAAATGTTAATTCATCAAAATCTTGCAGTTGACTTTTGTGACATATTTTTTTTATATCCTGAAAATGATTAAAATGGGTTGTTTCTATTTGTTTTTGATAATTGGCCAAAACAGTAGTTAGACTGTCTTTTACTTTTATATCGAATTTAGACTTAGTTAAAAGTAAATATAATTCCTGTTTTGAATTTCGAATTTCCTGATCTAATTTGTTAATTTCTTTATGATGTAAATAAATTAATTCTTGATATTGCTTTTGTTGTTTGCTATCTAAACGTAATTTATTTATAATTATTTCTCTGGGTTGCATTCCTTTTCCGTCTTCGTTGGGATGTGAATTTAAACCTAAAAAAACTAATAGTGTCAAATTCATAACTATAAGGACAACTATCGTAAATACTAATAATTTTGTTTTATTGATCATTGATTAATACAATTGATTGTTTTTTGAAATTGTGGATGCGATTGCTGCTGTTGCATTATTCGGTTTTGTTTTTTTAGAAAACAAAATCAAACTATTTAAAGATAATAGAATTGAAAGCGAAGCGGCAGCCAACCAAACCCATTTCGTTGAAATTTTATTTTCGTTCTTAATTGCAATTATAATTTTAGAAAAAAGCAATTCATCTGGAGCAATTTTTGTCATTCCGTTGGTGCTGTTTATAACTTCTTCAATCCAGTTTTCTTGTTCCATATTATTTAGACGAATAAAATTATTTTTTCTTGCTGTGTTCTTCAAAATTTTTAGATATTTTTTCTCTTAAAGTGGTTTTGGCTCTGAATATCAAGCTTTCAACAGCTGAAATACTTAATTGCATAATTTCAGAAACTTCGGGATTGCTCAATTCATCAAGTTTAGAAAGGAGGAATGCGGTCTTTTGTTTTTCTGGTAATTGATTGATGATATCAAAGAGTATTTTAGATTTTTCTTTATTTTCTATAAGTATTCCAGGGTGTTCAAACGTAGTTAAGGAATTGTATTCGAATTCGTTTTCCGATCTTTTACCAAAAATAAAAAATCGTTTTTGACTCTTTTTATTCTTAATTAAATCCAATGATTTGTTGATGGTGATGCGGTAAATCCAAGTTTTGATTGAAGATTGGTTCTTAAATTGTGAAAGAGATTGATGCAATTGCATAAAAACATCTTGGGTAATTTCTTGAGCGTCTTCTTTATTTTGTAAATAGTTGATTGCTAGATTATAAACCAGTACTTTATGCTGATTGTAAATGTTTTCAAAATTAGTATTCGGATTTAACATATTCGAAAAGTACTATTTTTTTTTAAATGTTATCTATAGTTTGGCATAAATTTAGAATTGTATTTTTTTTCAATGCGCAATTATTCTTATATTTGGCGACTATTACCTAGCCCTGATAGAAGTGGAAATCCTTTTATGTTTTTGATAGCAAAAACATAAAAGATTGAAACAAATAGCAGGAAAAAGCTTCAAATAAAAAATAAATCAATTATAAAATATGAAATTACTCGAAGGAAAAGTGGCTATAATCACAGGTGCAAGTCGCGGAATTGGAAAAGGAATTGCGGAAATTTTTGCAAAAAACGGAGCAAATATTGCTTTTACCTATAGTTCATCTGTAGAATCTGCATTAGCATTAGAAAATGAATTGAACGAAATGGGAGTTAAAGCCAAAGGATATCAATCGAATGCTGCCGATTTTGAAGAAGCACAAGTTTTTGTTGATACTGTTTTGGCTGAATTTGGTACTATTGACATATTGATAAATAACGCCGGAATTACCAAAGATAATTTACTAATGCGGATGTCTGAAGCTGATTTCGATCAAGTAATTGATGTAAACTTGAAGTCGGTTTTTAATATGACTAAAGCTATACAGAAAACTTTCTTAAAACAACGGTCAGGATCTATAATTAATATGAGTAGTGTGGTTGGTGTTTCTGGAAATGCAGGACAAACGAATTATGCAGCTTCAAAAGCCGGTGTAATTGGGTTTACAAAATCCGTGGCTCTTGAATTAGGTTCTCGAAATATACGTTGCAACGCAATTGCGCCAGGGTTTATTGAGACTGAAATGACAGCTAAATTAAGTGAAGAAGTAGTTAAAGGGTGGCGAGATGGAATTCCTTTGAAACGTGGAGGAACAACTGAAGATGTTGCAAATGCTTGCCTTTACTTAGCTTCAGACATGAGTGCTTATGTTACCGGGCAAGTATTGAATGTATGCGGAGGAATGCTTACTTAAAACCCTATAAAAGATTTAATGATTTAAGAATTTAAAGATTTTTATTTTAGTAAATAGTTGTAATTTATGAGTTATTCAATTTTCAATCTTTAAATTTTAAAATAAATGACCACAAATACCATTCTCTGGCTATTAATTTCTCTATTGCTTGCAGTTGGTTTGTCGTTTTTTCAATATTATTATAAGGCCAAAACGAAATCGAATATGAATTTTGTTTTGGCTTTTTTGCGTTTTGTTACGATTTTTGGGATATTACTATTGCTAATTAATCCAATTCTTTCTAGAAGTATTTTCGAGATTGTAAAAACTCCATTACCAATTGTTGTAGATAATTCAAGTTCTATAACTGATTTGAAAGCCAATGAAATCGCTTTGAATTTGTATAAAAAGTTATCTCAAAACAAAGATTTAAAAGAAAAATTCGATATACAATCCTATCGATTTGATAGTGATTTTCAGCAGTCTGATGAATTTGATTTTAATGGTAATCAAACTAATATTGATCAAGTAGCTCTAAATTTGAAGAGTATATATAAAAATACTGTTTTCCCAACAGTTTTGATTACAGACGGAAACCAAACTACAGGGAGTGATTATGTGTATTCTTTTGAAAAAAACAATAACGTTTATCCATTGGTTGTTGGAGATACAACGAAATTTTTTGATTTGAAAGTTACTCAGGTGAATGTTAATAAATATGCTTTTCATAAAAATAAATTTCCAGTAGAAGTATTTTTGAGCTATTCAGGCAATAAAAATGTGAATGCTAATTTTAGTATCTCTCAAGGTAATTTAATTTTGAGCAAACAAACTGTTTCGTTTTCTACATCGAAAAAATCAGCTATTTTAAATGTTTTGCTTCCTGCAGATAAAGTGGGATTACAGGTTTTTAAAGCCATCATTTCTTCTAAAGAAAAAGAAAAAAACACCTATAATAATACTAAGAATTTTGCTGTTGAAGTTATAAATCAAAAAACTAATATTGCTATTGTTTCTTCAATAAATCATCCTGATGTTGGAGCATTAAAACGTGCAATTGAATCTAATGTGCAACGTAAAGTTACTATTGTCAAACCTAATGATATCAAATCATTACGAGATTATAATATTTTAATTTTATATCAACCAACAACCGAGTTTAAATCGGTTTTTGATAGTAATAAATTAGCAAGAATTAACACTTTTATTATTACAGGTACCAACACAGATTTTAATTTTTTGAATGAACAGCAATCCAATTTGGTTTTTAAAATGAGTGAGCAAAAAGAAGATTATTTATCCGAATTTATTTCACAGTTTAATCTTTTTGCTATCGATAATATTGGATTTGAGAATTTTCCGCCTTTGCAAAATCCTTTTGGCACAATAACCACAAACGGAACGGTTTCGATATTGCTTTCGTCAAAAATTAGAAATATTGCTACAAATTCTCCATTATTGGTTTTCACCGAAAATTTAGGGAAACGATCTGCTTTTCTATTAGGTGAAAATAGTTGGAAATGGCGTTTGCAAAGTCATGTTGACTCTCAATCTTTCGATAAATTTGATATTTTTATTGATAAAATTATTCAATATTTAGCTTCTAATAATGCTAAAAAATCATTGGTAGTAAATCATGAAAATTTTTATAATTCTGGTGAATCAATTGAAATATCGGCACAATATTTCAATAAAAACTACGAATTCGATGAAAAAGCAAGTTTGACAATTTCAATAATGAATATCAAAACAAAACAATCCAAAAACTATGATTTGTTGAAAGGAAATAATTCTTTTAAAGTAAATCTAGATGGATTATTAGCTGGGCAATATAATTTTATTGTAAAAGAATTAAATTCAAATACTAGCTATACAAGCCATTTCGAAATTTTAGATTTTGATATCGAAAAGCAATTTGTGAATCCAGATGTAGAGAAATTGAATCAATTAGCACAGCAAAATAGAGGGGAAGTTTACTATTCGAATCAAGTCGATAATTTGATTAAATCACTTTTAGACAATCAAAATTATAAAGCTATTCAGAAAACTGTTGAAGTAAAAACACCTTTGATAGATTGGATTTGGTTACTTTTTTCAATTGTAATTTCACTTGTTACCGAATGGTTTATCAGAAAATATAATGGAATGCTGTAGTTTTATTTAATACAAAAGATTAAATTATGGATTTTAGACTTAAAGTATTCTTTACAGTTGCTATTAGATTGAGTTTTACAAAAGCGGCAAAGGAATTGTTTATTACTCAACCGGCTGTTTCTAAGCATATTCAAGAATTGGAAGAGCAATATAAAATTAAATTTTTCGACAGAAATGGCTCTAAAATTTCGCTTACCAAAGCGGGTGAACTATTATTACAACATACCAAAAATATATTTGAAGTGTATCGAGAAATTGATTTTGATTTAAGTGCATTGATCAATCAACAAAGAGGATTACTTCGTTTGGGAGCAAGTACAACTATTTCGCAATATATTATTCCCCCACTTTTAGCACGTTTTCATCAAAAACTTCAAGAAATAAGTATTAATTTGCTTAACGGAAATACCGAGCAAATAGAAAATGCTCTACTAAATAAAGAAATTGAAGTTGGTATTGTTGAAGGACAGTCTAAAAATCAATCCATTAAATATACCGAATTTTTAAAAGATGAATTGGTGTTGGTTTGCAATAGTAATAATCACTTAATTCAAATGGAAACTATTGGATTAGAGGATTTAAAATCGATGCGATTTGTTATGCGGGAACGAGGTTCAGGAACACTTGAAGTAATTGAATATGCATTAAAGTCATTTGGAATTATTCTTTCGCAATTAACAATTGAAATGCAATTAGGAAGTACAGAAAGTATAAAATCGTATTTGATGAATTCAGATTGTGTTGCTTTTATATCAATACATGCTATTGATAAAGAACTAAAAAATAATGAATTAGTTATTCTAGATGTAGATAATTTAGTTATAGAACGATTCTTTTATAGTATCACTTTGCAGGGTAAAACAAATTTGCTTTCGGAATTGTTTTTAAAACACATGTCCAGTCATTATAATTTAAAGTTATAGATGATTATATTTAACGATTAGTAATATTAAATTAATCGAGCCACCTTTGTAAAATAATAATTCAACTATTTTACATTGAAAACTACTTTAAAAACAATTCATACAGATCCGCCATTTTACTTCAAAATTAGTAGAACTCAACAGCGAATTATTTTTATTTTGTTGCTACTGTTTTGCATGACTTCTATTGTGTCTCCTCCAATTGCTTTATTGTTGGGCTTAATTGTTGCAAATCTATCCGGCCATCCTTATTTACCTCTTAATCACAAAGCAACACATATTTTATTACAGGTTTCTGTAGTGGGACTGGGTTTTGGAATGAATGTAATCAATGCTTTTTCGGCGGGTAAAGAAGGTTTTTTCTTTACAATAGCGTCTATTATCAGCACCTTATTGTTAGGTACTTTATTAGGTAAATGGTTTAAAATAGAAGTCAAAACATCCCACTTGATTTCATGTGGAACCGCAATTTGTGGCGGTAGTGCTATTGCTGCGATTGCTCCAGTAATAAAATCGAATGAAAAACAAACTTCGGTGGCCCTTGGAGTAATATTTATTCTGAATTCGCTTGCGTTATTTTTATTTCCAGTTGTTGGGCATTGGCTGGGATTGTCTCAAAAAGAATTTGGGCTTTGGTGTGCCATTGCAATTCACGACACCAGTTCTGTGGTTGGAGCTGCAAATAAATACGGTTTTGAAGCCTTGCAAATAGCAACAACAGTAAAATTAGCTAGAGCTTTGTGGATTATTCCAATCGCTTTATTTACTTCTGTTTTATTCAAGAATGAATCAAGAAAAATAAAAATTCCTTATTTTATTGGGCTATTTATTTTAGCGATGTTGATGAATACCTACATTTCTGAAACGGCAATAATTTCCACTTATTTAGTTTCGATTGCAAAAATTGGACTTACATTAACTTTGTTTTTAATTGGAGCAGGATTGAATAGAAACGTACTATTAGCTGTTGGTATAAAACCGTTTTTTCAAGGAATTTTACTTTGGTTATTTATTGCGATGGCTTCACTTGGGGCGATTATATACTTTATTTAATTAACTAACGTTGTTGTGTTTTTCTTTTGATAACGTGAAATTTCAGTCTTAAATAATCATACCATTGAGCAAGCATTAGGAAAAATGCGGCAACAAGAAGTGTTTTCATTTCGACAAAATGATATATAAAGCCACCAGAAAAACAACCTACAAAAAAGAAGGTGATTATAGATAATCGCAAATAAATACTAGTTTTTAGTTTTTTTACTTCTTCTGGTTTTTTATGAAAAAACAACTGGGATAATTCTATTCCTAAATCGGTAAAAAGCCCTGTTAAATGGGTAGTTCGGACGGTAGATTTTGAGATATTGGTTACTAACGAATTTTGGATTCCCATTGAAAAAAGCATAAAAAAAGCTGTTAATTTACCTTCAATAGAGTTTGTCCCGTCCTGAGTACCAAAAATACCAACGCTTATTAAAACTACTATTTCTAGTGTTATGGGAATTATATGAGAAAACTGAGCATTTTTAATGGATGCATATTCGGCCAAAAAGCTAGAAGTAAAGGAACCAATTAGGAAACAAATTGTGAAAATTAAAAAAGTAATTGCAGTAATGTAATTATGTTTCAGTACTTCTTCGGCAAAAAAGGCAAAGTGACCGGTTACATTTGTAGTTAATGTTTTTACTGCTAAAACACCCGTAATGTTTACTAATCCAGCAACAAATGATAGTAAAGTTGCTAATCTTAGATTATGGGCAAAAGTTCTGTTTTTTCCTTTATGACGAAACATTTTTTTTGTAAAAATAATGATTTTGATATAATAAAATCCTTGATTTTTAGGTATTTAATATAAATACATTTATCAAAATTTTCAAATGAAAATATATATAATCGCTATTTTAATTTTTTTATGCTAATACAAGTAGGGTTTGATTTAAATTAAATGTTATAATTAGAGAATAGAAATATT
>CANCPC010000067.1 GCA_947379965.1 Flavobacteriaceae bacterium | reverse complement strand
ACGTTCTTCAATCTCATTAATGTAATTGTTATAAGTTTTCATAAGTTGCATTTTGAATGTTAATGGCTATTTATTAAATATTTCAACAACAAAGCCATATAATTTTCGGTTTAATTGGTAATGATATGTTTTTAAATAAAAAAATTTAGAACAGAATATAACATTTAATTAAAACAAATTAAAGGTCCTTTTTATTGTTTGCAAATTTAAGAATTAAAGATGAGAATAAACAAAAAAACGATAGAAGTTGGTAATTCAAAAAAAGTATTACTAATAAAGAAAAATAACAACCTTATATTATGAAATCTTTAAATTTTAAATATTCCATTGCGCTATTAATAATTGCTAATCCAAGAATATTAAAAGTTCGATTTTATATTTACTAAAGAGTATTCAAAAAATTAATCAAACCCTGATTAAATCAGTTTGCTTATTATCATTTCTTCGGTAATTCCTTCGGCATCAGCTTTGTAGTTTTTAATAATTCTATGACGAAGAATTCCTATTGCAACTGCTTTTACATCTTCAATATCTGGAGAAAATTTTCCACTAAAAGCAGCGTTAGCTTTGGCAGCCAAAATCAGATTTTGTGAAGCTCTTGGTCCTGCACCCCAATCAATATAGTTTTTAACAAATTCGTTAGTTAATGCATTATCAGGACGTGTTTTACTCACTAGAGAAACCGCATATTCGATTACATTATCTGCAACTGGGATTCTGCGAATCAATTGTTGAAAATCTATTATTTCTTGAGCAGAAAACAATGGAGTTATAACGTTATTAATATCAGAAGTTGTTCGTTTTACAACTTGAACTTCTTCTTCAAAAGAAGGATAATCGAGTTTAATTGCAAACATAAAACGATCTAATTGAGCTTCTGGCAAAGGATAGGTTCCTTCTTGCTCTATAGGATTTTGAGTTGCTAAAACAAAATAGGGTAAGGCTAATTTATAATTTTGACCTGCAATTGTAACAGACCTTTCCTGCATCGCTTCCAATAAAGCTGCTTGTGTTTTTGGTGGCGTTCTATTAATTTCGTCTGCAAGAATAATATTCGAAAAAATAGGACCTTTTATGAATTTAAACTGACGATTTTCATCTAATATTTCACTACCCAAAATATCAGAAGGCATTAAATCAGGAGTAAATTGAATTCTTTTAAATTCAAGACCAAGTGCTAAAGCAAGCGTATTAACCAACAAAGTTTTTGCCAAACCCGGAACACCAACTAAAAGAGCATGACCACCTGAAAAAATACATAGTAAAATTTGATCAACAACATCATCCTGACCTACAATAATTTTTGCGATTTCTGTTTTTAATTCATTTCTTTTTTGAACTAAATTATGTATTGCATCTACGTCTGACATTTTTCTTAAGATATAAAATTATTTTTTAAGCCAATTGTTTGTAAAGACACAATCTCTATACTCACCAATAATTTTGATATAAGTATCTTTAATCTTTTCATCAAACCATTTTCCTATGGCTTTAATTTGCTTTTCTTTCAATGCTAATTCTTTTATTTTTAAATAATCCTTAGCATAATCTGCAGTATGAGAATCAATTCTATTCGTCACCGTAATGATCTTATATTTTTTCTTACCGGATTGATCTTCATCAATCATAGGCAATGAAATTTCTTTTTCTTTCAAATTTGAAACTTGAGCATTTAAACTAGGGTCTAATTTGGTCAATTCAAAACGAGTATCCTGTGTTTTAGGATTAATCAAAGCACCTCCATTTGCTCTGGTTTCTTTTTCGTCCGACATTGTTCTTGCTGCATCAGCAAAAGTAATTTCTTTGTCTAAAATTCTTTTTCTTATTAAAGTAATTTTCTCTTTAGCTTCTTTAAGTGCATCTTCACTTATAGCAGGTGTCAACAAAATATGACGCAATTCTATATCTTGTCCTTTAATTTTTTCGACGTAAATAATATGAAAACCAAAATCTGTTTCGAAAGGAGCAGAAATTTCACCTTCTGCAAGACTAAAAGCAACCTCTTTAAACTCTTTTACAAAAGGTGTTTTACGATTCATTTTATAAAAACCTCCTGTCGCCCTGGATCCTGGATCCTGAGAATACAAAACCGCTTTTGTTGCAAAACTTGACCCCTCTTGAATCTCTTTTTTAAATCCATTTAACTTATCAATAACTTTTTGTTTATCCGCTTCAGAAACCTTGGGCGTAACCACAATTTGTGCCACTTCCATTTCAGCTCCAAAAACTGGCAAATCAGCAATAGGTATAGATTTGAAAAAATTACGAACTTCTTCTGGAGTAATTTCTACACCATCAACAATTTTTTTTGTCATTTCTTGAGCCAATTTTTGCTCTTTTAAAATGTCAAAATAATAGGTTTTAAACTCCTCTTCAGAATTTTTTTTGTAATATTTTACCACTTTATCTATAGAGCCTATTTGCTCTATCATGTGACTCAGTTGATCCTCCATCATTGATTTGACATCTGAATCTGTAACCTTTAAACTATCCTGAATCGCTTGGTGCGCATATAATTTATCTTCTAATAATTTTCCTAGAATTTGACATCTTGTAATGTCTTTAATAGAATTACCTTGGCTTGAAATTTCCAAAAAAGACTTGTCAATATCCGAATCCAAAATGATATAATCTCCTACTTTCGCAACAACACCATCGACTTTTTGTTTATTTGAAGTTGTAATTGTTTGAGCTGGATCAACTTTTTCTTTGATGATTTCTTGAGAAAATGTAATACTGCTAGTAAACAGCAATATAAAAAATGCTATTGCAACTTTATTATTTATGAATTTCATTTGTATTGTATTTAAAAGCATTTTATATATTTTAATTTATTTTTAATTTTTATTAAATAGACATTGAAAAAAGTCTAATAAATTTCGACCAAATATACACTTTAAGAATCAAGTAATAAATAGTTTATAACAACAATTTCTACAAAAGTGTACCAAAAACAAAAATAGCAATTCAAATACACAATCCAAGTTTCCTTACTAGTATTAACATAAATTTATAAGCAAGCAAGTTGTGCGCAAGATTGACACTATAAATCTAATACACATAAAATAATAAAGCCGCTACAATAGCGGCTTTATTATTTAAAAAATTGATTTTAAATACTACTTTCTCAAATTTTCGATAAATTGATCAAATAAATAAGAAGAATCATGTGGACCAGGACTAGCCTCTGGGTGATATTGTACCGAGAAACAGTTTTTGTTTTTCATGCGCATTCCTGCAACTGTATCATCATTAAGATGAAGATGTGTGATTTCCATATCAGGATGATGATCGAGTTCTTCTTTATTTACAGCAAAACCATGATTTTGAGAAGTAACTTCGCCTTTACCTGTAATTATATTTTTAACGGGATGATTAATTCCTCTATGTCCGTTGAACATTTTATAAGTCGAAATTCCGTTTGCCAAAGCAATTACTTGGTGTCCCAAACAAATTCCGAATAAGGGTTTGTTAATTGCAAGAATTTCTTTTGCCACTTGAATAGCACTAAAAAGAGGATCTGGATCTCCAGGACCGTTTGACAAGAAATAACCATCAGGATTAAATGCTGCCAATTCCGAAAATTTAGAATCGTATGGAAACACTTTTATATAACAATCTCTTTTGGCAAGATTGCGAAGAATATTTGTTTTTATCCCTAAATCTAGAGCCGATATTTTATAAGTAGCGTTTTCATTTCCATAAAAATAAGGTTCTTTTGTTGAAACTTTAGAGGCTAACTCAAGGCCCTTCATATCCGGAACCTTAGCTAATTCAGCTTTTAACTCTTCGATTGGTGTTCCATCTGTACAAATAACAGCATTCATTGCTCCGTTATCTCGAATATAACTTACTAATCCACGAGTGTCAACATCTGAAATACAGATTAAATTTTGCTTTTCAAAATAATCTTCTAGACTACCTGAAGCATCATCACGAGAATAATTAAAACTGAAGTTTTTACAAACTAATCCTGCGATTTTAATTCCGTTCGATTCAATTTCTTTTTCATTGACTCCGTAGTTTCCAATATGAGCATTAGTCGCTACCATTATTTGACCAAAGTAGGATGGATCCGTAAAAATTTCTTGATATCCAGTCATTCCTGTATTAAAGCAAACTTCTCCAAAAGTTGTACCACTAA
Organism: Flavobacteriaceae bacterium; assembly: GCA_947379965.1. Lineage (GTDB taxonomy): Bacteria > Bacteroidota > Bacteroidia > Flavobacteriales > Flavobacteriaceae > Flavobacterium. The sequence goes on along the minus strand of CANCPC010000067.1, from coordinate 9,512 downwards.
TACCAATAGATTTACCATGGAAAAGGGTTCCGTCACTTAATAGAAGAATAGCGCTTTGTCGTGTTGTGTATTTCATTTTTATAAATTGTTGTGCAAATTTAATTCTTTAACACTAAGGGCGCAAAGTTTTTTCTAAAGTTTTGCAAAGTTATTTTTTATACAAATTATGAATTATCATTTGAAAAGTATTCGTCATAAATAGCCCCGATTAAAGTGAAAATATTTTTTCTTTTTTCCTTTAAAAAGTAAAAAAAACGAAACAAAAAGCGGGAAAAATTATGATAAAAAAACAAATTTTTTGCTCCAAAAAAACAAAAAAAAAGGATAAACTAATAAAAGTTTATCCTTAATTATTATTGAAATATTATTTTCATAATTATTCAGTAGCATCAGTTGAAGTTTCATCTGATTCTTCGCTAACGTTTGTATTAGCTCCATCAACTGGAATCTCAGCTTCAACAATTGGAGCCTCAACTGCAGCAGCAGGTGTTTCAACTTCGGCAACAGGTGCTTCAGTAACTTCATCTGCTTTTTTAGCTTTACCACCACGACGGCTTTTAGCTTTTTTTACTTCTTTTTTACCACCATTGTAAAGTTCATTAAAATCTACTAGTTCGATCATTGCCATATCAGCATTATCTCCTAAACGATTTCCAACTTTTATAATACGAGTATATCCACCTGGACGGTCACCAACTTTAGCAGCTACGTCTCTGAACAAGTCAGTTACAGCATATTTGCTACGTAAGTAAGCAAAAACGACACGACGATTATGAGTCGTATCCGCTTTAGATTTTGTTATTAATGGCTCAACAAATTGTTTAAGCGCTTTTGCTTTTGCAACAGTAGTATTAATACGTTTGTGCTCGATAAGAGAACAAGCCATATTAGCTAACATAGAACTTCTATGTGCAGTCTGTCTGCCTAAGTGATTGAATTTTTTTCCGTGTCTCATTGCTATGTAAATTTAAACCTCAAAGGTTTAGATTATTCTTTATCTAGTTTGTATTTTGCTAAATCCATACCGAAGTTCAAATTTTTAATTGCAACTAGCTCATCTAGTTCAGTTAAAGATTTTTTACCGAAATTACGGAATTTCATTAGGTCATTTTTATTGAATGATACTAAATCTCCAAGTGTATCAACTTCTGCCGCTTTTAAACAATTTAATGCTCTTACAGAAAGATCCATATCAACAAGCTTAGTTTTAAGCAATTGTCTCATATGTAAAGATTCTTCGTCATACGATTCTGTTTGTGCAATTTCGTCTGCCTCAAGAGTAATTCTTTCATCAGAAAACAACATGAAATGGTGAATTAAAACTTTGGCAGCTTCAGTAAGGGCATCTTTTGGATTAATAGATCCGTCAGTTTTTATTTCAAAAACTAATTTTTCATAATCTGTTTTTTGCTCTACACGAAAGTTTTCTATAGAATACTTAACATTCTTTACAGGAGTAAAAATAGAGTCAGTAAATATAGTTCCAATTGCAGCATTTTGCTTTTTGTTTTCTTCGGCAGGAACATATCCTCTACCTTTTTCGATAGTTAAATCGAAATGAAGTTTGATTTTAGGATCTAAATTACAAATTACAAGTTCTGGATTTAAGACTTGAAAACCTGAAATAAATTTTTGAAAATCACCAGCTGTCAATTGATCTTTACCAGTTACTGAAATCGTAACTGACTCATTATCTATATCTTCTATTTGACGTTTGAAACGTACTTGTTTCAGATTAAGAATGATCTCTGTAACATCTTCAACAACTCCTGAGATAGTAGAAAACTCATGATCTACACCTTCAATTCGAACAGATGTAATTGCATAACCTTCTAATGCTGAAAGCAAAACTCTTCTAAGTGCGTTACCAACTGTCAATCCGTAACCAGGTTCTAAAGGTCTAAATTCAAATTTGCCTTCAAAATCGGTTGAATCGATCATGATAACTTTATCGGGTTTCTGAAAATTAAATATTGCCATAAATTTCGACTAAGTCAATTATTATTTGTTGTACAACTCTACGATTAATTGTTCTTTAATATTTTCTGGAATTTGAAGTCTAGCCGGTACAGAAACAAAAGTACCTTCTTTAATATCATTATTCCAGGTAATCCATTCATATACATGACTTGAATTAGACAAAGAACGTTCGATAGCCTCTATTGATTTAGATTTTTCACGAACTGCAACTTTATCACCAGGTTTAAGGTGGTAAGAAGGAATGTTTACATTTTCACCGTTAACGGTAATATGTCTATGAGAAACGATTTGACGCGCACCTCTTCTAGAAGGGGCAATACCCATTCTATAAACTACGTTATCTAATCTAGACTCACACAATTGTAATAAAACTTCTCCAGTTACACCTTTAGTAGCTGATGCTTTTTCAAATAAGTTTCTGAATTGTTTTTCTAAAATTCCATAAGAATATTTAGCTTTTTGCTTTTCCATTAATTGAACAGCATATTCAGATTTTTTTCCTCTTTTTTTAGCCATCCCGTGTTGTCCAGGAGGGTAATTTCTTTTTTCGAATGCTTTATCATCTCCGAAAATTGCTTCTCCGAATTTACGAGCGATTCTTGTACTTGGACCAGTATATCTTGCCATTTTAAATTGTTTAAGATAGAGATTATGAATTCAGGTCTTATCCTTCGATAATCAATGTTCTATCTAGTTTATACTATAATTAAATTCGAGTATTAAACTCTACGTCTTTTAGGAGGACGACATCCGTTGTGAGGCATTGGTGTAACATCAATAATTTCAGTTACTTCAATTCCTCCGTTATGTATAGAACGAATTGCAGACTCACGTCCGTTTCCAGGTCCTTTTACATACACTTTTACTTTTTTAAGTCCAGCTTCTAACGCTACTTTACTACAATCTTCTGCTGCCATTTGGGCTGCATACGGAGTATTCTTTTTAGAACCTCTGAAACCCATTTTACCAGCAGATGACCAAGAAATAACTTCACCTTTTTTGTTTGTCAAAGAAATGATGATGTTATTGAAGGTAGCAGAAATATGAGCTTCTCCCGTTGATTCAACGATAACTTTACGTTTTTTTGCAGTTGCTTTAGCCATATTACTTATTATTTAGTTGCTTTTTTCTTGTTGGCAACAGTTTTTCTTTTTCCTTTTCTTGTTCTAGAGTTATTCTTTGTTCTTTGTCCTCTTAATGGAAGACCAGATCTATGGCGAATTCCTCTATAACATCCAATATCCATTAAACGTTTAATGTTTAAAGAAACTTCTGAACGTAGTTCACCTTCAATTTTAAAAAATGATACTGCATCACGAATTGCTCCGATCTCGTCATCATTCCAGTCTTGAACTTTTGTATCTTGGCTAACTTGAGCTTTTTCTAAAATCTCAACTGCTCTACTTTTACCTATTCCGAAGATATAGGTTAAAGCGATAACTCCTCTTTTGTTTTTTGGGATGTCTACCCCTGCTATTCTTGCCATAATTATCCTTGTCTTTGTTTAAATCTAGGATTCTTTTTGTTGATTACGTATAATCTGCCTTTTCTTCGTACAATTTTGCACTCGGCACTTCTTTTTTTAACTGATGCTCTTACTTTCATTGTGAATTTGCTTTTGGTTTTTAGCTTTTAGCTTTTAGTTTTGAGCTGTAAGCTTATGCTTAAAGCTTTTCGCCAAGTGCTAACTGCCAATTGCCTATTTAATATCTATAAGTAATTCTTGCTTTTGACAAATCATAAGGACTCATTTCTAGTTTCACTTTATCACCAGGTAATAATTTGATATAATGCATACGCATTTTTCCAGATATATGAGCAATTACAATATGTCCATTTTCTAACTCAACACGGAACATAGCATTTGATAATGCTTCAATTATCGATCCGTCTTGTTCTATTGCTGATTGTTTTGCCATAAGATTAAGCTACTGCTTTTCTATTTTTACCACTTTTCATCAAACCATCATAATGTTTATTCAACAAGTAAGAGTTGATTTGTTGTATAGTGTCTATTGCAACACCAACCATAATAATCAATGATGTACCTCCAAAAAACATAGCCCAAGATTGTTGAACATCCATAAGACTTACTATAATTGCTGGGAACACAGCTATAAAAGCAAGAAATAAGGAGCCTGGGAACGTGATTAAAGACATCACTTTGTCAAGAAAATCAGATGTTTCAACTCCTGGTCTAATACCTGGAATAAAACCACCACTTCTTTTCAAATCATCTGACATTTTGTTCGTAGGAATGGTAATTGCAGTGTAAAAGAAAGTAAATACAACAATAAGTGTTGCAAATACTAAGTTATACCAAAATCCAAACATATTACTAAAAGCACCAACGATCGATTGAGAAGTATCCGATTTTGATAAACCGGCTACAGCCGCAGGTATAAACATAATTGCCTGAGCAAAAATGATAGGCATAACACCTGCTGCATTAAGTTTTAATGGAATCCATTGTCTGTTACCTTCCATCATATCTTTTTCGAAATCACCTGAAGCGGTACGACGTGCATACTGAACAGGTATTTTTCTAATTGCCATAACTAGCAATACACAAGATATAATTATTAATAACCATATTATAATTTCAACAACCAATAACATTGGGCCTCCATTATTATTAGTTACTCTAGCTGCAAACTCTTGTATAAAAGCTTGTGGTAATCTAGCCAAGATACCTACCATAATTAATAGTGATATTCCGTTTCCGATTCCTTTATCAGTAATTTTCTCTCCTAACCACATGGCAAATATTGTACCAGTAACTAAGATTACTACTGAAGAAAACAAGAATTCGAAAGAATTAAAACCTAATAAAAAAGCACTACTTGGTAATGTTCTGTATAGATTATAAATGTATCCAGGTCCTTGAACCAATGTTATACCAATCGTTAACCAACGGGTAATTTGATTGATTTTTTTTGTTCCGCTTTCTCCATCACTTTGTAGTTTTTGTAAATATGGAATAGCAATTCCCATTAACTGAACAACAATTGAAGCAGAAATATAAGGCATTATGCCTAATGCAAAAACTGAAGCTTTAGAAAAAGCACCTCCGGTAAACATATCAAGGATAGATCCAAGTCCGTTTTTAGTTTGGCCTGCTAAACTATTTAGTTGAGTAGCGTCAATTCCAGGAAGTGTAACATGTGCTCCAAAACGATAAACTATAAGAATCCCAAATGTGATTAGGATTCTATTTTTCAGTTCCTCAATTTTCCAAACATTACTTATTGATTCAAAAAATTTCTTCATAGCAATAGAAAAATTAAATTGTTACAACTTCTCCACCAGCAGCTTCAATAGCAGCTTTTGCAGTAGCAGTAAATTTGTGAGCAGATACTTTTAATTTTGCTTTCAATTCTCCTCTTCCTAAAATCTTTACGATTTCATTTTTAGTAGCCAAACGGTTAGCAACATATACAGTCATATCAACTGCATCCGTTACAATACCATTGTCAACTAATAATTGAAGTGTATCTAAATTTACACCTTCGTATTCTTTACGATTGATGTTTGTGAAACCAAACTTAGGCACACGTCTTTGAAGTGGCATTTGCCCTCCCTCAAAACCAATCTTTTTAGAATATCCAGAACGAGATTTTGCTCCTTTGTGACCACGCGATGCGGTACCACCTTTACCAGAACCTTCTCCTCTACCTAATCTTTTATTTTGATTGTGTGTCGAACCTTCAGCAGGTTGTAAGTTACTTAAATTCATAACAGTATTTGTTATTTAGCTTCCTCGACAGAAACTAAGTGTTTTACTTTGTTTATCATTCCAAGGATAGTTGGATTTGAATCATGTTCTACAACTTGACCCATTTTACGTAGACCTAAAGCTTCCAAACCTCTTTTTTGAGTAAGAGGACAATTGATTTTGCTTTTAACTTGTTTTACTAATAATTTAGCCATAATTTCCTTGAATTAACCTTTAAAAACTTTTTCTAAAGAAACGCCTCTTTGTTTTGCAACAGTATGAGCACTTCTCATCTGTAATAAAGCATCAAAAGTTGCTTTTACCACGTTGTGCGGATTTGATGATCCTTGAGATTTTGATAATACATCATGTATACCAACTGACTCAAGTACTGAACGAACAGCTCCACCTGCAATAACTCCTGTACCATGAGAGGCAGGAATTAAGAAAACACGTGCTCCACCAAATTTACCTTTTTGCTCGTGAGGAACAGATTGACCGTTCAAAGGAATTTTCACAAGATTTTTCTTTGCATCTTCTACTGCTTTCGCAATTGCTTCAGAAACGTCTTTAGATTTTCCTAATCCGTGACCAACTACTCCATTCTCATCACCTACAACTACAATAGCAGAAAAACCAAAGGCTCTACCCCCTTTTGTAACCTTAGTAACACGATTTACACTTACCAAACGATCTTTTAATTCAAGTCCACTTGGTTTTACTAGCTCTACATTCTTGTATTTACTATTAGACATACTATATTAGAATTTAAGTCCAGCCGCTCTCGCGCCTTCCGCTAATGATTTAATACGACCGTGATATAAATAACCACCTCTATCAAAAGTGACTACTTCAATCCCAGCTTTTAACGCTTTTTCTGCAACTAGTTTTCCAACTGCTGTTGCAACTTCTACGTTAGTACCTTTTCCTATTTCTTTTTCTCTTGAAGAAGCAGCTAATAAAGTAACTCCATTTACGTCATCAATAAGTTGAGCATAAATTTCCTTGTTACTTCTAAAAACAGATAGTCTTGGATTAGTAGCAGTACCACTAATTGTCTTTCTAATTCTGAATCTAATTCTCTGTCTTCTTTCAGGTTTTGTTAATGACATAATGTTATTTTTTACGCTGATTTACCTGCTTTTCTTCTTAATACTTCACCTACGAATTTAACACCTTTTCCTTTGTATGGCTCAGGTTTACGGAAACCTCTGATTTTCGCGGCAACCTGTCCTAAAAGTTGTTTATCTAAGGATGTTAATTTAACAATTGGGTTTTTACCTTTTTCAGATATAGTTTCTAAAACAACCTCAGGAGCTATTTCTAAAACAATATTGTGTGAAAATCCAAGAGCTAAATCTAATTTTTGTCCTTGATTTGAAGCTCTATAACCTACTCCTACCAATTCTAATTCTTTAGTAAAACCATCTGTTACACCAATAATCATATTATTGATTAATGAACGGTATAAACCGTGTTTTGCTCTTTGGTCTTTATGATCAGAGGATCTGTTCACTTGAACTTGATCTCCTTCAACTAAAACAGTAACGTCCGAAAACTCTTGTGTTAGTTGACCTTTTTTTCCTTTTACAGTAATAATACCGTTTGCAACTTCAACAGTTACTCCGGCAGGGATTACAATTGGATTTTTACCTATTCTTGACATCTCTTATAAGTCTTTTAATTAGTATACGTAACAAATAACTTCACCACCTACATTTAATTGCTTTGCTTGTTTCCCAGTCATCAGACCTTTTGAAGTTGAAACAATAGCAATTCCTAATCCGTTAAGGATTCTTGGGATAGTTGAAGAACCTGAATACTTACGTAAACCTGGTTTACTAATTCTTTGGATATCTTTAATTACCGACTCTTTAGTAACTTTATCATACTTCAAAGCGATTTTGATTGAACCCTGAACAGCGTTGTCTTCAAATTTGTAACTTAAGATATATCCTTGATCAAATAAGATCTTAGTTATTTCTTTTTTTAGATTAGAAGCTGGAATTTCGACAACTTTGTGGTTTGCAGCCACAGCGTTTCTAACTCTCGTCAAATAATCTGCAATAGGATCTGTATACATGTGTATGGATTTGCGGTAACGGTTTTCAAAAGAACTATTCCTTTGAACCTGAAACCAATTTATAAATATTTATTACCAAGATGCTTTTTTAACACCTGGTATCAATCCGTTATTAGCCATTTCACGAAATGTTACACGTGAAATACCAAATTGGCGTATGTAACCTCTAGGTCTACCTGTCAATTTACAACGATTGTGTAAACGAACTGGAGAAGCATTTTTAGGTAACTTTTGCAAACCTACGGAATCTCCAGCTTCTTTCAAAGCTTTTCTTTTCTCAGCATATTTTGCAACTGTTTTTTCTCTCTTAACCTCACGGGCTTTCATTGATTCTTTAGCCATGTCTTAATTCTTTTTAAAAGGTAAACCTAATTCAGCCAATAATGACTTTGCTTCTTTATCTGTTTTTGCAGAAGTAACAAAAGTGATGTCCATTCCTGATATTTTGTTTACTTTGTCAATATCAATTTCTGGGAAAATGATTTGCTCCAAAACACCAAGATTATAGTTTCCTCTTCCGTCAAAACCAGTAGCCTTTATACCACTGAAATCTCTAACACGTGGCAAAGATGATGTAACCAATCTATCTAAAAATTCGTACATTCTTTCTCCACGCAAAGTAACTTTTGCTCCAATAGGCATCCCTTTTCTCAATTTGAATGACGCAACGTCTTTCTTTGAGATTGTAGATACTGCTTTCTGTCCAGTGATCTTTGTCAACTCATCAACTGCATAGTCAATAAGTTTTTTATCAGATACAGCTGCACCAACTCCTTTACTTAAAACGATTTTTTCCAATTTTGGAACTTGCATTACGTTTACGTATCCGAATTCCTCTTTAAGAGCAGAGATTATTCTGTTCTTATACTCTTCTTTTAGTCTAGGTATATATGCCATTACTATAGTACTTGATTAGATTTTTTTGAAAATCTTACTTTCTTATCTCCTTCAACTCTAATTCCAACTCTAGTTGTTTCCTTAGTTTTAGGATCAATTAAAGAAAGGTTAGAAATTTGTATAGAAGCTTCTTTTTTTACAATACCACCTTGAGGACTTTTTGCACTAGGTTTCGTATGTTTTGAAACCAGATTAATACCCTCAACAATTGCTTTATTTTTCTCGCGGTATACACGAAGTACTTTACCTTCTTCACCTTTGTGGTCTCCAGCAATAACTCTTACAATGTCACCTGATTTTATTTTTAGCTTTATCATCTTAAAATAATTAAAGCACTTCTGGTGCTAATGATACAATTTTCATGAATTGTTTTTCACGAAGTTCTCTTGCTACGGGTCCAAAAACACGAGTTCCTCTCATTTCACCTGCAGCGTTCAATAACACACAAGCGTTATCGTCAAATCTGATATAGGATCCATCGGCTCTTCTCACTTCTTTTTTGGTTCGTACAACAACTGCAGTTGAAACTGCTCCTTTTTTAACGCTTCCGTTAGGGGCAGTATCTTTAATAGAAACTACAATCTTGTCACCAACAGAGGCATACCTTCTTTTGGTACCTCCTAAAACACGGATAGTTAAAACTTCTTTAGCTCCTGTGTTATCTGCTACTTTTAGTCTTGATTCTTGTTGTACCATAATTATTTAGCTCTTTCAATGATTTCAACTAACCTCCAACATTTTGTTTTACTTAAAGGACGCGTTTCGCTAATCCTTACAGTATCTCCAACGTTACAGTCGTTTTTTTCGTCGTGTGCGTGATACTTTTTAGTTTTCAAC
>CANCPC010000066.1 GCA_947379965.1 Flavobacteriaceae bacterium | reverse complement strand
CTCTAGAACCAAGTTACCTCCTGAAAATTCGGCTGCTTTTTGTTTTTCGTCACGAACCGATTCTACACGAAAATAATTGGACAATGCATTTACAGCTTTTGTTCCAACACCATTTAAACCGACTGATTTTTTGAAGGCCAATGAATCATATTTCCCACCTGTATTCATTTTCGAAACTACATCAATGACTTTTCCAAGAGGAATTCCACGACCATAATCGCGAACCGAAACCGTTTTATCTTTGATAGTCACCTCAATAGTTTTTCCAGCGCCCATAACGAATTCATCGATACAGTTGTCTAGAACTTCTTTTAAAAGAATATATATACCATCGTCTGGTGAGGAACCGTCACCAAGTTTCCCAATGTACATTCCGGGACGCATACGAATGTGTTCTTTCCAATCGAGAGACCGGATATTGTCTTCGTTATACTGATTTTCTACTGCCATTTTAAATAAATCGATTTTGTGCTAATATAGCGAATGTCGGAATATTTTAAAAGAGTAAACCCTCAAAGTTATTAAGAATGATATTGACAATTAATTTAATAAATTAAAATGATAATTAAGAAATAAATAAATTGGAATTATAAGTGAAGGAAATCAAAAATGGTAATGTTTACTTAATTTTAAATTTAATTCTCTGGGATTAAATGGCTTTGTAACATATTCATTTATTCCTATTTGCATTGCTTTTTCTAGGCTTAAATAGGACGTAGAAGCCGTTAAGGCAATAATGGGAATTGAAGAATCTATATTTCTAATATTTATGGTTGCTTCATAGCCATCCATTACAGGCATTGATAAATCCATCAGGATAATGTCATATTTATTAGTTTTATGCTTTTCTAAAGCCATAAGACCATTCAAAGCAACATCTACAATTACATCCCATCTTTTTAATATTTTCTCAGCAATTTTAACGTTTATTAGATTGTCTTCAACTAAAAGCAATCTCAAACCTTCTAGATTTTGCTCTTTATAATCATCCCCATTTATATTATTTTTTATATCCGAATTCTTGTTGAAAATAGGCAGATTCAGTACAAAGCTAAATTTTGATCCTTTTCCTAATTCACTTTCTAATTCAATTTCAGAATTAAATAAATTTAATAAGTTTTTTGTAATGACTAAACCCAATCCGGAACCACCAAATTGTCTTGATGTTTTTGAGTCTACTTGCGAGAATTTTTGAAAAATTGAATTGAATTTCTCTAAATCAATACCAATTCCGTTATCAATAATGTTTACTTTAAAAACAGAATTATTTTCGGTACGATTTATTTGATCAATCTTAATTTGTATCAATCCGTTTTTCGTAAATTTTATAGCATTTAGTGTTAGGTTCGTTATGATCTGACTAATTCTCAGCGGATCACTAACAATATTTGCAGCAAAATCATCATTTATAATCACTTCAATTTTATTTTGATTTTCTATCGCTTTAGCTTGAAATGACCTAGCTATTTCTAATACTAAATCCTTAAAATTGAAAGGTATAGTTTCTAAATCTATTTTTCCAGCTTCAATTTTATTGAAGTCTAAGATATTATTTAAGAGAAGAAACAAATTTTGGGTAGAAGTTTTTAAAACATCAAAATTCTCATTAAAACTTTCAACTGTACGCTCCTTTTCCATTATGTAAATAAGACCAATAATAGCGTTTAATGGAGTACGTATTTCGTGACTCATAATCGATAAGAAGTCGGATTTTGCTTCATTTGCTTTTTCAGCATTCAATTTGGCTAACGACAGTTGCTCTTCGGATATTCTCCTATATTCAATTTCGTTGTGCAATATTTGCAGTAATTCAATCAAACTATCTTCGTCACCTAATTTTAAATCACTGTTATTATCACTTAACAATTTAATTGCTTGAATCAGTTCAGACTGAACATTCTTTTTTTTCTCTAATTGATCTTGAATTTTTTTGTTGATTTCATAAAATTCTATATCATTTAATCGAATTGATTGTTCGAACAATTCGGCATCTTTTTCGTAATTTTCATAGGATTGATTTATTGCATCAATAAATTTTTGTATGGATGGATTATCATTAATAATCTTCTCAGATAAAAATTTATTAATTTGACGATTCAAATTTCTATTTAAATTATTTTTGTCAGCCATAAATAGATTTAGTCTTCGCTAATGGTCAAAATAGCCATGGTTTGGTTGTGCAATTCGCAAGAAGTTTTATTGGTTAGTGGTGAAATTTCACCATAAGAATAAAACCCACAAAGGAGTGTATTTCCAGAAACTTCTTTTACTGCCTCAAATTCTTCATCTACTCTATTTCCTAATACAACTTTTCGGCCTACACAACTTACAATAAGTGCTAATTCAGGTTGTTTAGAATGATTTGAAAACGAATTCGATGCCGCATTAAAAGAAGCATCTATAAGTTTATCAAAATTACCTTTCATTAATCGTACCAAAGAACCTTGAGGAATATTTCCTGCAAAGGTCATTGACTTCGTTTTTTCATCAATTGATAATATTGTTCTAACTACTGAAGTAGAATCTTTACTTTCTTTCATTGAAAGTGGAAAATACAAAGCCGATCCTGGTAAGTCATTTGCATATTTACCCAAGTATTCTTTATAAATATCTAAAGCGAATCTATCTCCAATTTTATACAATACATTTTTTTCTGAATATGTTACTTCTCTTTCAGGACCAAAATCAGTCCATCCTCCTTCACAACCGTAACCTAAATTTATATGTTTCCCATAGAATCCAATAATAACTACCTTTCCTTCTTTTGCATCTTCATTTAAGCCTACTATTGTTTTTTCAAATTTAACATTATCTCCAGCTAAACCACCAAAAATAGGAATAGAGTGATTCGTTTGTTTTCCTAATTCATTTACTAATTCGGTACCATTTACAAAGCTACCTTCAGAAATAACCAAAATTGACTTTAAGTCTGTATTATATAATTCATTTTTTACTAAAGTTCCTAATTCCTGAATATCATTGTCAATCGAAAGATCTAACTCAGTTATTTTTATAGTTGACTTTTCAAATTCTATTGCTGTTGAAACACTATAATTTTCAACAATACCATTATTCGAAATTTGACCGGAGGTCGAACAAATTACAATCTGAGCCTGAGGATATAAATCTTTTAATCTTTTGTAGGGAGGTGAAAATTCTAAAAATTCTCTTTCACCAAAAGCCAAAACAAGATTTGCTTTTATAGGATAAAAATTAGATGAAGTAAAAATAACCTCTTCCACATTTTGATTATCCATTAAAATTTGTTGAAGTTTCATTCTAATTAAAATTAAATTTGATTAATTATTTAAAATTTATATTTAAAAACTTAACAAATATAGCCATTAACCAATAGATATTAACTTAAATTTCATGAAAAAAACTACCAATAACCTAAAAAAGGCGACATTTAACTTAAAAAAAAAGCTGTTTATAGAAAATTATTTAGAAGTTCCAATTAAAAAAACATAAAAAAAACTGCTCAATTTCTTGAACAGTTTTGTTTATAATCAATCCGTCAATTCACTTCTATCTAATTTACACGTTAAATCTAAAGTGCATTACATCTCCGTCTTTAACAACATATTCTTTTCCTTCGACTTTAAATTTTCCTGCTTCTTTACATTTGGCTTCAGAACCATATTGAACAAAATCCTCATAAGCAATGACTTCGGCACGAATAAATCCTTTTTCGAAATCAGTATGAATAACTCCGGCGGCTTGTGGCGCAGTTGCTCCAATATTAATTGTCCATGCACGAACCTCTTTTACTCCAGCAGTAAAATAGGTTTGTTGTTTCAACAATTTATAAGCAGCACGAATCAAAACAGAAGCTCCTGGCTCACTTAATCCCATATCTTCTAAAAATACTTGGCGTTCTTCGTAACTTTCTAATTCCGTAATATCAGCCTCTGCTCCTACTGAAAGGATTATAACTTCAGCATCCTCATCCTTCACCATTTCGCGAACTTGATCTACATATTCATTACCGTTAACTGCTGAATTTTCATCAACATTGCAAACATATAAAACTGGTTTGGCAGTTATTAATTGAAAATTTTCTAACAAGACCTCTTCTTCATTACTTTGAGGAGTTATTGTTCTAGCAGATTTAGCTTGTAAAAGCGTTTCTTTAATTCGATCTAAAAGTGCTTTTTCGGTCTGAGCTTCTTTATTACCAGTTTTAGCAGCACGATTTACTTTTTCTAAACGTTTTTCTACATTTTCTAAGTCTTTTAATTGTAATTCGATATCGATCGTTTCTTTATCACGAATTGGATTTACATTACCGTCAACGTGTACAATATTATCATTATCAAAACAACGTAAAACGTGAATAATAGCATTACATTCTCTTATGTTCCCAAGAAATTGATTCCCTAAACCTTCGCCTTTACTAGCCCCTTTTACTAACCCAGCAATATCTACAATATCAACCGTTGCCATTTGAACGCGTTCAGGCTTTACTAACTCTTCTAATTTTGCCATTCTCGAATCGGGAACATTTACTACTCCTATATTCGGTTCGATGGTACAAAACGGAAAGTTAGCACTTTGCGCTTTTGCATTGGATAAACAATTAAATAATGTTGATTTTCCAACATTTGGTAATCCTACAATTCCTGCTTTCATATTATTTTAGTTTACAAATAGCTATTATTTGCTATGAGTTTTAGTAATTACTTTTAAAAGTTTGCAAATATAATATTTATTAAACCTAGAACACAAAAAACATCTTATTAATAAAAATTTTGAAATTGTAAAAACTTAATTTATTTCAAAAATAAAACAGCTATGTTAAATTATACCATAATAAAACGATAATGTGATAAAAATAAACGTTATTGTAACTAAACATTAAGAATGTGTTAGATTATTGTTATCTTGCGGCCAATTTTAAATAAAATTAAAAACCAAACTAAACTTATTATGAAAAAAATTACGTTGTTGCTATTATTGCTAAACGTTAGTATCCTTTTTGCACAAAAACAAATTTCGGGTGTAATAAAAGATAATACTGGCGCTACTTTACCTAGTGTAAACATTAAAGAAAAAGGAACTTCAAACGGTGTTTCATCTGATATTGATGGAAGTTACAAAATAAAAGTTAAAGATGGAGCAACTCTAGTTATCAGCTTTGTGGGCTTTTTAGATGTAGAAAAAAAAATAGGTAATTCAAATAAAATTGATATTATTTTAACTGCTGGCGGACAAGAATTAAAAGAAATTCAAATTGTTGGTTCTAGAAACACCAAAAGAACAGTCGTAAACTCAGCAGTTCCTATTGATATTATTAGCATGAAAGAACTAACAACACAAAGTGGTAAAATTGAGATTAATCAATTATTGCAATATGTTGCTCCTTCATTTAATGCCAATAAACAATCTGGTTCTGATGGAGCTGACCACGTAGACCCTGCATCTTTAAGAGGAATGGGACCGGATCAAACCTTAGTATTAATTAACGGAAAAAGAAGACACCAATCCTCATGAGTAACTCTTTACGGAACTCGTGGTAGAGGAAATACAGGAACCGATTTGAATGCAATTCCTGCTTCGGCAATTAAAAGAATCGAAATATTAAGAGATGGTGCAGCGGCCCAATATGGTTCGGATGCCATTGCAGGTGTTATCAATATTGTATTGAATGACAATGTTAATGAATTGACTGGAGCAATTACTTATGGAGCTTTTAATACCGCAGCTAAAGGAGATTTCCTTCCTGGAACACCTAATACTAAAAACTTTAGATTAGACGAAAATGGAAATGGAAATTCGTATGGTAAAAATAAAGCCCTTGATGGAAATACTGTTAAAGTTGGAGCTAACTATGGTGTAGCGCTTGGTAAAGATGGTGGCTTTGTAAATTTTACAACTGAGTTCTTTACTAAAGAAAAAGTACTTCGCCCAGGATTTGATTTTAGAAAAGGTTTTGGAGAAGCATCAATGGATAGTTTTAATTTTACTGCAAACATGGAATTACCAGTTTCAGATAAAACTAAAATTTATGCTTTTGCTGGAAAAAATTATAGAGATACTGATGCGTATGCTTTTACAAGAAATAGCGGTGGAGCTAATGTAGTAGAATCTGTTTATCCTGGAGGATATACACCAAGAATAACTTCTATTATTGATGATAATTCTATGACTGCGGGTATTAAAACTACTACTGATAGTGGTTGGAAAGTGGATATTAGTAATACCTATGGGAAAAATCTTTTTCATTATACAATTAAAGGTACTATGAACCCTTCGCTATTAGGAGCTTCCCCTACTCAATTTGATGCTGGTGGACATAGTTTAGCTCAGAATGTAACTAATTTTGATTTCTCTAAAAATTATGATTCATTTTTAAATGGAATGAACATCGCTTTTGGGGCAGAATATAGAATCGAAGAATATTCAATTTTTGCTGGTCAACAAGGTTCATATACAACCTATGATGTAAACGGACAACCAATCACAAATCCGGCTACACAATTCGCTCCTATTGACCCAATTTCAGGAGACCCAAGACCAGGCAGTTCTCAAGGTTTCCCTGGATATAGCCCCGGAAATGCAGTAAATAAAAATCGTAGTAATCTTTCACTATATTCTGATGCCGAATTTGATATTACAAAAAGTTTTATGGTTAGTAGTGCGGTACGTTTTGAAAAATACAGTGATTTTGGTAGTACTATCAATGGTAAATTAGCATCAAGACTTAAATTAGCTGATAACTTTAATTTAAGAGGGTCACTTAGTACAGGATTCCGTGCACCTTCATTGGCACAAGCTTATTATGGATTACATTTTACTAATATCAATGCCGCTGGTGCTACTGAAATTTTACTTTCTCCAAATGACAGTCCTGTTACGCGCTCTTTTGGAATACCAAAACTAAAACAAGAAACGGCGGTTAATGCTTCGTTAGGATTAACTTCTACTTTTGACAATTTTACAGCTACAGTAGATGGTTATATGATTAAAGTAAAAGACAGAATCGTGTTGACTAGTTATTTCGATGCTTCAAGCAAAGGATTAGGTGTAGACCAAGCACAATTTTTCGCTAATGCTGCCGATACAAAAACATTAGGTTTAGACTTAGTTCTTGCTTGGAAGAAAAGATATGAAAACTCTAGCTTAAGTGCTACTTTGGTTGGAAATATTAACAATATGACAATTGAAAAAGTAAAAAATGGAAATCTAGATGCTGAAACTTTCTTTGGAAAACGTGAACAAGCCTTCTTATTGGCTTCAGCTCCAAAAAGCAAATTTGGATTAAACCTTAATTATTCTCATAAAAAATTCGATACTGGACTAGCTTTGACTCGTTTCAGCAAAGTAGTATTAATTGATTATGCAGGTTTAGACAATGTATATACGCCAAGAGTAAACACTGATTTAACTTTAGGATACCAAATAACTAAACAATTAAAATTAACTTTGGGAAGCAACAACCTATTCAATATTTACCCAACTAAACAAGATGAGTCTGGAAATACTGAAGCTGCAGGTTATTGGGATGCCGTTCAAATGGGATTCAATGGAGCTTACTATTATGCAAGACTTGGATTTAATTTCTAATTCAACTCTTCTATTAATCAAAAAGAGCTATCTTTCGATAGCTCTTTTTTTTTTTAAATTGTTTAAAACATTAATTTAAGACCTATAAATTCAGAAAATAGAATCATAAAAAACCAAGAACAATAATCGATTTTTTTTTAGAGTAACTGAAGTCTATTTATTCTCCAAATAGGTCAAAACGTTTTTCTCGATTCGCTCGTATATGTTGGTTACATCAGCTTTCACAAATTTTTCTCCAAGAATATTTTCATATAACTCAATGTATCTTTCTGAAACAGTTTCAATATAATCCTCGGTCATATTAGGGATTTGTTGTCCTTCAAGACCTTGAAAACCATTTTCGATTAACCAACGACGTACAAATTCTTTTGATAATTGTTTTTGCTCTTCTCCTTTATCTTGTCTTTCTTGATACCCATCAGAATAAAAATAGCGAGAGGAATCGGGGGTATGGATTTCGTCAATTAGAACAATTACTCCTTCTTTGGTTTTACCAAATTCATATTTAGTATCTACCAAAATTAAGCCACGATTAGCTGCAATTTCAGTTCCTCTTTGAAATAAAGCTCTTGTATAATTTTCTAAAACGATATAATCCGCTTCGGTAACAATCCCTTTTGAAAGAATTGATTCCCGAGAGATATCCTCATCATGAGAACCATTATCAGCTTTAGTTGTTGGAGTTATTATTGGAGTTGGAAATTTATCATTTTCTTTCAAACCTTCTACCATTGTTACACCGCAAATTTCTCTTTTCCCTGCTGCATATTGTCGAGCAGCATGTCCGGATACATAACCCCGAATAACCATTTCTACTTTAAAAGGCTCACATAAATGACCAACCGCAACACTTGGATCTGGTGTTGCGATTAACCAATTGGGAACAATATCTTGCGTCAATTCCATAAATTTAGTTGCAATTTGATTCAAAATTTGACCTTTATATGGTATTCCTTTTGGTAAAACTACATCAAAAGCCGAGAGTCTATCGGTGGCAACCATAACCAAAAGATCATCATTGATATTGTAAACCTCTCGTACTTTACCTCGATATACTGATTTTTGATTGGGAAAATTAAAGTTGGTTGTAGTTATTGTATTGCTCATTATAGATCTAGTTTTGTTGTTGTTTTATGCGTGCAAATTTAAGAATATTTTCAAGGTAAAAAAGCTAATCCGTTTTGATATTGAAATTCAATGTAGATTAAGATAATAATGTTTTTGTCAAATATTTGGCAACTCCATCATTATCATTCGTAGTAATCACTTCGAGATGGGGTAACTTATTTTTTAAAGCATCGACTGCATTTTCCATAATCAAAGCTTTCCCAGCAGAATTTAGCATATTTTCATCATTAAAACCATCTCCAAACGAAATTGATTCAGCAAATGTATAGTTCTCCTTTTCAAGAATTTTCAAAATTGCTACACTTTTATCCACTGATTTATCCATAAATTCTAAACAAAAAGGAAGACTAAAAGCATGACTAAAATCATTGGGGTGATTTTCTAAAATTCGTTCTCTTAGTTCAACTAATTTCTCATGATTGTCATGAGAGAAAAATAATTTTATAGCATCAAAATCATTAAGATTAGCAAAATCAACTATTTCAGAAGGATAATGCATTTTGGTTTGAAAACTATTTAGCTTTTTATTTAATTTGTTAGTTTGCCAAACTTCCTCTCTAAATAAAACGGTTGTAATGTCTGAATCGATATCTAATTCCAAAACTGATTTTATGGAATCCCCCTTCATATTAAAAGAAAAAAGTAGCTCTTTTTTAGGTGAATGAATCCGAGCACCGTTCGAAGTAACCAAATAAACAGGACATTCCAAACTTTCTACTATGGGAAAAGCATCCAAATGATGCCGACCTGTTGCAACAATTATCAAATAATTTTCTTTATGAAGTTTTTGAAAAACAGTTTTTGTATATTCGGAAATTTGATGATTTGATTGTAGTAAGGTACCATCTAAATCGCTAATGACTACTTTTATTTTTTCTTTTAAATGCATGTTTCAAATTCAAATTATACAATTCCAAAATTACTGCATCTCAAAGAGATAAACAAAGAAAAAAATTAATCTAACCATTCAAATAAATAATCTTCGTTTATTCGATTTCGAGTATGAAATAAATAATTGTATATAAAATCATTTTTTAACGATTAATGTTTTACAAAAATTAATCGTTTCCATAAACATTTAATGTTTCTATACATATATAACCACTCTGCCGTTATTATTTCTAATCGTTATTTTCAATCATTTTATACGCATCAATAACCTTTTTAACCAAACGATGGCGTACAATATCTTTGTCATCAAGATAGATAATCCCTATACCTTCAATATCTTTCAATACCAACAAAGCTTCTTTCAATCCCGAAATAGTTCTTCGTGGCAAATCGACTTGTCCAGGATCACCAGTAATCATGAATTTGGCATTTTTTCCCATACGAGTCAAAAACATTTTCATTTGTGAATGGGTCGTGTTTTGAGCTTCATCAAGAATCACAAAAGCATTGTCCAAAGTTCGTCCTCGCATAAAAGCCAATGGTGCGATTTGAATAATACCCTTCAATATATAATCTTCTAATTTTTCGTTAGGCAACATATCACGCAAAGCATCATATAAGGGCTGCATATAAGGATCCAGTTTTTCCTTCATATCACCTGGAAGAAAACCAAGATTTTCTCCGGCTTCAACCGCAGGACGCGTCAAAATAATACGCTTTACTTGTTTCTCTTTCAATGCTTTCACAGCCATAGCGACTCCAGTGTAGGTTTTTCCGGTTCCGGCAGGACCAACAGCAAAAACCATGTCATTTTTGTTCATAGTATCGACCAACAACTGCTGATTAGGGGTCATCGCTTTGATAATTTTTCCGCCAACACCATGCACTAATATCTTATCATTATCAAAAACCTTCCGATCTTCCTGAGCATTACCCATAATTACACGCTCAATTACATTGTCATCAATAGTATTGTAGCGAGTAAAATGGAGCATTAATCGGTTAAAGCGATTTTCGAATTCATCCAGCACTTCTTTTTCGCCAAATGCCTTTAGGGTTGTTCCTCGGGCTACAATTTTCAATTTGGGATAGTACTTTTTAATCGTTTCAAGATGAGTGTCTTGAGCGCCCCAAAAATCTTTAGGAGCGATGTCTATGAGCTCGATAATTCTTTCGTTCAAATGGAGTAGTTTTAATTTATAAATAATCGTTGATAATTATTAGCTTTGCATGACTCAAATTTAATGAGTTTTAGGTTCTGTTTTCTTTTTATTTATAAACAATTTTATGTCAATAATTACCCTTACTACCGATTACGGCTTGAAAGACCACTTTGTAGGTTCTTTGAAAGGGAAAATTTTATCGGAATATCCTGATGCTTCAATTGTTGATATTTCGCATTATATAGATCCTTTCAATACGGTTGAGGCAAGTTATATTCTTGGCGCTTCATATTCAAGTTTCCCTAAAGGAACGGTTCATCTTATTGGTGTTGACATGGAATTCAACAAGGAAAACCAACATATCGTCATGCAGTGGAATGATCATTATTTTATTGCTGCCGATAATGGTATTTTGAGCATCCTTTCTCAAAAAATTGTGCCTCAAAAAATAGTCACCATCAATATTCACGATCGTTTGCAAAATGATGCTACCGATATAGATGTATTTGTAAAAGTAGCGTGTCATATTGCAAAAGGTGGTTTACTAAACGTTATTGGCAAAGAACTAAAAAGCATCAAGCAAGTAACCGATTTACAATCTGTAGTCGCGGATGACGGAAATTCCTTGAAAGGCTATGTGATATATATTGACCATTTTGGGAATGTCGTGACTAATATTTCTAAAAAACAGTTCTTGGAAGTAGCCAAAGGCAGACCTTATGAAATTGTATTAAAAACCAAAAATATCAAAACCATTTTGCCTAATTATTCGGCGATTGCTAGTTCTGATAAATATCCTATAAAATATTACGAAGGCGAAAAATTAGCGATTTTCAATGAAGCTGGCTTTCTGGAAATAGCCATTTTTAGAAGTAATCCTTCCAAAGTAGGTTCCGCAAATAGCCTGCTGGGATTGAATTATAGAGATGCTATAACGATAAAATTTGTTTAAATAGATTTGAGATTGAAGATTAACGATTTTAGATTTCAGATTTTAGATTTCAGATTTAGAAGAAATTATGATTAAAAGAATTATGATATTTGGTGTTTTAGCGAGTCTTCTTCAGCTTGCATTCTATATTACAACAACTTTTATGTTATGGCATCTAATAGCTGCATTTTATAAATTTAGAAGTGATTGGGAGACTTTTGTTTGGCTTACAGTTCCCTTATTTGGCTTTCTTCTATTCTTTCAAAATTTAATAATAGAAATTATTAACAAGAAATGGAAAGTAATTTTACTTTTTATATTTATTCTAATAATTTATGTTGTAGGTTGGGGTGAAGATTACAAAGGATGGCCTATTAATACAATATTGATTTTAACAACTGGATTAACTATTTTGTTATTAAAATTTATATTTGATTTAAACTTTAAAAATCTGAAATCAAAAATCGTTAATCTTCAATCAAAAATCAAATGTTTGTACGAATAGTAAAAATGTCCTTTCACGAAGAAAATATCCCTGCTTTTTTGGAAATTTTTGAAATTGTGAAAGACAAAATACGAAATACCGCCGGAAATCGTTTATTTGAATTGTATCAAGACAAAAACAACAAATGTATTTTCTTTACCAATAGCAATTGGAAAACCGAGGAAGAATTGGTAAATTATAGAAAATCAGCACTTTTTACTGAAGTTTGGGCATTTACCAAGAAATTATTAAATGAGAAACCCGAAGCTTGGAGTTTAGATAAATTAGTTCGTTTGGAATAATTACGAATTAAAAATTACGATTCGAACATAGCGAACAGGCGAAGCAATTACGAGTTTTAGATTTGGAGAACAAATAACCAAATCAACGAATAAACGAATAAACATAAAAAATGAAATCAATAGTATTAAGAGAAATAAAATCCTTTTTTGGTTCGCCAATAGGATATTTGGTAATTGCTGTTTTCCTAATTGGAAATGGTTTATTCCTATGGGTTTTCGAAGGAGAATATAATATTTTGAATAGCGGTTTTGCCGATTTGAGTCCGTTTTTTACTTTGGCACCTTGGATTCTAATTTTTCTGATTCCGGCAGTTACTATGCGCAGTTTTTCGGATGAAAAAAAGCAAGGAACCCTGGAATTATTATTGACAAAACCATTGAGCATTTGGCAGATTGTGAACGGAAAGTTCCTGGGTTCGATACTATTAATTATAATGGCAATTATCCCAACTTTAATATATGTAAAAGTCGTTTCAAGCTTGGGTACACCAGAAGGCAATATCGATATGGGCAGTACAATAGGTTCTTACTTTGGACTATTATTTCTGATTTCGGCATATTCCGCCATTGGAATATTCACTTCTACCCTATCCGAAAATCAAATTGTGGCGTTTATCGTTGCGGTTTTTCTATGTTTCTTTTTTTACTTTGGTTTCGAAAAATTAGCTACAATTGTACCCGACTTAAGGAGCTTTATTTCAGCTTTCGGGATGCAAGATCATTTCAAAAGTATGAGTCGTGGCGTAATTGATACACGTGATGTGCTCTATTTTGCGAGTATTACCCTGTTGTTTCTTTCCATTACAGTGTTTAATTTAAAATCCGTTAAATTGCAATGATAACTACCCAAAAGAAAAATATAAAATCATTGTTAATTGCCATCGTCATTCTCTTGTTTTTGAATGTAGCAAGTAACCGTTTTTTTCATCGTTTTGATTTAACAAAAGACAAAAGATATACGCTTTCGACCGCTTCCTTGAATATAGTCAATCAAGTTCAAAATCCGTTGTATATAAAAATCTATTTACAAGGCGATTTACCATCTGAATTCAAGCGTTTGCAAAGCGAAACAAAAGATTTATTAGAAGAATTTCAAGCGTATAATAAAAATATAGTTTTCGAATTTGTAGACCCTCTGGAAAACAAAGACGAAAGCATGGACAACATCAAGGAATTGTATCGAAAAGGTCTCACGCCAATAAACATAACCGTTGACGACAAAGGAAAACAATCGCAACTAATGGTTTTTCCTTGGGCTATCGCAATTTATAACAATAAGGAAATCAATATTCCATTGTTAAAAAACATTATGGGCGCTTCAACCACTCAAAAAGTAATTGGATCCGTGCAACATCTTGAATATTCTATTGCAGATGCCTTCAATAAAATTACAAAAGAAAAACAAAAAAAGGTCGCCGTTATAAAAGGAAACGGAGAAATAAAGGAAGTTTATATAGCAAAATTCCTCTTGCAAGTTCGGGAAAG
>CANCPC010000065.1 GCA_947379965.1 Flavobacteriaceae bacterium | reverse complement strand
TTAATTATTATTTAATTCTACTT
This sequence comes from Flavobacteriaceae bacterium, assembly GCA_947379965.1. Classification (GTDB taxonomy): domain Bacteria; phylum Bacteroidota; class Bacteroidia; order Flavobacteriales; family Flavobacteriaceae; genus Flavobacterium. Next base: position 13,990 of record CANCPC010000065.1, on the reverse strand, counting down.
TCAACATCATTTGTCATAAAAAACCAACATAATCCTAATATTGAATAGAATTTATGTTTTTTTTGAGTTTGCATAGTTTATTTATACAATAGTTTAAATGAATTGAAAATATTTAAAATAAATTTACTTTTGTCAATTAAATCTAATTCATCATGAAAAAAACAATATTTGTTTTATTATTGCTTCAATCAGTCCTTCTTTTTTCGCAAAATACCCAAGGCTTCATATACGAATCAACCATTAGAAATTCTAATAACCAAATTGTAACCAATCAATTCATAAGCTTACGATTCACAATTCGATTAAATTCAAATACAGGGACAATTGTATATAGTGAAACCCAAAATCCATTCAGTAATAGCTCAGGGAATATTAGTGTAATTATAGGAAAAGGCACTGCAAATACTGGCGTTTTTTCACAAATAAATTGGAACATTGGTACTTTTTATTTAGGAATTGAATTTTTTACTGGAGCTACTTGTCAATGGATTCCTGTTTCTACAGGTACTAATGGTCAAATTGTTGGTAAATGCAATGGAATTTACACCTACAGTCCTTGCACTACTGGTTTTAATAATTTAGTTTGGTCTGATGAATTTAACGGAGCTGGCGCAATAAATACAAACAATTGGTTTCAACAAACACAATTTATTAATGGCAGTAGTTGGGCAAATGGAGAATTACAACATTATACAAACAGAGAAGTTAATTCATATCAAAGCAATGGTTCTTTGAATCTTGTTGCAAAAAAAGAATCATTTACAGATCAAGGTCAAACAAAACAATATACTTCAGCTAGATTAAATTCTAAATTTTCATTTAAATATGGTCGTGTAGAAGTTCGCGCTAAACTGCCATCGGGAGCTGGAACATGGCCTGCAATTTGGATGTTAGGTAAAAATATCATTGAGCCAGGAGCATTTTGGAGCGCTAATTATGGAACAAAAAATTGGCCTGCATGCGGCGAAATTGACATTATGGAACATTGGGGTACTAATCAAAATTATGTTCAAAGTGCAATACATACCCCTTCTAGTTACGGAGGTACTGTAAATTTAGGAGGGCAAACTATTGGAACAGCTTCAAGCGAATTTCATGTTTATTCTCTTGATTGGACAGCAGAAAAAATGGTTTTTAGTGTAGATAATGTTGTGCATTACACCTACAGTCCAACTATCAAAAATGCTAGTACTTGGCCATTTGATGCAGAACAATACCTACTCTTAAATATTGCTATAGAACCAAGTATATATTCAAATTTCACACAAGCCGCTATGGAAATTGATTACGTAAGGGTTTATCAGTAATTTTATTAATCTAAAATTTAAATATTTTACCTAAATTAATTTACAATAGAATCATTAAAAAAACCTTAATTAATTCGATAAATTTTAGCTTTTTTTATAAAAAAAATCATTTTCATTTTTTCAAAATCTTAAATCACAACTTTAAAAGTGTTTCTAACACATAAGTATGCATAACCTCGCGGTAATCTAAATGGGTTACTATTCGAAGTTTACCATGTCCCATCGAGCTAATCGAAATTCCTTTTTGTTTTAACTTTTCCATCAAAACAGCTTCGCTTACATGGGATTGAACAGAGAAAATTAAAATATTCGTCTCTATTGGTTCGATTTTGGCAACCCAACTTAGATTTTCTAAAACGGCTCCTAATTCCTTAGCGCGTCTGTGATCATCGGCCAATCTTTCGATGTTGTTTTCTAAAGCATAGATTCCGGCTGCTGCCAAATAACCTACTTGTCGCATTCCGCCACCAAAGATTTTTCGGATGCGTAAGGCTCTGTGAATTGTTGCTTTATCAGATAGCAAAACCGAACCAATTGGTGCTCCTAAACCTTTGGATAAACAAACCGAAATCGTATCGAATACTTTTCCGTATTCTTTGGGATTGTCATTTGTTGCAACCAAAGCATTCCAAATTCGGGCGCCATCTAAATGAAATTTCAGCTTATTGGCATCACAAACTTGTTTTATTTTCTTGAATTCTTCAAAATCATAACAAGCACCTCCCCCTTTATTTGTTGTGTTTTCTACACAAACTAAACTTGTAAGTGGAGCGTGGTAAAACTCTGGATCATTGATAGATCCGGAAACTTGTTCGGCAGTAATCATTCCGCGATTTCCGTTTAATAAGCAGCAAGAAACACCACTATTAAAGGAAACACCGCCGCCTTCATAATTATAAACATGTGCCCATTTATCGGCTATTAATTGTTCGCCAGGTTGGGTGTGTAATTTAATAGCCGTTTGATTTGCCATAGTTCCAGAAGGAAAAAATAGCCCCGCTTCCATTCCGAACATTTCAGCAACTTTAGCTTCTAATTCAATTACAGTTGGATCTTGTTTATAAACATCATCGCCTACTTGGGCATGAAACATGGCACGCAACATGTCTTGTGTAGGCTTGGTAACGGTATCGCTTACTAAATTAATTTCCATATATTCTTTAGATAGTTTATTTTCGCACTTTAATTTCTGGATTTACGGATAACCTAGCCCCGATAGCAGTGAAAATCCTTTTGTTTTTTTCTTTAAAAAAATAAAAGATTGCAACGAATAGCGGGAAACAGCTCCGAAAAATTCAGTACAAAATTACTATAATTTATGACAACTACCGAACAAATAAAAGGTATTGTAGAGCGCCTTGGTGCGTTGAGGAGGTATCTTTGACGTTGATGCCAAACTAATCGAGATTACCAACGAGGAAGAAAAAACCTTGGCTCCTGATTTTTGGAACAATCCAAAAGAAGCGGAAAGCTATGTAAAAACGCTTCGTTCAAAGAAAAAATGGATCGAAGATTATAATAAGGCCGTCGAAATGGCCGACGAGTTGCAACTGGCTTACGAATTCTACAAAGAAGGGGAACTTTCTGCTGAAGAATTAGATGAGCAATATGATGCTACGCAAAGTCATATTGAAGCGATTGAATTCAAAAATATGCTTTCGGATGAAGGTGATAATTTGAGTGCGGTTATACAAATTACAGCCGGAGCTGGCGGAACAGAAAGTTGCGATTGGGCTTCGATGTTGATGCGAATGTATATGATGTGGGCCGAAAAATCGGGTTATAAAATACGGGAACTGAATTATCAAGAAGGCGATGCCGCTGGAATAAAAACAGTTACTTTAGAAATTGAAGGCGATTATGCTTTTGGCTATCTTAAAGGTGAAAACGGTGTGCATCGATTGGTGCGCATATCCCCTTTTGATAGTAATGCCAAAAGACATACTTCATTCGTTTCCGTTTATGTGTATCCGCTGGTGGATGATACTATTGAAATTGAAATTAATCCTGCTGACATCGAGATTATTACTTCTCGCTCAAGCGGTGCTGGTGGTCAGAATGTGAACAAGGTTGAAACTAAAGTTCAGTTGACACACAAACCATCGGGGATTCAGATTCAATGTTCAGAAACGCGTTCGCAACATGACAACAGAAACCGAGCGATGCAAATGCTGAAATCGCAATTGTATGAAATAGAATTGAAAAAGCAACAGGCGCAACGTTCTGATATTGAAGCCGGAAAGATGAAGATTGAATGGGGTTCACAAATCCGAAATTATGTGATGCAACCGTATAAATTAGTCAAAGACGTTCGCACCGGTTATGAAACCAGCAATGTTGATGGCGTTATGAATGGCGAAATCGACGAGTTCCTGAAAGCCTACTTGATGATGATGGGACAAAAGGAAGAAGAGTAGATTTAGATTAAATATATAGACCTGAAAGTTGTATTTATAACTTGTCAGGTCTTTTTTATTTATATTTTATAAACCCGATTTCAAAACATCCAAATTTCCCATAACGATTTTTGGGTTTTGTTTTGGATCAAGCCAGTCAATTAAAGACCTCATATATTCTTCTTTGATTGCAACGCAACCTGCTGTAAAGTATGGCACTTTTGTAACCAAATGCAAAAAAATGGCACTTCCTTTTCCTTTTATAACAGGATTTGTATTAAACTCTATTACCAAGCAAAATTTGTAAGAGTCATTTGAAAGTAATAAATTTTCGAAAGTTTTTGCAGTTGTAGCACCCTTCACATATTTATTATAATCGGCTGAATTGATGTCGTCAATCCATTTATCATATTTGGTAGTTATATAATTTTCGAGTAAAGTATTGTTTTGTTTTTCATAAGAAAATAATTTCCCTAACTTAAAAATTCCAGTTGGAGATTTACCGTCACCTTCAATTTTATTTTGCGGAAATGCAAAACCATTTTTACCAATTCCGGCTTCGATTGGATTTTGTTTTACAACCCAATGATCCTCTATTTTTTCCAAAGCGACAAAAACAGCGTTATAACTTTCCGGTTTGTTGTTATAAACTACAAGTAATTGATTTGTGTTTTCTAATTTACTTTTATTTTTTTCAGCAATTAATATGGCATTATCAATAGTATTATCACTAATTTGAGAATAAAGATTAATAGTCGAAAAAAGTAGGAATGCTAAACTTAATAAATTATTTATGAATTTCATTGTATTATTTAGGGATGGAAATAAATTTCATTAGGTATTCAAATATAGAAAATTAATGAATGGATAGTTAGCAATTTAAATTTTTACAATAGATTGAAAACGGATCAAGAAATAATCTATTAGGAAATTCAAAGCAAATTTGCTTAATTTGATGTTTTAACCGCAAATTAAACTAATCTAAGATTAATGAAATCGTACTCCATTCAAGAAATAAACGAAGTTTTAAAAGGCACAATTGTTGGCGATACTTCAATAAAAATTACCGCTCCAGAGCAATTAGAATTGGCCAAAACTTCCGAAATTTCTTTTATTGGAAACAAAAAATATGAAAAATTTTGGTATGCCTCCAAAGCCTCCGCTGCAGTTGTAAATGAAGATATTTCGATAGAACCCGGCGAAAACAGAGTTTTCATTAAAGTAAAAAATGCCGATTTAGCGATGTCGCAAGTCTTAGAACTTTTTGCCCCACCTACTCCATTATTCAGTATAAATATCCATCCCACTGCCATTATTGATGCTACTGCAGTAATTGGAGTTGGAACGCGAATAGGTGCAGGAAGTTATATTGGTCCAAAAGTACAATTGGGAGAAAATGTTACTATTTATCCTAATGTTACCATTCTGGATGAATGTACGATTGGAAAAAATACGGTGATATGGTCAGGTGCAGTTGTCCGCGAACGTTGTCATATGGGCAATGATTGTATTATTCATCCAAATGCTACTATTGGTGCAGATGGTTTTGGCTTTCGTCCTGATCCTCAAAGAGGATTAGTCAAAATTCCACAAATTGGGAATGTAGTTCTTGGCAGTAATGTCGAAATTGGTGCCAACACTTGTGTCGATCGGGGAAAATTTAGTTCGACTATTTTAGGTGACGGTTGCAAAATTGACAATTTAATACAAATAGGTCATAATAGTAATTTAGGTAGATTTTGTATTATGGCAGGACAAAGCGGTTTGGCTGGTTCAGTAACTTTAGGAAACGGAGTTATGATTGGCGGAAGTGCCTCCATAACAGATCACGTAACTATAGGTGATGGTGCCATTATTGGTGGTGGTTCTGGCGTTACAAAAGACGTTTCTGCAGGAGCTACTTTGTTAGGATATCCTGCAATTGACGCTCGTGATGCATTAAGACAATGGGCCATTTTGAAAAGATTGGTCAATGAATCGAAGAAATAAATCATCACTAATTCAATAAATTTAAACTTTTTAAAAATACTTATTTTAGCCAAGAATTTTCTTAATTATTACGAAAATCTTATATAATTAGTTGAATTAAAAGTAAAATAAAACAAGTCGATAATATCAATAAGCACTAAATTTACTGAGAAGGATTTCGTAATTTAGCCATTGATTTTTTTAGATAAACACATTTTCATCATGGACTTAAACTTCAATAAAAACGAAGACCACAATAAACTCCTTCTTTCTAATTTGCGGCAAAAATTTACCAAAGTAAAACTAGGTGGAGGTGAAAAACGCATTCAAAAATTACATTCCGAAGGTAAAATGACAGCGCGTGAACGTATTGATTATTTGCTTGACAAAGGAAATTCTATTGAGATTGGTGGTTTTGTTGGCGAAGGTATGTATGCGGAATATGGAGGATGTCCATCAGGTGGTGTTGTTGTAAAAATAGGAAAAATCAAAGGAAAACAATGCATTGTTGTTGCTAATGATGCCACTGTAAAAGCGGGTTCATGGTTTCCTATTACCGCAAAGAAAAATTTAAGAGCGCAAGAAATTGCAATGGAAAACAAAATACCAATCATTTATTTAGTAGATAGTGCTGGTGTATTTTTACCACTACAAGACGAAATATTTCCCGACAAAGAACATTTTGGACGGATATTCAGAAACAACGCATTAATGAGCAGCATCGGAATTACGCAAATTTCGGCAGTTATGGGAAGTTGTGTTGCTGGCGGTGCTTATCTGCCAATAATGAGTGATGAAGCAATTATTGTAGATAAAACAGCAAGTATTTTCTTAGCAGGAAGCTATTTAGTAAAAGCCGCTATTGGTGAAAATATTGATAATGAAACCCTTGGCGGAGCAACAACACATTGCGAAATATCTGGAGTTACGGACTATAAAGCCAAAGATGATAAAGACGCATTAAACAAAATAAAAAATATTATCGACAAAATAGGTGAATACGAAAAGGCCGGTTTTAACCGAATTAAAGCAGTAATGCCGGCATTAAAAGAAGAAGACATCTATGGGATTTTGCCAAAAGCCCGAAATGAGCAATACGATATGATGGAAATTATCAATCGTTTAGTAGATAAATCCGAGTTCGAAGCCTACAAAGATGGCTACGGACAAACCATAATTACCGGTTATGCCCGTATTGACGGTTGGGCAGTTGGAATTATTGCCAATCAGCGAAAAGTGGTAAAAACTAAAACTGGTGAAATGCAATTTGGAGGTGTAATCTATTCAGATTCTGCCGATAAAGCGACTCGTTTTATTGCTAATTGCAATCAGAAAAAGATTCCTTTAGTTTTTTTACAAGACGTTACAGGTTTTATGGTCGGTTCAAAATCAGAACATGGCGGTATAATAAAAGATGGGGCTAAAATGGTAAATGCCGTTTCTAATTCCGTAGTACCAAAGTTCACTGTAATAATAGGAAACTCTTATGGTGCAGGTAATTATGCCATGTGTGGAAAAGCGTATGACCCAAGATTAATCGTTGCTTGGCCAAGTGCAGAACTAGCTGTTATGGGCGGAACTCAAGCTGCCAAAGTATTGGCTCAAATAGAAGCTTCTTCGCTTAAAGCTAAAGGAGAAATAGTGGATGAAGACAAAGAAAAAGAACTTTTTGACAAAATAAAAGCCCGTTACGACGAACAAACATCCCCTTATTATGCAGCTTCCCGACTTTGGACAGATGCCATAATTAATCCTTTGGATACCAGAACTTGGATCTCGATTGGAATTGAAGCGGCAAATCACTCGCCAATTGAAAAGAAATTTAATTTGGGTGTTATTCAAGTATAAATATAAAAGGGAAGATTAATATCTTCCCTTTTTAAAAATATTCAAACAGCTTTTTTTAGGCAATAACTTCCAAACTTTCATTTCTCAAAATTTTTCCGGTAATAGTTTCATGAAACTTAGGAATAAACACAATTTGTTTTGGTATTTCGAATTTATCCAATTTATCAAAAACAGAATCATCAATAATCATCGGTTCTCCTTCTACAAAAAGAATTACTTTTTCACCTAAAATTTCGTCAGCTTGCCCTGAAACAAAATAACGTCTTGGAATTAGTGTCGACAATTTATCTTCAATTTGTTCTGGAATTAATTTTATACCACCGCTATTAATAACATTATCAAATCTTCCTTCCCAAGAAAATTGAGTTTCAGAAATTAAATTTACAATGTCATTTGTAACGATTTTATCTTTACTAATATTTTTTGCATCAATAACTAAACAATGTCTATCATCTATAGATACTTTAACATTTGGTAAAACAATAAAAGCATCATCCCCTATTTTTTTAGCAGCAATATGAGTAATTGTTTCGGTCATACCATAGGTTTCATATATCTGCATAGGTAATTTTACTAATTCTTGTTCTAATGCCTTATGTACTTTAACACCTCCAATAATCAATTTTTTAATTTGGTTCTTTTTTAATCTTTTCAAGGAATTTTTTGCTTGTAACGGAACCATTGCGCAAAAATCAAATTGATCATCAATATTTTTTAATGGATCAGCTGTTGGTTCAACAAATTCCATTTCAAGACCCAAAATTAAAGAACGAACAAACATCATTTTACCTGCAACATAATTCGTTGGTAAACAATGTAACATTTTGTCACCTGGTTTTAAACCAAAAAAATCACCTGTTGCTATTGCAGACTCAAGCATAGCCTGCTTTTCTATTTTTATAACTTTTGGAGTTCCAGTAGTTCCTGAAGTTTTTAATTCTATATAAGATTTATCATCAAACCAGTCTAATAAAAAATTACCTACATGCTGCTCAAAAGGTTCTCCTTCTTTAATAAAACAATAGGCTACATAAAATATTTCGTCTCTAGTAATATGGTAACCGTTTAATTTAAAACGATTATGTATGTTTTTGTACGTTAATTTATCCATTATATATATTTTTTTTAGATTTTATTAATTCATTGTTTTCTATATTACCACTTAGTTTTGTTAACCAATTGGTCCAATTGTATTTTTTAGCAAAGATAAATAATAGAATCGGATAGACAATTGCAATTGAAACTAACATTTCATATAACATATCAACAGGATTTTCAACCCCCGAATATCGAAAAACAGCATCTGTTTGTAGTGCCGAAAAATCCGAAGTAATCAATAAAGCAGCAATCAAGTTATTTCCTAAATGAAAACCTAACGCAAGTTCGATACTTTCATCCATTAATGTTATTATTCCTAGAAAAAAACCAGTTCCAATATAAAATATCATAACTCCATAACCCATTTTATCTACTTCGGGATTAGCACTATGAAATAAACCAAACAATATAGAGGTGAATACCAAAGGAAACCATCTATTTTTAACAATAATACCTATTTGCTGCATCAAATAACCTCTGAATAAATATTCTTCATAGGCTATTTGAAAAGGAAAAAAAAGAAAACTAATTAGTAATAAAATGCTAAATTTAATTAAATTAAAATTCCATATTATTCCTTTATCATCTATAATATAAGAAATAGCGAAGGCGGCAATCGAAAATAAAATTATTAATCCAAAAGAGAAAAAAAACTTTTTGAAATCTATTTTCTTTCTAGAAGTTGTTAATGAAAGGATGTCTCTATTATGCAATGTTTTAACCAAAAAAAACAACATTCCCAAAAGAAAAATAAAAGGAGTTAAATTGATAATTAAGGCCCAATTACTCGGAATTGCTTTCATCGATTTGTAGGCTTGATCCAGTTGTTCCTTAGTTATGAATAAATAAGTAATGAAATTAGCAATAAAAACACCCGCTGTCAACATTGTAGTAATCAAAACCCGCCACCAAGTATTATTCCCATTATACGCTTGTTCTATAAACATATCTGAATGTTTTTTTATATAATTTTAACTCGAAAATAACTTATTTTTTTGTTTTTATAACTTACTTTGCAAATAAATTAACACTTATTTAATGATACAAATTTATCATAATTTACGTTGCAGAAAATCAAAGGAATGTTTAGCTTTTCTTGAAGAATCCGGGCATGAATACGAAATTATTAATTACCTTGAAAACATTCCAACTTTTGAAGAATTAAAATCGATTATCGAGAAATTAAACATCAAAGCAATTGAGTTAATTCGAAAAAAAGAGAAAATCTGGTTAGAAAATTTCAAAAACAAAACCATGTCAGAGAATGAAATTATTCATGCAATGATTTCGAATCCAATTCTTATTGAAAGACCTATTGTTATATATGGAAAGAAAGCTGCAATAGTAAGACCTTTAGAAAAAATAAGAGTCATTTTTTAGAAATAGCTATAAATTTCAAAAAAAAAAAAAACTTTCTTGATTAGATTCCAATATCAAAATAATTTAATATATATTCTTCTATTTTGAAATTCAATTATCTAGAAAACACTTCCCTTTTACAAATCATTAAAAAAAAAGAATCTGTTATTGAATTTTATTTTAAAGGATATAAAAAAAAATATTAACATAAAAAAAAGGACTCGTATTACTGGTCCTTTTTTTATTAGTCTGAATCAAACTAAACTGATTCTTCTTGCTTCTTTTTTGCTCTTTTCTCTTTGTAAGCTTCCCATGTTGCTCCTCCAACCCAATAGGATAAGAAACCAACTAAGAAAAACATTAACCAAAATCCCATAGTAAGGATGGTCAAGAAAAGTAAAAAGCCTAAATACTGTGAGAAATCAAACATTTTTTCCGGAATTTTTGAATGTAAGTACAAATGTATGTTTTATATTTTTTCTTACCAATAAATAGATGCAATAATTATTTAAAAAAATAATATATTTGATTCTATTTCGATAATAGCAATTCATAAACTTGATTGGCGATTTCAATTTCTTCATTTGTTGGAATAACTAAAATTTTAGTTTTCGAGTGCGGCGCATTGATTTCCCTAATTTCTTTGGAACGAAATTCGTTTTTGGTGTCGTCTAATTCAATTCCGAAATACTCCATATCGGTGCAAACCAATTTTCGCATATTAGAAGAATTTTCTCCAATTCCTGCCGTAAAAATAATAGCATCCAACCCATTTAAAGCAGCAGTATAGGAACCAATATATTTCTTAATTCGGTAAGCGTTCATTGCCAAAGCAATCTGACAATCTATATTTCCTTGTCCCGCATTCGATTCAATATCTCTTAAATCACTAAAACCGGTAAGCCCTAACATTCCGCTTTGTTTTTGCAACATTATATTTACTGCATCTAGCGAATAACCCAATGTATTTACTAAGTAAAAGATCACGGATTGATCGACATCACCACTACGAGTACCCATAATCAAACCATTCATGGGGCCAAAACCCAATGTCGTATCGATACTTTTTCCGTCTTTTATTGCGGTCATGCTACAGCCATTTCCTAAATGTATGGTGATAATTTTAGAACTATTTTCCAAATGCTTGATGGCTTTTTCAGAAACATATTTATGACTCGTTCCATGAAAACCATAAACGCGGATTTTATTTTCTGTCAAAAGGTAATTGGGCAGCGCATATTTATAAGCCACAACTGGCATCGTTTGATGAAAAGCCGTGTCAAAAACTGCCACTTGTTTTGCCACATCAAATATGGCTGACGCTACATTTATTCCTTCTAAGTTGGCAGGATTATGTAGAGGTGCTAGTTCGAAAAGTTGTTTGATTTTTTCTTTCACTTCATCGGTAATGATAGTTGTGCTGGTAAAATTGCTTCCACCATGCACCACGCGATGACCTACGGCATCAATTTCCTGAGTAGTTTTGATTACACCCACTTTTTCGTCCATCAATAAATGGGCAATTTTTTCTAAACCAATTTTATGATTCGCAATTGGCAACGATTCCTCAATTTTATGGGTTTGGGTTTCATATGTCAAATTGGAAGTCTCCAACCCTATTCGGTCTATCATTCCAGAACAAATCACTTTATTCGATGGGATTTCAATAAGTTGGTATTTTATCGAAGAACTCCCCGAATTTATTATTACAATTTTCATTTAAATTTATTTTAGATTAAAAAATTGAAGTATTTAAGATAATTTTTGAATCATTAATACTTCAATTTTTAAATTAAAAGTTACAATCCTTGAGCTTGAATGGCTGTAATTACAACCGTATTTATAATATCGTCAACGGTACAACCGCGACTTAAATCGTTTACAGGTTTATTTAATCCTTGTAACATTGGACCAATTGCCAATGCTCCTGTTTCTCTTTGAACGGCTTTATACGTATTATTTCCGGTATTCAAATCAGGGAAAATCAATACGCTAGCGTGACCTGCTACTTCCGAATTGGGCATTTTACTTTGTCCCACTTCTAAATCTACGGCGGCATCATATTGAATTGGACCTTCAATTTTTAAATCAGGACGTTTTTGTCGGACAATTTCAGTAGCAGCTCTCACTTTATCAACTTCATCCCCTTTTCCAGATGAACCCGAAGAATAAGAAAGCATAGCAATTTTGGGTTCGATTCCGAAAGCCAAACTAGAATCGGCTGATGAGATTGCAATTTCTGCCAATTGTTCCGCAGTAGGATTTGGATTAATGGCACAATCACCAAAAATAGAAACTCTATCTTCTAAACACATGAAGAAAATTGAGGAAACAACGGTAGAATTAGGTTTGGTTTTAATGAATTGCAAAGCGGGCAAAATCGTGTGTTGGGTAGTATGAGCGGCGCCGGAAACCATTCCATCAGCATCGCCTTTATACACCATCATAGTACCAAAATAGGAACCGTCTTCCATTAAATCCTTGGCTATTTCTAAAGTCATTTTTTTTTCTTTTCTCAGCTCATAATACGTATTTACATAATCATCATAATGATCCGATTTTCTTGGATTTATTATAGAAACTTTAGAAAAATCAAAAGTTAAACCGAGTTCTGCAACTTTATTTTCAATTTGTTTTTTGTCTCCAATAATAGAAATATCAACTACATCCATCGCCAATAACCGAGCTGCAGCAATGATAATTCGGTCGTCATTTCCTTCGGGTAAAACAATATGTTTACGATGTTGTTTCGCTCGTTTAACCAAATTATATTGGAACATTTTCGGTGTCATTCCTTCCGCTTCAAACTTGATAAATTTTTCGGTTAAACTATCTACATCTACATATCTTTCGAAAGTGTCTATTGATGTTTGAATTTTATGCTTATTATCGGCATAAATTTTAGGTTTTATATCTCCTATTTTATTTGAAATCAAATAAGTACCGCCTTCAACTGCAATAATGGGAACAACAGTAGAAAGTCCTTCAATTAGTTTTAAAATACTATCTTCAGGCACTATATTACCGGTTAAAACAATACCTGAAATAGAGGGATAATTGATCGATTCATTGGCTTGTAATGCGCCAAGAATAATATCTGCCCTATCGCCAGGCGTGATTACAAGTGCATTATCTCTTAGATTCAATAAATAATTTCGCAATTGCATAGCTCCAATACTGAAACTCCCTATTTGATTATTCAAAAATGCTGCTCCAAATAAAACCTTGGCATCAAGTACTTTTACAATTTCTTGAATAGTAGGATTATTTAGACTCAAAATAATTGGAATTGCATTTATCAAAACGTTATCAGGCAAGCTTTTTTTCAAACCAGCAGTTACTAATTCAAGATTTTCAGGTTGTACTTTATTAGCTATAACTGCCAAAACCTCCACCTCTTTAACTTTAAAGGAGTCGTAAATTAGATAAAGACTATCGACTAATTCGTCTAAAGTTTTTTCTATTCCTGAACCTATTATAATTGTTGGTATACCTAAGTTTTTAGCAATTAATACATTTATATCTAATTCGATAGCTGTTCCTTCACCTGTAAAGCTAGTTCCTTCTACTAAAATAAAATCAAATCGTTCTTCAAGACGTTTGTATTTTTCTATTATCAAATCGATTACTTCACCAATTTTTCCTTTATTTTTTTTCTTAATTAGCTTGCTTTTGGTAATTGCATAAGCATCTTGATACGAAATATCTAATCCAAAATGATTGATAACTGTTTCAATATGATTGTCCATATTCTCTTCATCAAAATCTTCTACTATGGGTCTAAAATAACCCACTTTAGCCGTTTTATTGATTAGCATACTCATCAACCCCAAAGTAACAATTGATTTACCACAATTTTTTTCACTAGTAGCAATATAAATGGCCTTATTCATTATTTATATTTTATAATTATTATTCTGATTAATATTTTTGTTTAAATTCAATTATATAGAATCAAAACCAACGGCGCCTTTTAAAATAATAAAGCATGATTAACCCCATTAGAATCATTAT
>CANCPC010000064.1 GCA_947379965.1 Flavobacteriaceae bacterium | reverse complement strand
GTGTAAATAGTATTCGACTAATCGATGAGGATTTAAATGAAGTTACAGAAAAATTAATTTTCATCTACCCTCAAAGTACTTCAACTACCTCCCTTAAAGCAAAATTTATTGCTAATGATAGTATTTCATTAATTGGGAATTCCGCAATTAATAAGGCTAATTTAAGCATAAGTGTACTTCCCGAAAAAAACGCTTGTGTTAGCCAAAAAAGAAGCCTACAAGGAACTTTTTATCTTAACTCTTATTTGCAAAATCCAGAAATTGACAATTATGCCTATTTTGATTATGAAAATAAAGATAGAATGCAAGACATGGAGCTGTTGATGCTCAATCAAAATAAAAGTAAATTTCTTTGGAATACTATAAAATCGAATCCTCCTAAAATAAATTATTCTTTTGAAAAAGGGGTAACAATAAGTGGAAAAGTAGATAAAAAAATTAATCCGAATTTAAATTATAAAATTTCTTTAATTTCGATAATAAACAAAGTGTTTGATGAAGCACCAATAGACGGTAATAACAACTTTAAATTTGATAATTTTTTTGCACAAGATTCCACTATGTTTGTATTACAAATGGTAAATAAAAGAAATGTCACCCTCAATACTAAAATAGAATCCTCTGTTTCTCAACACCATAATGCATTTATTTTACCGTTACAATTTGATAAAATTATTTGCCCTTTAGAACAAAAAAAAGACACTAGTTTTGTTTTTAGCAATTCTAAATTTGATGATAAAACTATTAAACTTGGCGAAGTTGTCATTAAAAATAATTTCAAAAAAGAGGTCTTAATTCATAAATCAGAAATGAGTTCTTTCGCATCTTCTTTTAAAATAAAAGAAGGTGAATTCGGAAAAGTATTAGATTTTATAGGTAGTAATGGTTATCGTACAGGGATGGATCCGGAGACAAGTGAAGTGTTTATAAAAAGTAGAAAAAGTGCTTTTTTGGGCGATTCTGCAAAGTCGCCTTCTGTATATGTAGACAATGAATTGCTTTTTGATTTCAATTTATTGTTTGATTTATTATTAAGTGATGTTGATGAAATTTATATTGATTCTTCAGGATCTTCAGATACTTCCTCTCAAGGCATGGGAACAATTAAAATTTTTCTTAAGGATCAAAGTCTTAGAAAAGATTATTTTAAAATAAAATATTCTACATTAATAGTAACAAATGGTTTTGCCAAAAACATAACCTTCAAAAATTCACAATTTGAAACACAAAATGAATTTTATTCCTTTGGGACAATGAATTGGAAACCAAATATTAGAATAGAAAGTAATGAAAATTTTGAAATTAAGTTTCCAAAAGAAAATCAAAAAGAAATACAAGTTTTGCTTGAAGGATTTTCAGAGGATGGACAATTAGTTTCAGAAATGAAAAAAATTCCAATTATGAATTTCCAATAAATTTGATTAAAAAAAATTTTTTAAAGGATAGTTAATAAAAAATTCCGAAATTTTAGCTTCGGAATTTTTTATTAATTTTAAATTATAATTACAAATGAACTTTCTTTTTTAATAGTTTCCATAAAACGGGTACCGTAGTTACAAGAACAATTCCAATTACAATATATTCGATATGGCTTTTTAAATCGATGTTGTATTTATCCAAAAACATTGCTGATAAATAATGTCCCGAAAAAATCAAGCTAAAAGACCAAAGTATAGAACTTAAAATATTGAAAAACATAAATTTCTTTTTATCCATTCCTGCAATTCCAGCAACGATAGGAGCAAAGGTTCTGAAAATGGGCATAAAACGAGCGTAAACAATTGCTTTCCCACCATATTTTTCGAAAAAATCTCTTGATTGCAGAAGGTATTTTTCTTTGAACCAGAAAGTATCTTCTTTGTTATAAAGATAAGATCCTCCTTTTTCTCCAAACCAATATCCCGTCATATTCCCAAACACACCTGCTAAGGATACTAATGAAGATAATAAAACTAAATTTATAAAATCATTTCCCAGTGAAATTTGGCTAGTTAATAACTCCCCATATATACCTGCTAAAAACAACAAACTATCACCCGGTAGAAAAAAACCAGCAAAAAGTCCCGTTTCGGCAAAAACTATAAAAAGTAAAACTAACAATCCTATTTTAATTCCTCCAAACTCTAATAAAATGTAGAATTCTGGATTTACTAATTGCTTCCAATCAAAATTATGCATAAAACTATTTTAAAATATTGGTCGTGAAAGTAATTATAATTTGCCGAAACAGCACTATCATGCCAATGGATTTACGTTTTTTTAATAAATATTTAATAAAATACGATCATGTTACGGAATTAATTAAACGCTTTTTAAAAGAAAAAAATCAAATCCTTTGTGCTAATTTGTGTCCTATTCTTGTCTATCGTATTGACAACAGTTAGGCAAATTATTATAACTTTCCTTCGATGATTTAATTTCTTCCACATCATGCCCTACTCTAGCAACAGCCCTTTTGACCTCTAAAATAGACGTTTTCTCTTCATTAATTGTCACCACTAATTTATGAGTTTCAATACTCCAATTTGCAGTTTTTACTCCATTAACAGAGAATGCCGCTTTTTGAATTCTCCTTTGACATTGTTCACAATTACCATTAACGGTAATCGTGTATTTTGCATTTTTGTTCTTTTTTTCTTGCGCTTGAACCGAAAATCCAACGAAAGTCACTAGTAATACTAAAATTATATTTTTCATTTTGATGTTATTTTTATTGTTATTTTTTTATTTAATTTTAAAACGAAGTCCTGCATAATACATTTTTCCAAAAACTGGAGCGTACACTATAGAAGCATCAAATACTGGTCCAAAAGGGTTTTCACTGCCAAGAATAGCTTTTTTTTGTATATAATTACCAATGTTTTCGCCTCCGACGTACATTTCAAAAACAGAAGAAAAAATTCGAGTAATTTGCATGTTCATCAAAGAATAAGCAGGCGAATATTCCGGAAGCCTATCCTGCACAGGATTCGAAGCTGTATTGGGCAATTTTTGTTCGCCCATCCAGTTATAAGTAAAATCAAATTTCCATTGTTTTCCTTTTTCCTCTGCGTGAGTTTCGTAAGCTAAATTTCCAAAAAATCGATGTTTAGCCTGAAGAGGTCTTTCACTTTTTCCGCTTAAATAGTCCGTTTGAATATCATAATACTTATAGGCTGAACGTAAATCAAGGTGTTTTGCGAGTTCTAAATTAAAATCAATTTGCAGACTATTTGCGTATGATTTTCCTTTTAAATTATAAAACAAAACTTGGTTCGTTCCAGCAATAACAGGATTTGAATACAGATCAACAACTACCTGACTTTTAAAATCGGTTCTATAAAAATCAAATCCAACATCTGATTTCTTGCCAAAAAGTATAAATCCCTGAGAAAAACTTAATCCATAATTCCATGCAATTTCTGGATCTAAACCATATATTTTTCCATTTGTATTCAAAATATCAAATACTCTTGAACTTGCAAAAAGAGGTTGATTTTCAGCAAAAATATTGGCACTTCTTTTTCCTCTTCCGGCCGAAGCACGCAAAACTCCTTTAGCCCAAGGATTATATCGAACATGCAATCTTGGCGTAATATAAGTTCCTAAACGATTGTGATTATCAACTCGTCCTCCGGCAATAAAACTAAAATTAGAAGTATTATCAAAAGTATATTCAAAAAAAGCTCCTACAGAATTATCAATTCTACTGTAATCATTCACGTTGACAAATTCTTGGTATTTGTCGTACGTAAAATTCAAGCCCGTAGCGAATTTATTCATCGTATTATCAATAATGGAGTTGAAAATTAAATTGGAATAATAACTACTTTGCTTAATGTTATAGGTGTTTAAACCAAAATAGGAGTTCTGATTATGGCTGTCAAAAGCATTTTGAAAACCAAAACTTTGATACGGCATATCCGGAAAAACATAGCCTAATTTAGTAGAAACATTAATGCGTTCCGTGTTGATTTCGGATCCCCAAAAATTAGTTGTGCCTTTGTCTTTACTAGGATCAAAATAAACTTCTCCGGTTTGTTTTTTATCATTCATATATCGAAAATTGATAAAACTTACCCAGCCTTTTTCAGCATCCGTATATTGCCAACGGTTTAATATATTAATTTGTTTTGCCAATGGATTATCAAGAAAACCGTCATTATTTATGTCGTTTTTCGAAACTCTTGTGTTTCCATGAATGAATAAGCTAGTCAGCCATTTATCCGAAATTCGCTTGTTGAAATGAGTATTTAATTCAAAGCGACTATCGCTCGAACCATATACATTCAAGAAAAACGGAATATTGTTGACAGGTTTAATTAATTCGGTATTGATTTGTCCTGAAATACTTTCGTATCCATTGACAACACTTCCTGCGCCTTTAGTGATTTGAATACTTTCTACCCAACTTCCTGGCGTAAACGACAATCCATAAGCTTGAGAAGCACCCCGAACAGACGGAATATTTTCTTCGGTGATTATCAAATACGGACTGGTCAAACCCAACATTTTGATTTGTTTTGTCCCCGTTAATGCATCCGAAAAATTGACGTCAATTGAAGGATTTGTCTCGAAGCTTTCGGCAAGATTACAACAAGCGGCTTTGAGCAATTCCTTGCTTGTTAATAGGGTTGTGTTTGCAGTAATCCTTGAAGATTTTTGCAACCCCTTGTTTTTAGAAATAACTTTTACTTCCCGTAATGTGTCCTGAGAATAGGAACTAAACGCACACAACAAGATCAATAAAAGTATTGAAAATTGTTTTTTCATGATATAGATTTTAATGTTTATAAAGATTATTGAGTCAAAATGACTTCATCTTATAACAACATTAAATCAGGCGTAAAAAAGGTATTGATGGTATAATTTGAAAAGTGGCGGTGCATTTGCATCGCAAAAATAAGAGCTTATGCGGCTGTTTTCAAAATTTGAAATCTCAGAAAAAACGATAGGATTCCATTCTGTTAGTAAATAAGTAAAATCAGGCTGAAAAGAAAATGATTTAAAGCTTACGTTTTCTGATTTTTTTTGAAAATTAATTACTTTATCCTTACAACAACTGTTGTTTTTTTCAACAATAGCTGTCGTTTTTGGAGCACAACAACTTTTTTCAACCTCATTAAGAGGTGCAGCAATTTTAAGATAAATAGGTTTGATTGAAGCTACTTTGCCTCCACAATAATGTATATCAACAGCAAATCCCACATTGGAAACCAACAGGAAAAAGGCAAGTAAAACACTAATATGTTTTTTAAATTTCATGATATAAAATTACGATTTTAAAGAATAGAAAAAAACAAATTTATGTTAAAAGTAATTACACCCAAAACACTACAAATCAAACTCTTGACCCATCAAAGGTACCGTACAATCAAAATGATATTTTTCGGTAATCTTTATTCGAAGTTCATCGACTGGCATATTTTTACCTTCAACAAAAAATGTTTTTAATGTTTTTTTAAATCCGTTAACTAATTTTTCAAATCTTTATTATCGTTATTTGTCGACAATGCTTCCCTTTTTGATGGTTTTGAGAAGGGTTGAAACTTCCTATCTGCTTGTTTTAGATTTGAATAGAGTCTGTTTTATTTCGTAGGAAAGTAATCGACAATCTTTTCGAAATGTTTTACTATTTACTCTAGTAAGCGATCGATAGGTACTCAGATTTTTGTGCTAATAACGACACGAAAAACATTAATTAATTTGCTTTTGATAATAGAAAGCAGGAATAAATAGTAATAAAAAAATAGGCTGAATAATAAATCTTCTAATATAGAATAAGGTCATTTTATTGGTTTCGCCAAAATAAGAAAGAACTATAAAAAAGGAACAAACAAGAATTATAAAAAAAATTAAATACAATATCGAAGCAAATTTTAAGGAGTTAAAATCTCTATATATATTATAGATAATTCCTAAAGATAGGATTGTATTTAACAAGTAACGAAACACTAAACCTAAAAAAAATTTAAGAGGATTTATTTCTGGCAAAGGTAAATTGTAATAATCCATTTTAAAATAATTTAGAAATGGATCATAAAACAAGGTGTCTTCAAACGCTCGAATAAATGCTAGCATGACTACAAACAGCATTGCAAAAGCAATTCGTACCTTATGTCTATATATTTTTTGAAGCATATTTAGAAAATGTATTGACCCAAATAATCCATAATATAAAAATTACTCCATAGATAAATAGGGGGAAAATTACGCCATGTAAAAGATGTTGTTGGCTCGGAAAATAGTACATCAAAAGACATAAAAATGAAATCCGGAAAACATTTAGAATATGGACAAGTAAACTGCCTCCGATGAGGTACAAAATCGTTGGTTTTATTTTTCCTGAAAAAGCAATTATAAACGAAACAAACAAAATAATTACACTTAGTCCGTTACAACCTTCTATTATTCGCGCTATTATTTTACTATTATAGGAAAAATTCACACTTGCTTCTTTAGGGTTTGGTGCAATTGACGCATCGAATTTAAAAAAAACTAAAGCATCTTTAGCTTGTTTAGCAACAGACTCGGTAAAACCATCCACTTCGAATTTCTTAACATCATATTGGCTTAGGTAACTTTCATATGCAAATGTTAAAAGCAAATAGGTCAACAAAAACTTCCCTAAAAAAAGAAGAAACGGTTTATAGAGAATAAAATACTTTTTCAAAATTGAATTTTTAACAAATTTAAATAAAATTAGATCAACACATTTAAATACTTTTACAAAAAAAATACGAGTATGACTTTCGAAGAATTAAAACCAAAAGTAACCGAAATTACTACAAATTCGGTTATGACTAGAGAAGAAAAATTATTAAATATTTGCGAACTCCTAAAAAACTCATTTGATTATTACAACTGGGTTGGTTTTTATTTTCGAAACGGCAAAAAAGAAGAATTAATTTTGGGTCCTTATGTAGGAGCAGCAACGGATCACACCGTAATTCCTTTCGGGAAAGGCATTTGCGGACAAGTGGCAGTTTCTAATCAGAATTTTGTTGTTCCGGATGTGGCAGCCCAAGATAATTATATTGCTTGTAGCTTTACGGTAAAATCTGAAATCGTAGTTCCTTTATTTGTGAATGGCGAAAACATAGGACAAATAGATATTGACAGTCATGTTTTGGATCCTTTTACCGAAGCTGACGAACGATTTTTGGAATTTGTGAATGAGCAAATAGCAATGTTGTTTTAAAACTTAAGTAACAAATTTTTACAATACTATCCGATTTCTGATTTATCTTCCTTACTTTTGTTTAATATTTACAAGAATTTATTAAACAAATTATTTTTTGTTCTAAAAGCACCACTTTTGACAATTGCAGCTTTAAACAATTATAATTCTTGTTTTTTTTGCTAATGAGTTGTAAATACAAAATCACTAAAAATAATTAGAGATCAATTTAATTCAAAAAATGAAAAAGGATAAGCCAGATAACGTAGTGTTTTCGGAAGAAAAAGGATATAATGCAAGTATATTGCCTTATTCAACAAGCGTTGGCGCGCCAATAATTAAAATTGATGATGTCGTGGCTTGGAAAAGCAGAGGCATTCATAATGTAAACAAAGAGTTTGAAAACAAGTTTAACGAACTGAAACTGCAATACCAAAAATTAATGGAAGAATACGAATGGAATGATTTAGTTTACAACGCTAAATTTTCATTTGAACCCGTTATTGGCGAAATTTATCATTTATATAATGGCAATGACGGCACCAACTTTTTATCTTTAATTTCTCCTCAAGAATGGAACAAAGAACACATTGCTACTTTTAAATTAAATAGTGATAAAAAATGGTTGCTTTTGAATCATAAAGATACCCTGTTTTCGTAATTTTATTTTATTTAAAAGTCTTCTTTGTATTTGAATGCTAACAAATGTATTTTGAGAAACTGCTAATCAAAATACATTCAAAAATAATCCACATACAAAATTAATAATTCAACTTTCATGGGAACATTTCTAAAAGCAAATTGGGAAAATATAATAATGGCCAATTATGCAATTGCCCCAGAAATTTTAACCCCTTATTTACCAAAAGGAGTCAGTTTAGATTTATACAATGGCAAAGCTTATGTTAGTTTAGTTGGTTTTATGTTCAAAAAAACGAAGCTATTTAATGTTCCAATTCCTTTTTTTGGCACTTTCGAAGAAATAAATCTGCGCTTTTATGTCCATCGAAAAGAAGGCGGTATTACCAAACGTGGCGTTGTGTTTATAAACGAAACCATTCCTTATAGAATTGTGGCTTGGATGGCCAATAAATTATACAACGAACATTATACCGTGGTGCCAACACAACATACTATTGTAACTAATTTAGATTCAAAAAAAATTAAATTCGAATGGTTATTGAATAAAAAATGGAATAGTATTTATGTTGAAGCATCGACCGAGGCGCATAGTATGAAAAACGACACCTTAGAAAAATTCATTTACGAACACTATTTTGGTTATACAAAAATTGACGAAAACAACACAGAAGAATACCGATTGCAACATCCGAGTTGGAAAATTAATAGCGTTTTAGAAACCAAAATTGAATGTGATTTTAAAGCAATGTATGGCGAATCATTTTCGGTTTTAAATGACACAAAGCCAGAAGCGGTATTCATTGCCGAAGGTTCCTCTGTAAAAATAGAATGGCAAAGAGTTCGATTGAAATTTGAAGTCTAATAAATCTTCCTAAAAAACACTTACAACAACTAACAAAATGTCAAAAACCTTACGTTTGATTCTTGGAGATCAATTAAACAGCAATCATTCTTGGTATTCTAAGGTAGATTCTTCGGTGATTTATGTGATGATGGAAGTTCGCACCGAAACCGATTATGCGCATCATCATATTCAAAAAGTAGTCGGCTTTTTTTCAGCGATGCGCTCCTTTGCTGAATCCTTACAATCGGATAAACACGACGTAATTTATATTGGTTTAAATGATCAAAACAACTTACAATCGTTCGAAAAGAATATTGAAGCTCTAGTTTCAGAACATCAAATTACCCATTTTGAATATCAATTTCCGGATGAATATCGATTGGATAAAATACTAAAAGACTTCTGCGAAAAACTGGCTATAAAAAGTGGTGTTGTAGATTCGGAACATTTTTATTCCAATCGGAATGAACTAGGCGAATTTTTCGAAGGCAAAAAAACATTCTTAATGGAGAGCTTTTATCGGAATATGCGAAAAAAGCACCACGTTTTAATGGAAAACGACAAACCCTTAACTGGGAAATGGAATTATGACGATGAAAATCGGAAGAAATTACCCAAAAATCATAAGCCAATAATGCCTTTAGTTTTCAATAATACTGTTTCTGCTATTCTTGCAGAAATACATAAAACAGACATTAAAACTATTGGAACCATTGATGCTGAGAATTTTGTGTGGCCTATAAATAGAAAACAATCGTTAGAGTTATTAGATTTTTTCGTAACCGAATGTTTATCCTTATTTGGTTCCTATCAAGATGCGATGACACCAAACGAATGGTCACTTTATCATTCCCGAATTTCGTTTTCGATGAATATAAAAATGATTTCACCGCAAGAAGTCATTGAAAAAGCAATAGCCGAATGGCAAAAACGCCCAAATGAAATTGAATACAATCAGTTAGAAGGATTTGTACGTCAAATAATTGGTTGGCGGGAATATATGCGCGGTATTTATTGGCTAAAAATGCCCGAATATGCGACGTTGAATTTCTTTAATAATCAGGAAAAATTACCCGATTGGTTTTGGACTGGAAACACAAAAATGTTGTGTTTAAAAGACGCCATAAAACAATCATTGAACTACGCTTATGCGCATCATATTCAGCGATTAATGATCACGGGGAACTTTGCCCTTTTGGCTGGAGTTCATCCTGACGAATTGGATGCTTGGTATTTAGGAATATATATTGACGCCATTGAGTGGGTCGAAATTACAAATACTCGCGGAATGAGTCAGTTTGCCGATGGAGGAATTGTGGGCACCAAACCTTATGTAAGTTCAGCTTCTTATATTGATAAAATGAGTCATTATTGTGGTTCTTGTTTCTATAAAAAAGCAGTGAAAACGGGTGACAAAGCCTGTCCTTTCAACAGTTTGTATTGGAATTTTTATGATAAAAACGAAGATAAATTAGGCAAAAACCCAAGAATTGGCATGATGTATAATGTCTGGCGCAAAATGAATCCAGATGCAAAAACAGCTTTATTAGAACAGGCTGATTTTTATTTGAAAAACATAAATGATTTATAAAACGGCTATTGTTTGGTTTAAAACTGAAGCTGAAAGACTTTGGGAATTTTATGAATGTAGAAATGGCGAAGTTGCATTAATATCGTTTACAGTTATCCGAAATTACTTTCATATGAAATCTATTCTATTTTCGGTATTATTCCTTTTTATTCTAAAACTATTTTTTTTTTTCTCAAACCAAAAATCATTCAAAGCAATGATTATTCTCTTGATTATGCTTTATCCATGCTTGTTTCTAATTATGAAAATTGGATTCCAACAAATTAAAGGGGTGTAAAAGTTAGAACAGCGCTAAAATTACCTATTAACATAGAAACCAGCAGGCAAATTTAGTATCCTGATCGTTTTGTAACCCCTTATTTTCTTCCTGTAGCTTTGTATTATGCTTACTAATAATCTAGAGGACAAGTCAAAAAGTATACAAAACTACTTTATAGGAACTAACTATTTATTATATTCAGGTCGGTATTTAATAAACATATTGATGTAAATGTTTCTTGCCAATCGCAAAACTATTGGAAACAAAACAATATTGGCAATAATTATAGAAATAAAAGCAGTTTTTATACTCGAATTAAAAATTACAAAAGAAGTTATAAATGCGGCAACACTTATGGCAACATTTAGACCATAACTTACGTACATCGCTCCATAAAAAAACGAAGGTTCAATTTGATATTTCAAATCACAATGACTGCATTTTTCATGCATATTGAGCAATTTAGAAAAATGTAACGGATTTTTGTCTAAATACATGCTTTCATTTTGGCATCTTGGACAACTTCCTGTTAAAATACTATTTAGTTTGGATCCTTTTTTTAACATTTGCAAAAAATTTCTGCAAAGGTACACTATTGTCCCTTTTATCAATGTAACATTTGTAACATAAACATGCTTAACATACACAATTTGTCCGTTTCTTTTGGAGGAACTTATTTATTTGAAGAAGTAACCTTTCGATTAGGTGCTGGAGACCGAGTAGGTCTTGTTGGAAAAAATGGTGCGGGGAAATCGACAATGCTAAAAATATTAGCAAAAGACTTTGCTCCTGATTCGGGTGTTATTTCTCAAGAAAAAGAAGTTCGGATGGGATTCCTTCGTCAAGATATAGATTTTGAACAAGGAAGAACCGTCCTTGAAGAAGCGTATGAAGCTTTTACAGATATTAAAATCGTAGAAAAAAAACTGGAAGAAATCAATCATCAACTGGTTACCAGAACCGATTATGAAAGTGAAGAATACAGCCAAATCATTGAAGATTTATCGGATTATACCCATCGTTTCGATTTGTTGGGAGGTTATAATTATGTAGGCGATACCGAAAAAATTCTTCTTGGACTAGGATTCAAGAGAGAAGTATTTAATAATCAGACCGAAACTTTTTCGGGAGGATGGAGAATGCGTATCGAATTAGCCAAATTATTATTGCAGTCAAACGATGTTTTGTTGCTTGATGAGCCTACGAATCACTTGGATATCGAAAGTATTATTTGGTTAGAAAGTTTCTTACGAAATTATGCTGGTGTCGTTGTGATTGTTTCGCATGATAAAATGTTTTTGGACAATGTGACCAACCGGACCATCGAAATTTCTCTTGGGAAAGCCTATGATTTTAATAAACCGTACTCTGAATATTTAGAGTTACGTCATGAAATTCGTGAAAAGCAATTAGCAACCCAAAAAAACCAAGCCAAAAAAATAGAAGAAACTGAAAAATTAATCGAGAAATTTCGTGCTAAAGCTTCGAAAGCTTCGATGGCACAATCTCTTATAAAAAAATTGGATAAAGTAGAACGCATCGAAGTGGATGAAGACGATAATTCAGTGATGAATATTTCTTTTCCACTTTCGAAGGAGCCAGGAAAAGTGGTTATCGAAGCGGATCATGTTACTAAAAGTTATGGTGACAAAACGATTTTGAAAGACATTTCGCTTTTGGTTGAAAGAGGTAGTAAAATTGCTTTTGTTGGACAAAATGGACAAGGAAAGTCTACTTTTATTAAGGCAATAGTCAATGAGTTTGAATTTGAAGGAAATATCAAGTTGGGTCATAATGTACAATTGGGTTATTTTGCCCAAAATCAAGCCGAGTATTTAGATGGTGAGATTACTTTATTGCGAACAATGGAAGACGCAGCAACAGATACGAATCGATCTAAAGTTCGAGATATGTTAGGTTCTTTCTTGTTTCGTGGCGATGATGTAGAAAAGAAAGTGAAAGTGCTTTCTGGAGGTGAAAGAAACCGACTAGCGTTATGTAAATTGCTTCTGCAACCTATAAACGTTTTGGTTATGGATGAGCCAACGAATCATTTGGATATCAAATCGAAGAATGTTTTGAAAGCTGCTTTACAAAAATATGAAGGAACACTGCTTTTGGTTTCGCACGATAGAGATTTTCTACAAGGAATGTCAAACATTGTATATGAATTTAAAGACCAGAAAATAAAAGAATATTTGGGTGACGTAAACTACTTTTTAGAGCAACGCAATCTAGAGAATATGCGCGAAGTAGAGAAAAAAGATGCTCTGAAAGCGACTGCTCCCAAGGATAGTAATAAAGCTTCTTATGTAGATCAGAAAAAAGGAAAAGCACTTCAAAATAAGTTGAGTAAGATTGAAAGTCAAATCAAACAACTTGAAATTGATATTCAGCATGATGACAAAATGCTAGCTTCTAATTATGATAAACATATTGAAGATGCTAATTTTTTCATGGCTTACAATAAGAAAAAATCCCTTTTAGATCAACTACTTTTAGATTGGGAAATCGTTCAAGAAGAAATTGATAATTCAAGGTTTTAAAAAAAATCTAAATTATTTGAATGGATTTCGTTCATTCCAAAATACTTCTGGATCTAGGTAACGAAAAACTTTATCGATAGCTAAGTCAATAATTGAATTTTCATGCTGTATGAATCCAAACATTTCTTGTGGTTTTGCACCAACGGAACTTTTTATTTCAAGTGCAGTACGAGCAAAAATAATTTTCTTAAAACCTTTATTGATTGAATAGGAAATCATATCATATAACATATTTAAATACAACATTTTTTCACGTTGAATGCTTTCGTCATAACCTAAGAAATACGTATCCATAACTTCTCCGTTTTTGATAAGTGTATTGAAACCTATCAATTTTCCTTCTAGAAAGTAGCCATAAAAAAGGAATTTATCATGAAGTAATTCTTTAAAGGTTCTAAAATGATTTTTTGCTAAGAAAAAAGTGTTGAAATGAGCATTTTTGGCCACATGATAATATAAATTATAAATAGTTTCTTCGTACTTTATAATATCATCCAAATGCATTTTACGCTTCTCGATTCCTTCAGCTTTTTTTCGGGCACGTTTAAATTGATCGCGGTATTTTTTGGATAAAGCTTCAATATAATGTTGTTCCGTTTTCCATTGATTTAAAATATCAAAAACCATATTAGGTTGTGTCGAAAATTGATAAGAATCTTTAAATCCGGCTTGATGAAAATTTGGAATAGCTTCATTTGGAAAATCTTTAAAGCTCACAACATGAACTTTTTTGCCTTTCTTGTTATAAATAGTTTTTAATTCTTCTGTTGCAATTCTTAAAGTTTTCAATCCATCAATAATATTTATTTTATCAGAAAAAATATAAGCATTTTGTCCTGTTAGCATATTATTTCCAATAAGGAGTACATGGGAACAAAAATTTTTGAAAACAAGATTGCGAACCATTGTTTTCAAACATCTATCTCTTTCTCCAAAAGAGTCAAGCTTATTTAAATCTAAAAATTGGGAAAGTGCAATACCTACGAG
>CANCPC010000063.1 GCA_947379965.1 Flavobacteriaceae bacterium | reverse complement strand
TTAATTTGTTAACTGTTGTAGTTTTATTTAATATTGAATTACTTCTTAGCATCTTGATCAACATTCTTAGATATACTTTTTCACTTCCGTGGAAGCCATCAATAAATTCATTATCACTCGAATTAATTGATGCTGTAGAAGTAAAATTATAGAATTCAAAACCATTTTCGTTGGCAATAATATGACATTTTTCTGGTATACTATTAATGTATTTATAATTTCCACTTTGTATCATTTTATTATAAGTAGATTTTGGAAATGGGGGTAAAATTAAGACTACTTTTATTTTTTGAATATTGCAGAAATTAAGAAATCTATTTAGCTCTTCAAAAGTCTTTTGATTTGTTGTGTTTCCATGAGCAAAGCGGCTTATACCATAATCCATTCCTTTTAGAGTTTCTCTAAATTTATAATCAAAACAAGTTGAATC
This sequence comes from Flavobacteriaceae bacterium, assembly GCA_947379965.1. Lineage (GTDB taxonomy): Bacteria > Bacteroidota > Bacteroidia > Flavobacteriales > Flavobacteriaceae > Flavobacterium. The sequence continues at coordinate 13,600 of CANCPC010000063.1, read as the reverse complement.
ATTCTTAATTAGCTTTTGAATCTGTCCTCCATAATAAAAACTACCATCATTTCTAAATCCAACATTTTTATAAAATGCATTATGTCCTATTCTGTATAATCCATCCGACTTATATGTTGCATTTTGTGTAAATTTGTCTTTAATTATATCTTCCCAAACAGATTTATAAATAGTAAAATTTGGATACATTTTAAAAGAATTTGACCATTGTTTTTCATCAATGACATCATTCATTTTTTCATAGTTAGCATTAAACATCCATGTGTCTAAGGTAACAATTAGAACATCTGGATATTTAGATTTATCAATGCTTTTCATAAAAGGCAGAAATTCATTTATCCTTGCTACAGAAAAACCCGCATTATAAAATGATAAATTAAACATCTCTTTCCTAAACTCCATTGCTCTTGAGGAACCTAAAGACCATACTTTAAACTTTGGTTTTGTGTTTATAATTTGCCATTTTAAAAATTTATAGTTTTTTTCATTATAGGTATAACCAATTAGGTATTTGTCTGATTTAGAATTTTTAATATAATTTTCCAATTCAAAAAAATTCTCTTTCGTCTTATATAAATACCAAGATGGGGGTACTAATATCAGAAATAGTGGGATACTAAAAAGAATTATGCTCAAAATAAATTTTTTCATATCTAAAACTGAAAATAAATAAACTCTTGTTCCTTGCCCGAATATGAAATAATCAATATAACTATGGTATAATAGAAAACCCTTCTAATTATTTTGGGCCAACTAAATCCAATTGTTTCAATAGCGTACCTTCTTTCTCTCCCTAACCATTCGATCAGAACAAAAACCATAACAAAAACCAGAACACTTATTGGTTTTATTTGGGGTACTGTAAATAATGATCTTGAAAATATTCCTCCCAAATAACGTATTGCATGGTTTAAACTATTAGCTCTAAAGAAAACCCAAGTTAATACAGTTAAACCGAAAGTAATTCCAATAGAAAAGAATTCCTTTACATTAGGTAAATATTTACCATGAGCCACAGTGTCCAAATTATTTCTATTGGTATTAAAAATAATAGAAGGCATTATAAATAGTGCATTTAACAAACCCCAAACAATAAAAGTCCAGTTAGCTCCATGCCAAAATCCACTTACCAAAAATATAATAAAGGTATTTCTAACTTTCATCCAAGTTCCTCCTTTGCTACCTCCTAATGGTATGTATAAATAATCTCTAAACCATGTTGAAAGTGAAATGTGCCAGCGTCTCCAGAATTCTGCAATATCTCTTGAAAAATAAGGGAAAGCGAAATTTCTTAACAAATCAATACCAAAAAGTCTAGCGGTACCTAATGCAATATCAGAATATCCTGAAAAATCTCCATAGATTTGAAAGGTGAAAAGAAATGCTCCTAAAAGCAATGTGCTTCCAGAATATTCTCCCGAATTATTAAAAATAATATTGGCATATTGGGCACATTGATCCGCTATTACCACTTTTTTAAATAGCCCCCAAAGAATTTGCCTTAATCCATCAACCGCATTGGCATAATCAAAAGTTCTCTTTTTTTGGATTTGGGGCAATAGGTGAGTCGCACGTTCGATAGGACCTGCAACTAATAAAGGGAAAAAACTAACAAAAACGGAGTAATCAACAAAATTTTTCTCCGCTTTTATTCGGTCTTTATAAATATCTATTACATAGGATAAACCGTGGAAAGTATAAAAAGAAATTCCAACGGGTAATATGACATTGAGTGTCCACGGGCTTACATGAAGTCCAAGGTTTGAAACAGCATCGGTAAATGAAGCTGCAAAAAAATTGTAGTATTTAAAAATGGCTAAAAAGCCAAGATTTATAGTAATACTTAACCAAAACCAAAACTTTTTAGAATTTTGATTTTTTGCATCACACATTTTTAATCCTGTGAAATAATCTAATAAGGTGGAAAACATCAATAAGAATAGAAATCTCCAATCCCAACATGCGTAGAAAAAATAGCTTGATACTAACAATAATAAATTTTGATGTTCTAGTTTCTTGTTGGCAACAAACCAATAGAAAAAAAACACTATTGGAAGAAATAAGGCAAAATGTATAGAGTTAAATAACATGAATTGTATAATTAAACTATTTTGTAATACTCTTTATACCAATTTACAAAATTGGTAATTCCTTCTGATATTTTTGTTTTTGGATTATATCCAAAATCTTCTTTTAATTGGGTAACATCTGCCCATGTTTTTTCTACATCACCAGGTTGCATTGGCAAATATTCTTTTTTAGCTTCTAATCCAATACACTTTTCTATCTCGGTAATGAAATCAAGCAATTTAACAGGGGTGCTATTCCCAATATTATATATCTTATACGGTTTTTTATCATTATTGTCTTCAAGAATAGTCAATAAAACGCCTTGAATGATATCGTCTACATAAGTAAAATCTCTGTATAATTCCCCGTTATTAAATACTTTTATAGTTCTGTCGTTCAAAATAGCATCTGTAAATAAAAACATTGCCATGTCGGGTCTTCCCCACGGTCCATAAACCGTAAAAAACCGCAATCCAATGGATTGAATGTTAAATAAATGGCTATAGGTGTAAGCCATTAATTCATTTGTTTTTTTCGATGCAGCATATAGACTTATTGGTTCGTCTGCCTTATCACTAACACTAAAGGGTATATTATTGCTATTCCCGTAGATGCTAGAACTACTAGCATAAACTAATTTTTTGACATTTGCATGTCGCATGCATTCTAATAAATTAATAAAACCTACGATGTTGCTTTCAACATAAACCATAGGATCTTCTATACTATAACGTACTCCTGCCTGAGCTGCTAAATTACATACAATGTCAAATTGATAGTTTTTGAAAAGTAATGGTAACTGTATTTTATCCTCTAAATTAAGTTTGATAAAATGGAATTTATCACCATGTTTTTGACTTACAGAAACCTTATGTTCAAAAATTTCAGATATCCCTAATTGTTTCAATCTTGCCATTTTTAAATTAATGTCATAGTAGCCATTAATATTATCTAAGCCAATAACGGTGTGGCCCTCAGCTATTAGTCTTTCGCATAAATGATAGCCAATAAAACCAGCAGCTCCCGTCACTAAAATTTGTTTCATTTGTTTTATTACTTTATTTGCAATTTTAATTTTTTATATTGCTTAGCAATTTTTAAATTGTTTTTTAATACAGCTTCGCTGTTGCTAGTCCCATATTAGGAGCCAACAAATTTTTGCTTAATCTATTATTTTTGGTTTAAAAAACAGGTATAAGCAAATCGTAAAAGAACTAAATACAATCGAGTTGCCTGCTTTTATGAAGATGAAAAACTTCAATTTGCGGCACTTTTTTGATTTTAAAAGTCTTGTTAATCACCTTTTTGATTCTCTTTTTTTCTTCTTCAGTTAAATTTGAACCTGAAGGAAGACATAGGCCTATTTTAAATAAATCTTCGGCAATTGATGTGCCATAATAAGGAAAATGCTGGTGTAAGGGCTGTAAATGTAAAGGTTTCCATATAGGTCTTGACTCTATATTTTCTGCTTTTAATGCTAGACATAGTGCGTTAGCATCTATTCCTTCACTTTTCTTAGGATCAACAGTTATTACTGTCAACCAATGATTTGAATAATAATCACTATTAGGGACATCAAAAACTGTAACCGCAGGATTATTTTCGAATATTTTTTTGTAAAATTGATGATTACTTCTTCGTAGATCTACATGCTCCTCTAAAATCTCCATTTGTCCGCGACCAATCGAAGCACAAATATTACTTAACCTATAATTATATCCTATTTCAGAATGCTCATAATGAATCGCATCATCTTTTGCTTGTGTAGAAAGAAAAACGGATTTATCCTTGTGTTCTATTGTTTTGCAAACAAGGGCACCCCCACCTGAAGTTGTTATTATTTTATTTCCATTAAAAGAAAGAATACTCAAATCTCCGAAGGTTCCGCATTTTTGACTTTTATAGGAACTTCCTAATGCTTCTGCAGCATCTTCCACAATTGGAATTTGATAATGATCTGCAATTGTTCGAATTGCCTCAATTTTATAGGGATTCCCAAAAATATGAACTACTATAATTGCTTTTGGTTTTTTGCCAAGCTTTATTCGGTCTTTAATAGCTGTTTCTAGTGCTAGTGGGCACAAATTCATTGTTTCGGTCTCACTATCAATAAAAATAGGAGTTGCTCGTAAATAAAGTATCGGATTTGCTGAGGCAGTAAAGGTTAAAGATTGGCATAAAACCTCATCTTCCTCTTTAATGCCTAGAAGAAGTAAGGCTAAATGTATGGCTGCTGTTCCGGATGATAAAGCAGTAACATAAACTTTTTCATTAAGATACTTCTGAATATCGGTTTCAAATAAATCGACATTGGCACCCATTGGTGCAACCCAATTAGATTCAAAAGCTTCCTTTACATACTTTTGCTCATTACCTCTCATGTGGGGAGAAGATAAATAAATCTTTTTATTATTTTTCAATTATATAATAGTATTGGGATTCAATTTCCAAAAATACAATAATTATTTAAATCTAACTAAAACCCGATTTTTAAGTTAATCATTTGTTAACATCATAAATTAATTCTTATTAAAGCGATTCTATTGCTGAATTGTATCAAATAAAAAGGCCGCCATAAATGGCGGCCTTAAATATAATTTAAGAATTAATTTGAAAAATTATCCTTTTATTAATTTTTTAACAATCACTTCGTTAGTTAAAGAGTTTGCTATTTGTACGAAATAAATACCTTTATTCAATGATGAAACATCTTGGCTAATTGTATTGTTTCCTGCTTGCAATTTAACTGCTTTAGGACTTACAGCAATTGTACCATCAAATGAATATACAGTTACTTCAACAATACTAGCAGTTGTAGCAGTTACATCAACATTGAAAGTTCCTGATACTGGATTAGGATAAACTTCAGTTGCAATAGTTTGAGCAGCTAATTTAACTATTGGTGCTGAACCTTTAGATAATTTAACAGTTCCAGCTTTGCTTGGAGTACCACAAGAATTTTTAACAATTACGCTAACAGTTAAAGTTGCAGCTGAAACATTATCACAATTTACTGTGATTACATTACCATCTACAGATACAACTGTAGCTCCTGAACCTGTAGGAACAGTAGCAACATATTGAGTTGCACCTTCAACTGCAGCTACAGTGAAAGAGATATCTCCTGAAGTTGAATAATAAGCAGGAGCTGTTCCTACTAATTTTGTTGCAGTCACATCAGTTGACAATACAATTGATTTAGCTGTTAAGCTAGGTCCAACATTATTTACTGCAGTTACAGCAACAGATTGTGGAGCAGTTTTTGTAGATACAAATACACTTGGATATACAACTGTAAATACTAAATCACTTGTAGTTAATTCGTTAGTTGCGTTAGCTGAATTACTTGCAGATGTAACAACTGAATTAGCAGGAGCAATAATTTTGTATGAACTAGCTAAAGCAGAAGCAGTAATTGTATAGTTGTAAGAACCACCAGCACAAATACCTGTTAATTGACCTGTTACTGTTTTTACAGCTGCAGGAACTGTTGCAGTAAGTTTCAATAACTTAGCTGTTGAAGCAGTTTGATTTGCTGTTAAAGTGTATGTTTGAGTAGCATTAGTTCCAGTTGTTGAACTTCCTGAAGCAGGAGTAAATACTTGAGAGTATACTGGATAAGACAATCCTGGAGTAGAACCACCTGTTGCAGAAAAATCAACATTTGTAGTGTTTGATGTAGTAGAAATACCAACACCATTTACAGATTTTGCACCTAAATACAATTTAGTGATAGTTGAACTAGTAACACCAGCAAAATTAACTAATATAGATGGTTTATTACTTGTAACAACTGTACCATAAAGAGGGTAGTCTTGAATTTTAGTAGCACCATAACCAGAAAGTGCTCCATTAAATATTTTCAATTGAGCAGTTGAGATTGTGATATCAGTTGGAGTACCGTTAACATCTACAGTATAAGTATTGTAAGTTACAAGATAGTACTTTTGACCTGGTTTTCCACCAGCAGTAATAGCAGATTCAGTATTAGGAGATAAGAATGGTTCAGAAGCATAATAAACTTCATTTTTAACTGGAGATCCAGTTGTAACAACGTTTACACCAGCAGGCAATTCCCATTTGTATGAGCTTGCAGCTACAACAGGAACAGCATTTAAAGTTAATGGAGTTGTTGAACCCATATATTTTCCATAATTAGCAACTGCAGTAGTACCATCTGCTAAAGTAACTTTAGAAGGTGCAGCAGGTAAAGCTTTAGTTAAAGCTATTTTTTGAGCTGGACCAGAACAATTATTGTCATTAACAACTTGAACAAGAATAGATCCAAGTGCACCAGCACCAGCAGGAACTTTATTGAAATTAACAACAATTGAATTTGTTCCTTGACCAGAAATAATATTTACTCCATTAGGAACAGTCCATAAATAAGAAGCAAATCCTAATTCTGCAGCTGCTAGAGCTCCATCAACAGTATATTTAATTTCAGTTGTAGTTCCTACATAAGGACCAACTGCAAGAGGAGCTGCTATAGCATCAACAGTATTAAATACACCAGTAATAGCACCAAGTTTAATTGTTGGAACAGCTTTTACAGTTACATCTAATTGTACAAGACCACTTTCTCCATTAGCAGCATCTAATTGAGAAACTAAGTAAGAGGCAACACCAACTTTAGTTGTAACAGGTACAGGAGTAGTGGTAAGTAATGCGTTCTTTGTAACTACACCATTCACTAATTTTGTACTATACCATTTCAATGAAACACCACCTGTACCAAGTAATGCAGTAAGTGGAGCTGCAACAGCACCTTTACAATACGTAAGGTTTGTAACAGTAGGAGTAGCAGCAACTGGTAAGTAAGGAGTAAATACAGCATCTGCAAATGAAGCTCCAGAGTATGCAGCAGAAGTAGTTTGTGGTCTGTAATCTACATTTGTATAGTCACTAGAAGAAGTTCCATAAGGAGTTGTTAATACATCTGCACTTGAAGCTACAAGAGTATTTGCACTATTTGTAAACCATGTGTTTAATGAAGTTGGATTTACACCACCTGCATAAGCAGTTTCAATTGGACCTCCAATGATGTTATTTTTGAATTTTAATGAATCTGCATTAGCATTAGCTACAGCAGCAGTTCCGTCAACAAATAAGTAATTGTTTTTGAAATCTAAGAAAACAGAGTTGAATATTTGTTGTTTTGAATTTCTTCTTAATCTAGCTAATTTAGCATGACCTGAAGCAACACTTAATGTAGGTGATAGTGTTGCACGATATGATGGTCCTATCAAAGTGTAGTTTGTAAAAATTGCAGTTGTAAATGGTGAATTAGTACTTCCATTAGCATCATTATCTGATTCAAAACCTTCTGAAGTAGAAATCGCAGGGTTATCAGCAATTTGTGGGTCTCTAATACCTAAACCAAATTGACAAACACCACTAAAACCGTTATCTGTATCAAAATCATCATCAAGACCTCTGTAAGCAACTAAGTGTTTACAGTTTACTGTACCACCAAACCATTCGAATGAATCATCACCAGAATAAGATACTTGTACATTATCGATTGTAGTTCCTCTACCAACAGCACCAAAAGTTAAACCATTGATCTCGTTGTTTGGAGAGAATACAAATCCACCAAATTCGATACGTACATATTTCAAAGTACCTGAACTATCGTTATCATTAGGTGTTGTACCACCACCAAATTCTGTATTTACAGAAGTAGTAATACCCTCAACGTTGTTTATACCACCAGCTATGTTTAATGAAGCTTTTCCTAATAGCACAACTCCACCCCAGTCACCAGCAGTTCTACCTTCAGCAACAGTTTTAGCTGAAGTAAATACAATTGGGTCAAGTGCCGTACCGATAGCATTTAATTTAGCTCCTTTAGTAACTACTAATGCAGTTCCTGTATTCGTGTATCTACCTTTGATGATAGTACCCGCCTCAATAGTTAAGGTCGCATTATTTCTAACATAAATAAGACCATTTAGGTAATACGTTGTACCTTTACGCCATGTTGTAGCGGCAGTAATATCAGCCGAAACTTCAACTGTTGCAGCATCATTGTATGTGGCATTTTTTGGATCCCAGTTGGTCCAATCTTTAGTCCACATGTCTCCAGTAGGAGCAAATGCCCCACGGTAAGTCGTACGCTCAATTTGAGCATTTACAAAAGCGGTAATAAATACCAACATTGCAATTAAATAGTTTTTTTTCATTTTTTTTGTTTTTGTTTTTAATTATTAAACGTGTCAAATTTATATCCAATAATTAAAGATAATGTTTGTTGAAAATTAAGTTAATAAAAAATATTAGGCTCAAATCCGGGGTCTAACATTACCAAATAGTTAAGCAATTTTTTATGCAAATTATTTAAATCTATTTTTACATTCAAAAAATAGAAATAAGAATAATTTTAGTCATACAGGAAGTTAGAAGCAGAGGGCATTTACGAAAAGAGGGTAGGGGGTTTAGTTTTGTTTTCTATGTAAAGTAAATAATCCTTTGACTTTTCCTCCGTTTTGGTTTGCCTTATGAACCTGATGCAAAAATGAAATATAAGTGTTTGATTTTTTGTACCCAATGATAGAATTAACATTTTTAGGTTCTTCTATTGGAGTTACAGTATCAGTAATGTATATCTTTTTGACGCCATTATAATCGCTATATTTTTTTATAATAGTATAAATAAGCTCATTATATAGTTCCAATCCCAAATGATTTTTTTTATTTCTAAGGGTTTCATATTGCAAGATTTTTGCATTCAAATACGGGCGGTAGGAATTATAGGTAACTATTTTACGGGTGTAGTTATTTAATCCAATAAAATCAAAATCAACTTTAATTAATTCGCTATCTTCAGGCAGCATGTATTTTGAAATTCTCTTCAAAAAAGGAAGAGTTTCTTCTGGATATCCTAGGCCTAGTGAGGGTTCAATATAGAGGCGATTTAATAAAGCATCTACACGTTCTACAGTTCTTAAATCATGGTTTGTAAAGGACAATGGCACGCCATAATTGCAGGAAAAAAACACCCCTACTTGTGCCTTTTCTGCTATTTTTTTGATAGTTTTAAATCCTACGGATTGCGAAAGCTGCGTATGATGCAGTTTAGCCAAAAAAGTAGTAACTTTTTCTTTGCCAATAGTATTTAGAGAAATAAAATCGTGTGCCCCAGTAAATACGCAAGGGTCATTGAAAAGAATCCAATGGCTTACCTTGTCTTTAAAAGCAGTAACACAATGGCTTACATACTCTTCGAACCAATTAAGTATTTCACGGTTAGACCAACCTCCTTTTTCATTTAATGCCTCCGGAAGAATTGCATCATAAAGGGTTACAAAGGGTTTTATTCTATTTTCTAGGCAAGCATCAAGTATTGCATGATAAAATTCAATTGCTTTGTAATTTATTTTACCAATTCCATCCGGAAGTATTTGAGACCAGGATAGAGAAAACCTATAGGTATGAATTCCGGATTCTTTAATTATAGCAATATCTTGCTTTACTCTTAGTAATTCCGTTTCATAAAAAGTAGCATCCGTTATAGTAGCCGAGGAGTTCAAATTCAGAGGTGATGTGCTAGGATAGTTTGAATTAGGACTGTCTTCTATAATAGAAGACATCCCAAGTATAAAATTATTTCCAAACTCGAATGAATTTAATACAGCTAAATTATCTTTTAAATCTTCTAAACTCACAAAAAAATAATTTATATTAATTTATTGGGGAACAAAATTTTCTAAATTTTGTTTAAATTATTATAATCGATAGGCTTCAATAAAACGAAATACTATTTTTTTAGTATTATTTTCTTGAAGGATTCAAAGGAATCAATTTTAGATTTTACAAAATAGATGCCTTCGGGTAATGAACTTACTGGGATTTTTATTTCTTGGGTAGAAAGAGTTGTATAGGTTTTATTAAAAACCAATTGATAATTGGAATTATATAACGTAATTTCTATTTCTGGAAAACTTATATTATTAGGCACTATCGTCAATTCCTCTTTTACCGGATTGGGATACATCGATAATTCGTAGGATGTAATATGATTTTCAGGAGTGTCTAAATTAGAAAAAGATAAGGTAAGGTTTCCCATATTTCCTCCATGACCTGTTAGTGTTCCTGTTAAATCGTAATTATCTGGATAATACGAATAGGCCCAAATTACATCGAGTTTTGTTAATGAACTGGAGAATTTAAAATCGGTAGCATCCGGCGAAACAAAATTTCTATAGGCCTTGATGGTTCGTATAGAATTAGAAACCGTATTATCTGTTAAGGTCCAATTGTTTTGAGTATCGGCTTGTGGCGCAGATCTATTATGAATAAATGAATCGGTAAGCACTGTTGCTGAAGTCATCACTATACAATCTACATCAACAGTAGGAGTACCCATTGACACGGAATTAAAACCTAAAGAGAACCATCTGTCTGATGGTCCGCTCAAGGTTAAATATACTTTTGAATTTTGTTTGTCTAAATCTAATTGTAAACTCAAAGACGGATCTATTACAACAACTCCTGTACTTTTATTTTGTGCTTGTATAGACAAAACAGCAAGGAGAAGAATAAAGAAAAAACTTTTTTTAATAGATACCATTTGGGGTTAATTAGAAATTATAAGTACAAGAAAGGGATAGTGTTCTGCCAAATTTAGTAACCCAAATTGGATCATCTACCTTTGAGTTGTAACCATTCACATTGTGACCCGTTCCTGTAAAAATGATGTTAGATAAGCTAACAATTCCTGGCTCGTAATTGACACCTTTAGAGGTGTTATTTTGATAAAATATTAAATCTTGTGCCAGTACGTTTTGAACGTTCAGCTTAATTTCAAATTTATTATCCTTAAATGATTTTGCAATTTGCATGTCTAGAAAAGTTCTTGCTTTTTCCCATATCGAAGGATTATCATCATTTCCGCTAATAGCAATTCTATTTCCAACTCTATTAAGATTAGTCGAAATAACCCATCCATTATCTTTATTCATGTATTGAAGTCCCGCATTAAAGACATAAGGCGATTGTCCTTGCATCGGTCTGAATTTTTCTATTTCATTAAAACTTGAAATATCTACTTTTGATTTAATGATGGCTATATTCGAAAATAAGGTTAAATCATCTAAAACTGAAGCTCCTTCAAACTTTAAAATTGAACTTAACATTGTTCTAAATTCTAATTCAACACCGCTATTTACCGAACTATCTGCATTAACATATTTGATGTTTTTATTACTTGCTTGTTTAAGCTCTATAGGGTTTGTGAAGTATTTTTTGAAATATGAAAATGAAAACACTTGACCTCTGCCTGGATAAATTTCGTAGCGAAAATCTAAGTTTTGAATTTTAGCAATTTTTAAATCTGGATTTCCCTCTGTTAAAAACTGAGTGGTAAAATCATAAAAAGCAAAAGGGGCTAATTCTCTAAATTCCGGTCTGTTCAAGGTTCTTGAATAGCTGAAACGTAAATTTTGAAGTTTATCTATAGAATATATTAAATTGGCTGAAGGCAATAGGTCTTGTTGTTTGTTCTTCAATTCAATATTTTGATATTTTGTATTTAACGATTGTGAATAATCTTCTAAACGAACTCCCCAAACGAATCTAAAATTATGAAATTTGTTATCCAACATTGCATAAGCTGAATTCAATTTAGAATCGGCATTGTACGAATCCTTATCTTGGGTTTGTTCAAAAATACTAAATCCATTCGTGCTCATATTTGATGAAGAAAAAACTGTTGATTCCGGTTGATTTAGTAATCCCTGTTGAGTAGTTGAGTAATCATACAGTTTGTAATAAAAAGTTCTTGAATAAAAAGTTCTATTTCTATTTTGAATAAAAGCACCTATTTTAAATTCGTTAGTTGAATTTTCTCCTAGGTTAAACTTTTTAGAAAGATCTAATCTACCACCACTAATAGATTCTTTATTTTCAGAATAAAACATGGCACCAGCATAACTATTACTTCCTGCCTCATTTGTTGAAATGTTTAAAAAAGGAATATTTGCATCAGGATCATTTGGATCCGTATTTTTAGTATAAGAATTTCTTCTTAAATTAGGAATAGATCGTTGAATGTCACTGAAGTAACCATTCCATAAAATTTTAATCTTAGATTCTGTCAAAGAGTGTTCTCCATTAAGTTGTCCTGAATAAATTTTATTACTAGTAAACCATCTTACGTTAGAATCAGTAACATAAGTATTCGTAACGTCTGCTTTACCAGAACGTTCTACAACCAAATCATTAGAATTTAAACTTAAAATGTTTTTAAAAGAAATTGAATTATTTTGATTAAATTTAAAAGAAAAATTTCCTAATGCCGCAGTTAATACTTGTTGAGTGTAATTATTGTCACTATAGCTCGAATTTAAATTACCAGGGCTAAAAAAATTGTTTCTTAAAACCTGATTGTAATTATTTGTTATATTGTGAGATAATGAAAATAACATTCCAACGGTTTTACTTCCAATATCATAATGTTTTCCAAAAGAATATTGAAGACTTGTGTTAGGATTAAACTTGGTATTATTTATAGTCCAATCGTTCTGAAAACTTTTGGCTATTTGAAGATTTTGCAAATTATGGTTAGCAGATTGCATCACCTCTGTACTAGGAATAGAAGCTGGTAAAGCTCTTGATCCATTGTCAAAACCTAACCAATCGGTACTACTTCCTTTATACTTTTTTTGGTTTTTAAAAGTAGTAATGGTGTTGTATCCTTCACCGATACTCAGTGTTTGAAAATCTTTATCCGGAACAGATTTTGTATTAATTTGAACAACTCCTCCTGCAAATTCCCCCGGAAGATCTGGAGAAGCAGTTTTGGTAATCAAAATATTATCTAACATATTCGAAGGAAATATATCAAAAGAAAATGCTTTTCTATCTGGTTCTGAACTCGGAAGAGGAGCTCCGTTAATCAAAGCAAAATTATAACGGTCATTTAATCCTCTTACAATAACAAACTTATTATCTTGAATACTGGCACCGCTAATTCTTTTTAAAACATCAGAAGTATTTTTATCTGGGGTTCTTTTAATCGTTTCAGCTGATACTCCATCCGATACACTCGCATTATTTTTTTGCACTTGCAACAATGACTTTATCGATTCAACTTTTGTTTTTGCTTTGGTAAGAACAACCTCCTTCAATTCGTTTTTACTTTCCGCAAGAGTAGTATTCAAAACTGTAATTTCATTTGGTTTTGCAATTACATTTGAAACTGTTTTAGGAAGATATCCCATTGAAGAAAATTCAACAGCATAATTTCCTGCAGGAACATTATTAATGGTATACTTTCCATCGGAGTCTGTGGTAGTACTCAATTTTATTTTTCTGATGATAATGTTTACTCCTGGCATGCCAAATCCTTTAGAATCATCTGAAACAGTACCATTTATGGTTGTGTTTTGACCAAAAAAACTGTGGGTAATCATTAAAATAACAAAGGTGTAAAAAAACTTCATAGTTCAATTTTTTAAATTTTAATCGCAAAAATTAAATTTTGGTGAACTGGGTAGGTTAATTTAACATTAACAAATGTAGCTGTCTA
>CANCPC010000062.1 GCA_947379965.1 Flavobacteriaceae bacterium | reverse complement strand
TGATAATTTTACTTTGAAAAAAGTAAATAGTTAAAGTTGAAATTTCTTTACAACAATGAAGTTCAAGTGTTAAAAATGGAAAGACCCAATTAACCCTTTATTAAGGGATTGAAAAGAATCCAAACAACCAACAATACCGCACACATTTTTTAATTGATTGTGCAAGAGATATGCTCATCCTGGCTGATATTCAAGACAAACTCGCAATCATCTGTGAACCTACCCCAAAAAATGAGTCAAAAATTCATCTTTAGAAATATAAAGTTTGAAAAGTATGGGTCAAGATATTCATCCAAGGAGGAGAGATATTATTGTGAAGTATTTGGGTAACATAATAATATTTTTGAAGAGGTTAGTTAATTCTGTTTTTTTTAATATCGTTAATTTTTGATATAGAATTTTTATATTAAAATCTATACCATTGATTTTAAGATAATTGCATACTTAACCATTGAGTCAAAACTGCAACTTTCTCCAATAGGGGGAGCAAATGAAAACCCGATACGAAAGTGTCGGGTTTTTTGTGTTTAATAGCTTGCAAAATTAAATTCCATTAAGGATCAATCCCAAAACCTGTGGAGCGTAAAAATTAAGCATAAATATTCGTTAATCTAAAAAGGAAGAATTCTATATTTCTGACTCCTCTAAATTGCGCTCTAAATGCTTTTATTTTGGCATTGAAAGATTCTGCCGAAGCATTAGTGCTTCTGTTGTCAAAATAATTCAATATGGTTTGGTAATGATTGATTATCGTTCTGGATATGGTATTGAATGACTTGAATCCTGATTGGTTTACTTTTTCGTGCCACTTGGCTAATTTTGCAAAGCCGATTATTTTATCCGCTGTCTTTTCAAAGATATTACGCAAGCCTTGCGTTAGATCGTATGCTTTTTGAATATCAGGATACAATTCAAATAATAAATTGGCGCGTTCTATTTGGTTTAGCGACCATTTTGATTTGTTTTTGTACAAGAAATAGCGACTTCTGGCCAGTAATTGCTTAAGGGTATCTCCATTGGTCAAAACTTCGGATTCGAACCTTTTCTTGTTCTTTTTGGCTTTTTCTATGGCCTCATTTTCCTGGTCTATGGCTTGCCAGCGGTATTTGATTCTGATTTCTTGCAGAGCTTCTGTAGCCAGTTTTTGAACATGGAAGCGGTCGGTAACACGAGTTGCGTTAGGGAAACATTTCTTGGCAATCAGCCCCATATTTCCTGCCATATCTAGGGTAATTTCGGTGACTAGATTTCGTTGTTTATGAGGGATTTTTTCAATAATTGCAATTACCGTTTTCGCTTTGGTTCCAGCAACCATCGCCACTATAGCTCCTTTTTTGCCTTTGGCGGCTTTGTTTGTTAAAATGGTATAGAGCTCACCATTACAAAGCGAAGTTTCATCTATTGACAAACGCTTGCCTATATTTTTGGGAAAAACAAGCCATTGTTTGGCGTGTGAAACTTGATCCCAAGTTTTAAAATCACTTAGAAAATCTTTGTATTGATGTTGTAAATTTTTCCCACTAACGCCATAAAAAGAGGCAATAGCATTACAGTCATTAGGCTTAGAATCTATTGATCTCTTTTAAAAAAGACGCGAACTCCTGTGTTACCCGAGTTCCGTCTGCCACTAAATTCCAATCTCTAAAAACAACTTGACCTGTATCTTCATTGAGCCATCTTCTGCGAGTGATATGAAGATATACTTGATGTCCGCGAATGGGGAAATCCTGAACGGTTATTTGGTCAAAAAATCCTTTGGAGCTTAATTTGTTTTTGCGATATTCTTTGGGGATTGAATTGAGCTCTTTTAAATACAAATGAAGTATTTCTTCTCCTTTTTTATAGGAAGTGAGTTCAAAATATTCAATAATAATTTCGGGTAATAATAATTTGATGAGTTCGCTATAAGAATCTTGCATTTATATCTGATTTGGAAATTCAAATATCCTTATTTTAATATTTCCCCACAACTTTTAGACTTGATCCTATTTCATTTAGCAACGGGTTCAAATATGTGATTCGAACTTTTTTATTTTCTAAACTAATTTCTTTTTCAAATATCGAACCAATTATCAGTCTTTGCGTTCTAAATTTGAGTTAGAATTTAGGACTAATAAATTTAATTAATACACTAAGGTTTGTATTGCATTAGGATAAATAGAAATTTTTGTAGCTTGGTTTCCAATGCATAAGTTATAAATCACTTTTTCTTTCGATTGATTCATAACAATCGTAATCATTTTACCATTAGCATTTAAAAACGAAGTACTTATCAAGTCACTTCTGCTTACGGTTGTGCTTACTCGTTTTGCATTTGGACGAATAAATTTAGAAAAATGACCAATGTAATAATACGATGGTGTATAAATTAATTCGTTCGTTCTTGTATCAGCGTGAATGGGCGCAAAACAATAATTACCCACATGATTCGGGCCTCCATTTTGATCTAAAAGAATATTCCAATCCGTCCAACCCACGGTTCCATTATTAAAATCATGAATCATAGAAGTTCCATACCGCACTCCGTTTGCCCATAATTGGTATTTACTGGCGTCAAATCTTTCTACACAACCTTCGGTGAATAAGAGGTTTTTTGTTGGAAATGCTTCATTTACTTTCCCCACATTTTCGAACATAGGATTACCCCCTGCCCATGTTTCATACCAATGAAATCCAATTCCCCAAGCATATTTCGCAGCTTCCGGATCCGAAAAAATCACATTGGCACGCTGATTCATTAAATCGCGATTATGATCCCAAACGATAATTTTTTTATTACCATATCCTGCTTTTTCCATTACTGGTCCCAAATAGTTTTTTAGAAAATCACGTTCTTCTTCTGCAGTATAAACACATGATTCCCATTTTTGCGTTGCCATTGGTTCATTTTCAATAGAAATTCCCCAAATTGGGATACCTTCTTTTTCATACGCATTAATAAACTTGGTGTAATATTTTGCCCAAGGCTGATAAAATTCGGTTAATAATGTTCCTCCTTGAAGCATATTATTATTGCTTTTCATAAAAGCTGGTGGACTCCAAGGACTTACAAATAAAGTTATTTTCCCTCCGGCAACAGCTATTGCTTTCTTAATCATAGGAATTCTAAACTGTCTGTCATGATCTATATTGAAGGTATTCAATGCTTTATCACCTTCTTTAATATAAGTATAACTACCCGAGCTAAAATCACAACTATGAATATTGGTTCGCATTAAAGAATAGCCAATTCCTTTATCTTTGCTATAATAAGCATTTAGTATTTCTTGTTGTTTATCTAAAGATAATTTTGCAAAAACCTCAGCACTTGCATCTGTAATAGCACCACCAATTCCTATAAAGGTTTGAAAAGTTTTTTGCGGATTTACAAAAACACTAATTTGTGTTTCGGTAGGTTGTTTCAGTTCGCTAAATTCAAGATTATCAGTATTTGAAATTCTCAAATCCGAATTTTCTGCAGTAGTATAAACTTGTACCTTTTTCCCTTTTGTTGAAAAAGGTTTCGATTCTAGTTTTATTTTTTGCTGTGAAAAAGCAAAAATTGATATTAATACAAGCGTTGATGTTATTATTTTTCTCATAATTTTTATTATTTTACTTTAATTTTATTACCAAATATAAGTTCCTACTGAACCACTTTCTAAAGACGTAGCAATCCATCTTCCATTGAATTTAATATTGAAAAGCGCAGGTGAAGCTCCATCATTTTCTACCAGTAAAACTTTTTTTCCATCGGGAGTTTTAAAAGCAACATTATTTAAATTTCCACTTAAGGTACTTGCAATTCTAACTGAACCTGCAGGTACAAATTTAGAAGCATGCGCAATAATATAATAGCCTACATTTCTTGTATAAAGACTACTACTTTCGACGGTAATTGCACCTTTGCATTGGTTACAACCACCAGGCGTATGAGGGGCAAACGAGCTATTGTTTGCCAAATTCCACTCTAAAGCCACTTTGCTCCAATTGATCATAGAACCAATAACTACGTTTTTCAAATGCCATTTGAGATCTCCGCCAAATGATCCAGTTGATGAAGTCCACTGTTCTGTAAAATAGACATTTTTATTAGGAAAAGCAGTGTGCAAGGTTGACAAAGTGCTAATATCACCTCCGTATAAATGAAAAGCAGAGCCATCTACAAAAGGATTTGCTATAGCATCATTCAAAATAGCAATTGGATAATCTGGCCTATCACAATTATGGTCATACACAACAATTTTCGTTGTAATATTTACCGTTTGAAAAGCAGGACCTAAATGCGTTTTGATAAATTCGGCTTGTTGCGAAGCAGTCATCAACATACTAGGATTGTTCCCAGGATTTAAAGGCTCGTTTTGAGGCGTAATGGCAGTAATTGCAATACCTTGTTGTTTCATTGCTTGAATATACTTGACAAAATATTGGGCATAAACACCATAGTATTGAGGCTGTAAATTTCCGCCAACAAAGCTACCGTTGTCTTTCATCCAAACGGGAGCTGACCATGGGGTAGCAATCATTTTAATATTCGGATTAATTGCTAAAATTTCTTTTAATAGCGGCACTAAATTCGTCATATCAGGAGAAAGACTAAAACGGTTTAAGTTTAAATCAGTTTGTCCGCTTGGAATGTCATCATAAGTAAATGGTTCATCATTAAGATCCGATGCTCCGATACTTAACCGTAAATAACTTAATCCTATTGATGTGGAGCTTGAACCAAATAACTCCTGCAATAATTCCTGTTTTTTTGTAGATGACAAACTATTGATAACCTGTGCACTTCCGCCTGTTAAAGTATAACCAAATCCGTCAACCGATTGATAGATCTGAGTTTCATCAACTTCGATGTTAGAATAGGTATTATATGTTGTTCCAAAACCTAAAACAGCGGTTTGCTTTTGTAACAAAGCAGATTGATCCCCTTTTGTAAGCCAAAAATCCATGTCATTGGTTAATGGTGTTGGGGTAGGAATAGGATTTGATTTTATGGCATCATTTGATGGAACACATTTTAATAAAACACTCGTAAAAAGCGTAAGAAATAAAAGTTTCATAATTTTTTTAATTTTTTTCATATTAATTATACCTTATTTCAACATAAACTGGCAAATGATCGGAAGGGTATCTTAAATCTTTTGAATCACTTAAAACAGCGAATTTTCGAACCTTAAACATACTGTTTTTAGACATAAAAACATAGTCAATTAGATCAGTTACTGGCACATTATGTTTAAAATCATTAAATGTTCCCGAAGGGCCAAAGGGTTTTTCTTGAGATATTGACCGGCAATCTTGCATGACTTTTTTTAAGGCTATAATCCTATCGGTTGTGGGCTGAGAATTAAAATCTCCCATAAAAACTACCGGATACATTCTAGTGTTTACCGCTTTTATTTTCGAAAGAATAAGTTCAATTCCTTTTGTACGAGCCAATTCACCCATATGATCTAAATGAGTATTGAACACCCAAAATTTCTTTCCGTTTTTTAAATCTTTGAATAAAGAATAGGTACAAACTCTGTTACAAGCTGCATCCCATCCTTTCGAAATTTTATCTGGAGTTTCAGAAAGCCAAAAGGTGCTCTCTTGAACTACTTTAAACCTATCCTTTATATAATAAATATTCGAAGATTCTCCTTTACCCACTCCTTCTCTACCAATGCCAATATAATCATATTGAGAAAGTGCTGTTACAATATCTGATACCTGAATAGGTGTTGCTTCCTGAACCCCAAAAATATCGGGTTCATAGAACCGAATTTGTGAGGTAAAATAATCTTTTCTATTCTTCCATGAATTTTCTCTATCTGAATCAAGATTCAAACGGATATTGTAGGTCATTAATTTTATTGATTGTGCATTAATAGATAACGCAGTCATTATAATAAAGAGGAGATATATTACGCTGTTTTTTGCTTTCATTTTGAAATTTGTAAAGATCATTTTTTTATAGTTAGAATAGACTACTTTTTCTAATTAATACTCTTTTATAATCCAAAATTTAATTCCATCAATGCTCCCATCTAAAAAAACGGGAGCAATTAATGAAAAACTACTAACAAACAAATTACTATAAAAATTAATTATAGACTCTTATATAATCAACTTCGAAAGTTGAAGTGGTGAAATTTGGATCTATGTTACCGCCAAAATTACCTCCAATTGCTGAATTTATAATCAAGAAAAAATTCTGATTGAAAGGCAAACTTGAGGAATTTACGAACGTATAATACAAGACGTTATCTACATAAAACTTGATAAAATCGGCTCTCCAATCCATAGAATAAATATGAAAATCAGTGTTTCCGTTAGCAACCATAACAGTTGCAGTGTCTGGAGTATTTCCGAAGCGACCAGGTGAGTGAAAGGAGGAATGATTAACATTTAATTGATTTCCAACTTCTTCTAAAATATCAATTTCACCACAAGCAGGCCAACCAACTACGTCAATATTGCTGCCTAACATCCATACTGCTGGCCACGTTCCTGCACCTGTTGGAAATTTCGCTCTAAATTCGACTTTGCCATATTTAAAAGAAAATTTATTCTTAGACAAAATTCTTGCTGAAGTATAATTGCTTCCGCCATAGCTTTCCTTAATGGTATTTATTTTTAAAGTTCCTCCAGAAACTACAATATTTTCAGTTCGATTTGTGTAATACTCTAATTCATTATTTCCCCATCCGCCAGCACCTATATCATAACCCCATTTTGTACTATCTGGAGCGCCATTGACATTAAATTCATCTGACCAGATTGCCACTGGAGCAACATAAACAACAATAGTTGTTGAAGTACTCACAAACTGAGTTCCATTGTAGGCAGAAACATATATTATATAAGTATTTGAACCTGATGTTGAATAGGTGTAAGTTAAATTTCCATCTGTTAAATCTTTTGTCTCTCCGTTTCCAAGAAGTATTTTATAAGACGTTGCATTTGTTGCACTTATACTAAAGTTTACTCTTCCGCTTCCATCTCCATTTGGGTTCTGAGTATTTACACCCACGACCACTGCTGAAACCACCAGATTAGAAGGGGTTTTTATAGTTGAAATACCCCCTCCATTACCATTTCCTCCTCCGCTACAGGACATCAAAACATTTGAAGTAATTATACTAATAAACAAAACACATTTGACATTACATAAACACCATTTAGAAAGTTTTGAAAGAACAATATTTTGAATCATAATTAAAAAAGGTGATACTATTAAAAAATAAAAAAAAACCCAGAACCAAATATAGTTCTGGGTCATAATATTGCCATAAATATTATGGAGCTGGAATCATTTTTAGGTACCAAGCATTTCCTGTTTCAGTTCCCTGTACTCTAAGGTACAATGTTGTAGGTGTTGATGAAAGAATTTCGTAATCTTTCTGAAGTGCACCATAACCAATATATGTATTTACTCCTGAAAGTTCAATAGCAACTGTTGTTGAAGGTGCTGAAGCTGCTACTCCTGAACTTGAAGGAACAAAAGCAAAAGCTGAAGTTCCACCAGAAAAAGGATAACATCCTTCGCCACCAGATCCAGGAATACCAGGAAGTCCATTAGCCAACGAGCCTGTTTTTGTAAAGGCTCCATCAGGACTTGCAACTGTTAATGAAAAAGTTCCAGATGCAACAATTTTAGTAAATGTAAATGTTGATGTATAAAAACAATTTGCTGAAGCTACTTTTTCGTTTATTGATGCTGCCCACCAAGATGGAGTAACATTAGTAGGATCCCAAGGACCTACACCAAAATGTCCCGGAACACTTTTATCAACAATCCAAGTTTTTGAAGCATTGTTTGTGATGTTAGTAACTAACGCTGGATCAGGAGAAAAATTACTTTGAACTTTAATGTCTTTAGTAATTGTAGATTGAGAACCTCCTCTGCCAGAAGCTACCACAGTAACTCTATAGGTATTTAACCCAAGTTTAGTGTATTTTTTAGTAACTGTACCAGTTGGCAAGAACACTAAATTTACTGAATCGCTTGCATCATAATCAATAGAAACTGCAAGAACATTATCGCCTGTAACAGTAAAACTTACATCTCCAGAACCATCTCCATTGGGATGCAAAGCATCTTGACCTGCAATCACTGCATTTATAACAAGATTTGAAGGAGCAGTTAAATCTCCTAAAGAATACGTTTCTTGTGTACAACTTGTTATCGTTAGAAATAACACAGAGAAAACACCTAGAATATATTTTATATTTTTTTTCATGATTTTTTTATATTTTAATTGGTCAATCTAAAGTTATCAACATATATGATTTCTCCTGTTCCATCAGCTGAATCGTTGAATCGCAATACAAGTTGAGTAAATCTTGGTAATGGTGAAATAGGAATATTAGAATTTGTACTAAAATCAAAAACCAATTCTTCCCAAACTCCTGATTTAGTTATTGGTGTTTTTACTACTGCTCCCCACGGGTTTGAATTCCCAGTATTATCACCTACGTACCATTCTAATTCTACATTCATAGTTTTACCAATGTTTGCTGGACTAGGATTGTAAACAAATACTTTTATTTTTTTTCCATAAGAAAAATTGATTGGATTATTCAAAGGACTATAAGTACCACTCCAAGAAGCATCTCCATTATGTTTTGTATATCTACCAACATTTGCACTCGTATTTAAACCCGATGCATTAGGGTTAGCAACTGTATCAAAACTCACACCTCCAAAAGTTCCGAAGAAGTAGTTTATAGACGTATTTTCAAAATCTATTGGAAAACCAAAAAGCGTTTTTGTAACGGTTGTTTTGGCCGCACCGCCACTCAATGCAACTACTGACAATGTAAACGGAGCCCCTGTTGACGGATAAATATGAGCAGGTAAGGTTTGACCAATAGCCATTGGAGTACCCACTTCATTTGCTACATCACCATAATAAACTAAAAATGATTTAGCATAATTAGCTGTAGCACTTACTCCCATATCGCCATCAGTAGATATAGTTACGTTTGTTGGAGCAACATAAGTCACAGTCAAAGGATAAGTAGCAGTAGTTTGATTTCCAGCTATATCTGTTGAAATAATTGACACTGTATACGTTCCTTCAGGATAAGAATGTGAAGTACTTCCGCCTGGCGTCACAACTGCTGATGCAGAAGAACCTGACCCATGACCATAATTAACGGTAAAAGAAGTAACACCATTACCTGTTGGAGTAATTTTAACATTTCCAGAATTATCCGTAGATATATCAAAAATCTTGGCAACATTTCCAGAGCCAACACCTGTTAATGAAGTGTCACTACTAATTCCTTCAGGAATACTACAACTTATTGAAACAGCTAGTAAAAATAAGAAGCCGAATATTAATTTTATGTTTTTCATGTTTTTCATGTTTTATTAATTGTAACCTGGGTTTTGTTTGATTTGAGTATTTGTCAATTCTAAATAAGGAATTGGAAAAATTTCGCTTTTACCAGCAATAAAACCTCTATTTGCTAATACGGTAGCTGCTTTACCAGTTCTTACCAAATCAAAGAAACGATGCCCTTCACCTGCTAATTCTAATCTTCTTTCAGTAGCAACAGCAGCTGCACTTACAGGCACAGATGGCAAACCAACTCTTGCTCTTACGGCGTCTAATAAGGCTTGTGCTCTTGTTCCAGTTGACCCTAATGCTTCGGCTTCTAACAAATAAGTATCAGCTAATCTAATGTCGTAAGTATCTTGTTTATAGTTTAATACAGCATCTCCACCTCCTGTTGTAACATCGGATTGTCTTGGTATAAACTTGTTAAGAAAATAACCCGTGTCTTTATAACCCGGAATATAATCTGCTTTTCCAGCTGCTTTCAATGCTTTCATATCTAAAACAGTAGCTTCAAAACGTGGATCTGTTTTAATAAGATCATATAAATCTTGAGTAATTGGGTTAAAACTCCAACCAGAAGGTAAATTAGGGGCAGTTGTAACTGCAGGAGTAGTATACCCTCTAGGACCAACCATAACGTTCAATGAATTTCCTTCATCTGAACCCGAACCCCAGTTACCCCATCCCGCATTTGATGTGCTTGTGTGATTAGTTTCAAGAATTGATTCTGAGTTATACTTATTAGAAACAACCCACAAATCATTATAATTAGCTAACAATTTATAACCAAATTGACTTGTACCACCTGGTGTTCCGTTTACTAGTGCCAATTGCACAGCTGCCAGAGCTCCTTTTCCTTCTGTAAGATAAACTTTTCCTAAAGTAGCTATTGCAGCTCCTTTAGTAAACCGTCCTGCTTCAGTAGCTATATTTATAGTATTAGGTAAAACAGTAATTGCATCTGTAAGATCCTTTTCAATTTGAGCGTAAACAGCCGATGGATCCGCTTGAGGAACACTTAAAAATTGACTTGAAGTTAATGGTACAGTAATTAGAGGAATATTTTTAAACATTCTTACCAAATTGAAATAATAATATGCACGCAATGCTTTTGTTTCTGCAGTATATCTAGCAATTAAACTTGCATCCATAGGGATAGTAGGTAATTTTGTAAGCAAATAATTAGCTCTAAAAATTCCTTGATAATAATCACTCCAATAACTTCCAGGAATTGTTATTCCTGTTTGAGAGAATGTCGATGCTGCTTGAATTCCTACACCGTCTGTAGAACCACCACCACCTGCATAATGATCATCTGAAACAGCATTCAAGATTGAAAGTGTATTTTCAAAACCTCCAGAACTTTTACGCATTACATCATAAACAGCAACAAGGCCTGAATAAGCTTCTGCTTGATTGGTATAATAAGCGTTCTCTAGGCTAGTACCCGATGGTTTTACTTCTAAGAAATTAGTAGTACAGGATACCGTTGCCGCTATTATTGCTAAAGCAATAAATAAATACTTTATTTTAATTGTTTTCATAGTACTTTATTTTTTTTTAAAACTGTAGATTAGCACCGAACATGATCGTGCGAGCTTGAGGATAATAACCTTTATCAATTCCCATTACATTTCCTCCAATTTCTGGATCAAATCCAGTATATTTAGTTAGAGTGAATAGATTTTGACCCGTCATAAAAAGTCTAATTTTTGAAGCTCCAATTTTACTAATTACGTCTGAAGGTAACGTGTAACCAAGTTGTACAACTTTTACACGTAAATAATCTCCGTTTTCTAGATAAAAGTTAGACGGATTAGTGAAGTTTCCATTTGTGTCATTAGTAGAAAGTCTAGGATAGGTATTTGATGTTCCTTCTCCATTCCAACGACCCAAAGCATCTGTTTGATAATTGGCAGTTCCAATATCTAGACGACGTAACCCTTGAAAAATCTTGTTTCCAGCAGCTCCTTGAGTAAATATCATTAAATCAAATCCTTTATATTCAAAGTTAAGCGTAAATCCAAATGTAAATTTCGGCAATGGACTTCCTAAGTTTTTTTGATCTGCAGCAGTAATCGCACCGTCACCATTTGTATCAACCCAACGAAAATCTCCTGGGCGGGCATTAGGCTGAATTAGATCTCCAGAAGTATTTTTATAGGCATTAACTTCGGCCATGTTTTGAAAAATACCTGCAGTTTGGTAACCCCAAAATGAATTATAAGATTGTCCTACTTGTGTTCTAGTTACAGAACCCATAGATTGAAAACCAGCATCACCTGGAATATATATTTTGCCTTCACCCAAACTAGTTACTGTATTTTGTAAATAAGCTAAATTTCCATTAGCAGAGAAATTTAAATTTCCAAACTTTTTACGGTATCCTAATTCAACCTCTAAACCTTTGTTCTCCATATCAGCAACATTCCCTAATGGACTTCCTGTTGCACCTACATAACCAGGCAAAGTAACATATTGCAATATTCCAGAAGTTTTTTTCTTGAATACCTCTATTGTCAAATTTAGTGAATTAAATAATTTTGCATCAAAACCAACATTTGATTGAGCTGTTTGTTCCCATTTCAAATCTGGGTTAGAAGGTGCATTAGGACTGTTTCCAATTGTAACATTTCCTGAATTACCAATAGTGTAATTTCTTCCACCACCAATTGTAGAAACATATCCAAAATCAGGAATTGCATCATTCCCAGTAATACCGTAACCTCCTCTTAATTTTAATGAAGTTACTATTTTATTGTCTTTCCAAAAATCTTCTTTCGAAACTACCCAACCCGCAGAGAAAGAAGGGAAAGTCCCATATTTATTATTTGAACCAAAACGAGAAGATCCATCACGACGAATTACACCAGTAAACAAATACTTCTCATTATAATCATAATTTATTCTAGAAAATAACGAAGACAAAATATGTTGAGTTCCTGTGTATGCACTTGCCGTAATTTGATTAGATGGAAGATTAAAATTAAAAGAAGCATCTTGATAATTAGTAACAGGCAAATTAAAATAAGTTGTACTTGTTCCACTAGTTATATTATCAACATATGCACCTTGACCGACTAAAAAAGTAAAATTATGTTTCCCAATCAAGCTAGAATAAGAAGCAACATTTTCTATATTCCATCCCAAAGTTTGATTTGTAGATCGATACAAATTATTTTGTGAAGCAAGAGATGAAGCATTCAAATAAAACTGAGGCGTAAACGCTTGAGAACCCCAATATGCTAATTTACCTCCAAGTGATGTTTTAAATTTTAATCCTTTAATAGGAGAAATTTCAAGAAAAGCATTTCCAACAAAATCATCAGACCAGTTTGTAGCTCCTAATCTTGTCTGAATATAAGCTAATGGATTTGTCATTTCTTGCCCTACAATACTAGAAATTCCATAAGGATTTCCGTTTGCATCTTTAATAACTCCATTCAAAGTATAAGGCGATTGATTCGCAACAATAGGATCCGTTACAATAATTGGAGTAATTGGATCTAAATTGATGGCCGAACTTAATGGTCCACCAAACTCACTATTTGTATTCCCAATTCCAATGCTATTTTGATGCGTATACCCTAATGTTTGACCAACAGTAAAAATTTTAGAAATTTTATGAGTTGAATTTAAACGAATATTCTTTTTGTTGTAATTTGAAATTGAAGAAGCAACAATTCCCTGCTGATCTTGAAGACCAAAAGAAAGATAAAATGTAGAAACTTCGTTTCCTCCACTCATACTTATTTCGTGAGAAACCTGTTGCGCATTATTATTGAAAATAGCTTTTTGCCAATCTGTTCCAACTCCTAAAGAACCTAAGTTTGAAAACAAAACAGGTCCACCACCAGCAACAGATCTTTCATTCATTAAAGCACCATACTGAGTAGCATTCAATAAATTCAAAGTTTTAGCTGGCGCAGAACTTCCACTATAACCGGTATAATTTACAGATATTTTCCCAGATTTACCTTTTTTAGTAGTTACTAAAATAACTCCTGAAGCAGCACGAGAACCATAAATTGCTAGAGATGCAGCATCTTTCAATACCTCCATAGACTCTATGTCACTTTGATTCAAATATCCAATCCCTCCAGAATCAACTACAACGCCATCTACAACCCAAAGCGGATTATTTCCACCATAAGTATCAAAAGTGGTTATACCTCTAACACGTATAGTCGCCGTAGAACCAGGTTGACCAGCATTTGAGGCAACCGTAACTCCTGAAACTCTTCCTTGTAAAGCTTCTTCAACGCGCCCATTAGGAATGT
Source organism: Flavobacteriaceae bacterium (assembly GCA_947379965.1). Classification (GTDB taxonomy): domain Bacteria; phylum Bacteroidota; class Bacteroidia; order Flavobacteriales; family Flavobacteriaceae; genus Flavobacterium. The sequence continues at coordinate 558 of CANCPC010000062.1, read as the reverse complement.
TTTCAAGATCTTTTGCTTTGATACTTGAAATCGCGCCAGTTACAACACTTTTCTTTTGCGTACCATACCCTACAACAACAACTTCTTGTAAAGATTGTGATTCAGAACTAAGTGTTACATCAATTCGTGTTCTCCCTTTTATAGCTTGTTCAACTTTGGTGTAGCCAACAAAACTAAATACTAAAGTACCGTTTGAATTGGCCTTTAACAGATAATTCCCATCAATGTCTGATGAAGCTCCATTGGCTGTTCCCTTAATTAAAATGGAAACTCCCGGAATAGGAAGTCCTTTTTCATCTACTACTTTCCCTTTAATGGTATGGTCTTGTGCCTGCCCATAAACTGAGAATAGAGTAGCAAAAAAACAAAAAATAAGTAATTTGGTAAATTTCATATTTCTAAAATTTTGGTTAATTAATTAGTAAATCGATACAATACTATTGATATTTTTCCATAATAATTCTATCAAAACTATTACAAAAACACATCAAAACACATTTCAACACTAAACAAAAACACATCAAAAAATTTATAAATACTTAATTTTTAAATATTTAA
>CANCPC010000061.1 GCA_947379965.1 Flavobacteriaceae bacterium | reverse complement strand
ACATTTTAGATTTTTAGATTTTTAGACATTTTAGATCTTAAACATTTTAGATATTTAAATATTTTTTATTCTTCTAAGAAGTCTAAATATCTAAGCAAGTCTACTTAGTTACCGCTTGAATGAAAATATCGTTTACACTTGGAATTTTTTCTATAAAATGCGTGACTTGACCTCTTTGAACAAGAACATTAAGTAATTCGTTTGGCGTTGCATTTCCTAACTGAATTTCTAATTTTAATTCGTTGTTGAGTGATTTGAAATTGGTTTGTCCTACTTTGAATTTTTGAGTAATGTCATACATCAATCCTTCAACATTATCCGATAGAATACCCACTTCAAAACTATTAGTTCTAAATTTACGTTTGATATCGTCTAATTTCCCTTCGAGTAATTTATTCGATTTATGAATTAATGCAATATGGTCGCACAATTCTTCAACGCTTTCCATTCGGTGCGTCGAAAAAATGATGGTCGATCCTTGGTTTCTTAGTTCGAGGATTTCGTCTTTAATGATATTGGCATTTACGGGATCAAATCCTGAAAAAGGCTCATCAAAAATTAGTAATTTGGGTTTATGCAAAACGCAAACTACAAATTGTACTTTTTGCGCCATTCCCTTCGAAAGTTCCTCGATTTTCTTGTTCCACCAACCTTGAATTCCTAATCTTTCGAACCAATATTCTAGTTGTTTTTTGGCTTCGGCTTTCGAAAGTCCTTTCATTTGTGCCAAATACAAGCATTGTTCACCCACTTTCATCGATTTATACAAACCGCGTTCTTCGGGCAAATAACCAATGTATTGAATGTGTTTGGGACTTAATTTTTCACCGTCGAGAATAATTTCCCCGCTATCCGGCAATGTGATTTGATTGATAATTCGGATAAGTGATGTTTTACCGGCGCCATTTGGACCTAAAAGCCCATAAATACTTCCTTTAGGAACGGTAAGTGAAACTTCATTTAAGGCAGTATAATCGCCATATTTCTTGACAACATTTTTAACTTCAAGTATATTACCCATGCTTGTTTTTTAATTTATTGCTGCTTTCGCGGACTTATGTCCTCGGGTTTGTAAAAATAGAAAAATAGCGCCAATAAGGTGTTAAATAAAACAAAAAAACCCACCCTTGCTTTCACATGGATGGGAAAAATTCTAATAGTTAGCAACTACGAGAACATATCTTTTACTTTATCAAAAAAGGATTTATCGCCTTTTTCAGGATTTGGAACAAAATTTTCGTCTTCTAGGTTTTTTTCGAAAAACTGTTTTTGCTCTTTGTTCAGTGTTTTTGGTGTCCAAACGTTTACGTGAACTAATAAATCACCATTTCCGTAACCGTTTATGTTTGGAATCCCTTTTCCTTTTAATCTTAGGATTTTACCTGACTGAATTCCTTCGTCCAGTTTTATTCTTACTTTTCCGTTTATGGCCGAAATATCTTTTGATATTCCAAGAACCGCTTCCGAAAAACTGATGTATAAATCGTGATGCAAATTCTCACCTTCGCGTTTCAAAAACTCATGTTCGATTTCTTCGATGGCAACAATTAAATCACCTGGAATACTATTTCCTGGCGCATCGTTTCCTTTATTAGAAACTTTCAATTGCATTCCGTCAACAACTCCTGCAGGGATTTTTATGGTAACTGTTTCGTCTTCCAAAATCATTCCTTGAGAGTCGGCATCGGCTGGTTTTTTGTCTAATATTTGACCTGAACCACCACAAGATGGGCAAGTTGAAGCGGATTGCATACGACCTAAAATCGTATTAGTCACTCGCATTACTTGACCTTGACCGTTACAGGTAGAACATGTTTTATACGAAACTCCTTGAGCTTGAACTTTACGTTTTACTTTTACTTTTTTCTCAACACCGTTAGCAATTTCTTCGAGAGTCAGTTTCACTTTGATGCGAAGGTTACTTCCCTTCACACGACGTGAACCACCGCCACCACCAAAACCACCACCGCCACCAAAAGCGCTTCCAAAAATATCTCCAAATTGACTGAAGATATCATCCATATTCATTCCGCCATGACCGCCACCGCCATTAAAACCTCCAGAACCATCAAATGCTTGATGACCGTATTGATCGTATTTGGCTTTTTTATTCGGATCACTTAATACTTCATAGGCTTCGGCAGCCAATTTGAATTTTTCTTCCGCTGCTGAATCGCCAGGATTTTTGTCAGGATGATACTCAAGTGCCTTTTTTCTATATGCTTTTTTTATTTCGGCAGCATTTGCACTTTTGCTAATGCCTAATATTTCGTAAAAATCTTTTTTCATTATTAACTTTTTGTATTGATAAAGATGCGATCAATCAGCTCACTACTGCCCTATCACCACTTTTGGAAAACGAATAATTTTATCGCCTAATTTGTAACCTTTTTCAAGAACATCAACAATTTTACCTTTCATTTTTGGAGCTGGTATTTGGGTAATTGCTTCAGCAAAATCAGCATCAAAAGCATCACCTGCTTTAACATCAACAAGTTCTAACCCTTTTGAAAATAACGTGTTTTTCAGTTTTTCATTGATAAGTTCGACACCTTGAATCAAAATATTGTCATCCGTTTTTTTGATTTCGGAAATAGCTCTATCAAAATCGTCTAATACAGGAAGCAGGGCAAGCAAGACTTCTTGATTGGCAGTTTTAAACAATTCGATACGCTCTTTTGAAGTTCTACGTTTGTAATTTTCAAATTCTGCAAATAAACGCAAGAATTTATCTCTTTCAGAAACTAAATCTTGAGATAACTGTTCTTCCTTTGAAATTTCTTCAACTCTTTCTTCGATTGTTGCGTCCATAGCATCCGAATAATTTTCATTGTTCTCAATTGGATTATTATCCACAATTTCGTCATTTAGCGTGTTTTCAGTCGTCATTCTTGTATTATTTTTAAAAATATTCTTAAACTTCATTTTTACTTTCTTTTGGAATGCAAAAGTACTGCCAAATCTTTTAAAATGTCAAATTGTCACAATTTTAATTAACTTCTTTTATTGATGTGTCAGAAAAAAATGGAGCTTAATTATTTGGCAAAAACTTTAATAAAATTTTAAGACTATAAGGTTATAGTTTACCTAAATTTGTATCGATCATTATTTAAATTAACACCAAAATTTAAACTTAAGGTTAGCTTCCTGGCTTCTAAATAATTATTAATTCACTTTACCTTATATTAAAAAAAGCTTCGTTAATAAACGAAGCTTTTTTTTGTCCTACTTTTTCCAAATTCAATATTAACTCAACTTTGTCCGAACACTCCATTCAAAATCCATTTCGGAAACTTGTTCGCCTTTTTCGTTGGTTCCAATGGATTTCATCCAAAAAGTTTGGCCTTCGCCAGTTGCAATTGCTTCTTGAATCGCTTGTTTTGCTTTATTGCCATCTGTACAAACAAAGGTGATTATTCCTGTGGCTTTCTTAGTGAAATTACTTTTGTTATTGGCAACAAGCATTGATATTTTCTTGTTGGTTTTCTGAATTTCGAGCATTACCAAAGCGCCTGTTGATAATTCGGCAGCCATGGCCTGAACGGCAAAATACATTGAGTTGAATGGGTTTTGGTTTATCCAACGATGTTTAACGGTTACAACACATTTATTTTCATCTATTTCTTTTACTCTGACACCGCAAATAAATGCAGATGGCAATTTGAATAATAAGAATTTATTGAGACTAGAGACTGAAATTTTCATCTTTGGGATTTTGTTTTTGTAAAAATAAGGAAAATTTATCCGAGAAATTCTAAACTTATAAATTATTACCAATTACACTCAAACGCCTTATAAACATTGAATTAAGTATTAAATCATAATTTATTAAATGTTAATACTTTGTTAACATATACTACTATGCGATACAAGATACTGTCTTTTAGATATATATTTGCATAAGAAATTACTATATGGTTTTAAAATCGAAAAACAAGTAGTGATTTTAACACTTGAAATAGCCCTGATAGAAGAGGAAATCCCACGCTTTTGGGCGTGGATTGAAACGAATAGCAGGAAATAGCTCCAAAAAAAATGGCATAAGAACAACAGATTGCTTCGTGCCTCGCAATGACCAATCATCAATCAAAAAATGAATCGTTTAATCAAAAAACAAAAAAGAGAATCATGAACATTGAAAACACAAAAGCCCAAATGCGCAAAGGTGTTCTCGAGTTTTGCATCTTATCAGTCTTAAAAGACAAAGAGGCATACACTTCGGAAATATTAGACACCTTGAAAACCGCAAAATTACTGGTTGTTGAAGGAACGGTTTATCCGCTGCTTACAAGACTAAAAAATGACGGATTACTCAACTACCGTTGGGAAGAATCATTATCGGGACCGCCAAGAAAATATTATGGGTTAACCGAAATTGGACACACTTTTTTAAACGAATTAAATGGCACTTGGACTGAATTATCCGATGCTGTAAACCTAATCACAAACCAAAAAAAATAGTCATGAACAAAACTGTAAACATAAACTTAGGCGGAATGCTCTTCCATATTGATGAAGATGCGTACCAAAAATTAACGCGTTATTTTAACGCTATAAAAAGATCATTATCTAATTCATCTGGACAAGACGAAATTATAAAAGACATTGAAATACGTGTTTCAGAATTATTAACCGAGAAACAAAAATCAGAAAAACACGTAGTTGGTTTAAAAGACGTTGACGAAGTTATTGCCGTAATGGGTCAGCCGGAAGACTATAAAATTGACGATGAAGAAACAGCCACTTCATCCAACAATTATACTTCATCAAGTGCAAGAAAATTATACAGAGATACTGACAATGGAATGATTGGTGGTGTTCTTGCTGGTTTGGGACATTATATTGGAATTGATAAAGTATGGTTGCGAATTGTAATGTTAATTCTATTATTAGCTTTTGGAACTGGAGCTTTGGCTTATATCATCCTTTGGATTGTGATGCCAGAAGCAAAAACAACAAGCGAGAAAATAGAAATGACTGGGGAACCAGTAACTATTTCGAATATCGAAAAAAAGGTTCGTGAAGAATTTGAATCGGTTTCAGAGAAATTTAAAAATGCAGATTATGACAAATATGGCAATCAAATAAAATCGGGAGCTGAAAGAGTGGGAAGCACTTTTGGGAATTTAATCCTCGCTGTTTTGAAAGCTTTCTCCAAATTTATTGGAGTGATTTTGATCATTACAGGATTAAGTATATTGATCGGACTTTTCATAGGTGTATTTACCTTGGGTTCCTCTTCTATAATTGCACTTCCTTGGCAGGATTTTATTGAAGCTGGTAACTTTACAGATTATCCTATTTGGTGTTTTGGATTAATCATGTTTTTCGCCGTTGGAATTCCGTTCTTTTTCTTGACTTTATTGGGTTTTAAATTGGTTTCGCCCAACTTAAAAACGATCGGAAATATAGCAAAATATACCTTGTTAGCTATTTGGTTAATCTCGGTTACACTAGCAATTACCATTGGAATAAAAGAAGCATCCGCTTTTGCCGTTGACGGAAGAGTAATCAATAAAGAAACTATTAACCTGAAAGCAAATGACACTTTATTCATAAAATTCAAGCACAATGCTTTTTTCGCAAAAAGTATTAATGAACATGATGATTTTAAAATCACACAAGATTCGGCTAAGACAGATGTGATTTATTCGAACAATTTAAGTTTGAGAATTGAGAAAACAGATGCTAAATTACCTTATATTCAAATTGAAAAAGAAGCAAAAGGAAAATCGTTATCCGAAGCGAGAGAAAGAGCGGAACAAATAAAATATGCTTATACAATTGTTGGAAACCAATTAGTTTTAGACAATTATTTATTGTCCGATGTAAAAAATAAATTTCGTGACCAAAATATAGAAATCAAAGTATTCTTGCCAAAGGGAATTTTGTTTAAAGCTGATTCTAGCGTTCAAGATTATGACCGTTCTGACGATGATTATTTCAATTTGCATTTTAGCTCCAATGATTATATTTATAAAGTTGGAAATACTCAAATAAAATGCTTGAATTGTCCCGAAAACGAAAACGAACATAATGATCTTGAAAACATTGAAAAAAACGACAGTTTAGTAACGACTACCGTAACTGTAAAAGGAGAAGGGGTAACCGTAAATAGAACGGGAAGTAAAAAAGGGTTAACCGTGAATAAAGATGGAATCATAATCAAAACGAATTAGTCATGATAAAAGTCATCACAATCATTACCAAATTTATCGTTGTTACCTTAATTGCGTTACTATTTTCGTCTTGCAACCATGCCTTTAATCTAGTTAATGGAATAAAAGGAAGCGGAAAAACAACGACCGAAACCCGAACTGTAAATGAAGATTTCAAAAGCATTGAAGTCAGCTCTGGAATTAAAGTTATCGTAGAACAATCCGACAACAAATTGATAACAGTTGAAACGGATGAAAATTTGCAAAAACACATTATTACCAAAGTAGAAAATGGTGTTTTAAAAATAGAATGCGATGAAAGCTATAATTTAGACCAATCGCCTGTTGTTAATGTAAAAATGCCTATTATTAATGGTTTGAGTTCAAGCAGCGGTTCCGAAATCACCAATTCAAAAATAGTAGTTACTGATAAAATTGATGTAAAATCGAATAGCGGAAGCAAAATTAATATTACTGTCGAAGCCGATGCTATATCTCTCGAAAGTGCAAGCGGAAGTACTATTGAAGCTAGCGGAAAAGCATTGAATTTAGTGACTTCATCCTCAAGCGGAAGCAATATTGAAGCCGATAAATTAATGACAAACGAAGTAATTGCCCAATCAGCAAGCGGAAGTAGTACGAGTATTTATCCAATTGTAAAACTAGAAGCAAAAGCCTCAAGCGGAAGTTCGATACGCTATTATAAAGACCCAAAAACTATCTCAAAAGAAGAAAATTCAGGAGGAAGTGTCCAACAAAAATAAGGGAATTTTAATACTAAAAAATAAGGAAATCATTCATCAAAAGTGGATGATTTTTTTATATTTGTAAAATACTTAATTACATATAAAATGAAAAATTATTCTGCATTATTGTTACTGCTATTGGTTTCTACATTTGGAATAGCGCAAAAATTAGAAAAAATAAAAGGATCAAAAACCGTAACTATCGAACAAAAGGAAATTGGCAATTTCAATACGCTTGAAGTAGGAAACAATATTGAAGTCTATTTAGATAAAGGCGAGAAAGCGGAATTAAAAATCGAAGCCGATGATAATCTTCACACTATTATTGGAATCGATTTGAACGAAAAAACACTTCGAATAAACACCTCGAAAGACGCTACAAGTTTTAAAAAACTAATTGTAAGAATTACTTATACGAATGATTTAAAAATGATAACTTCAAAAAATGAAGCGATCATAAATGCCATTCAGGAAATTAAATTGGAAGACATCAGCTTAAAATCTTTTGATAGTTCCAAACTTAATTTGAACATTGATTCAAAAAATTTCGCCTTGCAAGCGGATGATAAATCGAAGATTGAACTTAACTTAAAATCAGAAAACGCAGCTATTACATTGAGTAAAAATGCTACATTGAAAGCTTTGATTGCAGCAACTAACTTGAAATGTGATTTGTACCAAAAAGCAAAAGCAACGCTAGAAGGCGAAGTGAATAATGCCGTTGTTCGATTGGACAACAATTCGGAATTAACCGCAAATAAATTAGTTATAAAAAACGCCGAATTAGTAGCCGAAAGCTATTCGAATTGCTCTATAAATGTAAATACAAATATGAGTATTGAGGCTTCCGGAAATTCAGAAATCAAAATCTACGGAAACCAAAAAATCGAAATGAAAAAATTTGCCGATTCAGCAACATTGATTAAAAAATAAATCCTCTCCCCCGGCCCCTCTCCAAAGGAGAAGGGTGTAATTGGATTAAATAACATCAGTTTTCGAAAAACTATAAACCAATAAAAAAGTCTCAATTCTTAGGAATTGAGACTTTTTTTTATATCTAATTATGCTATAAATTATTCTTTTGCGGCTATAAATCTTTCTGCGTCTAAAGCAGCCATACATCCTGTTCCTGCAGCTGTAATTGCCTGACGATACACATGATCTGCAGCGTCTCCAGCAACAAAAACACCATTAACATTTGTTTTTGAAGTTCCAGGAATATTAACGATATAACCTGTTTCGTCAAGCGTAAGAAAGTCTTTAAAGATGTCGGTATTCGGTTTATGACCAATAGCAGCGAAGAACCCTGTTGCAGGAATATCGAAAATAGCTTCAGTAGTTTTGTTTTTTGCTTTTACGCCTGTAACAACTTGTCCGTCACCTAAAATCTCAACCGTATCGTGGTTCATCAAAATGGTGATATTTTCGGTTTTGCGAACGCGTTCTTCCATGATTTTTGAAGCTCTAAATTTTTCGCTTCGAACAAGCATTGTAACTTTAGAACACAATTTAGACAAATAATGCGCTTCTTCACAAGCAGAATCTCCAGCTCCAACAATTACAACTTCTTGGTTTCTATAGAAAAAACCATCACATACGGCACAAGCTGAAACTCCACCACCCATTTTTAAGTAATGTTGCTCGGATGGCAATCCTAAATATTTAGCTGATGCTCCTGTCGAAATAATTACAGTTTCGCAATGCAATTCGATCGTATCGTTAATCCAAACTTTATGAATATCTCCACTAAAATCAACCTTAGTTGCCCAACCATCGCGTATATCAGCTCCAAAACGTTGTGCTTGACTTTGCAATTGCACCATCATTTCCGGACCTGATACTCCATCAACATAACCTGGGAAGTTTTCGACTTCATTCGTTGTTGTTAGTTGGCCTCCGGGTTGCATTCCTTGGTATAAAACTGGATTCATATTAGCTCTTGCAGCATATATCGCAGCGGTATAACCTGCTGGACCAGAACCTATAATAAGACATTTTATTTTTTCGATTGTAGTAGACATAATGAATGAATTTATTTCTTTTTTTATAAGTGCAAATGTATGTTTTTTATTAAAAAATTAGACGCAAAAAACCATCACTTTTAACTATTTAAAAATAAAAATACTCAATTCAATAGTATTACTTGTAAAACTCAAAATTAGTATTATATTTGCACCCGCTATCGGGGTTTAGCGTAGCTAGGTTAACGCGTAACGAAAAGCGTGAAGACCGCAACTAAAATACCTTAATAAATATGTACATAGTATATGTTTTGTTTAGCAAAAGTTCTTTAAAATATTATACAGGTCAAACTGATAATCTTGAAAATAGATTATATAGACACAATTCAGGATTGAGTTTATCGACTAAATCAGGAAAACCTTGGGAATTGATTTACCAAATTCAATTTTCAACACGTTCAGAAGCAATGCTTTTAGAACAAAAAATAAAAAAAAGAGGAGCCAAAAGATATCTTGAGGATATTGGTTTCTTTTAAATTCGGGGTGTAGCGTAGCTCGGTTATCGCGCCTGCTTTGGGAGCAGGAGGCCGCAGGTTCGAATCCTGCCACCCCGACAAAAAGCTGAACAGAAATGTTCGGCTTTTTTATGGAATTTATTTTTTGATATCGATAGGTTATCCCGTCACGCATGGCGTGAAGGCCGCAGGTTCGAATCCTACCACCCCGACAAAAAGCTGAACAGAAATGTTCGGCTTTTTTTATGGAATTTATTTTTTGATATCGATAGGTTATCGCGTCACGCATGGCGTGAAGGCCGCAGGTTCGAATCCTGCCACCCCGACAAAAAGCTGAACAGAAATGTTCGGCTTTTTTTGTGTCTTATAATTAAAGAATTAAGAAAATCGTTTTTCCTAATTCAACATTCGATATTCATTTGGTGTATGCCCGGTGCTCTTTTTGAACATTCGATTAAAATGTTGTGGATATTTAAAACCGAGTTCAAAGGCTATTTGGCTTATCGATTTTTCGGTGTCGAAAATTCTTTCTTTCGCAATATCAATTAATTTTAATTGAATGTGTTCTTGGGCTGTTTTTTCCGTTTCTTTTTTGATCAAATCCCCAAAATAATTGGAAGAAAGATGCAAACAATCCGCAAAATATCCAACAGACGGAAGTCCTAAATCCTGTGTGGTTTCGGATTGGAAGTATTCATTCAATAAATTCTCAAATTTAGATAAGATATTGGTATTAACGTTTTCACGCGTAATAAACTGCCTATCATAAAATCGAACACAGTAATTTAGCAACAGCTCAATAGTATTGGTCACGATACTTTTGCTGTGTTTATCGATAGATTGATCGAGTTCATATTCTAATTTACTATATAAATCTTTTATGATTTGTTGCTCTTTTAAAGACAAATGCAAGGCTTCATTTGAATCATACGAAAAGAAAGAATACTGACTCATTTGTTTACCAAGTGCTGTGCCTTTTATCAAATCAGGATGAAAAAGTAAGGCTAAACCTGTAGGTTGATAATTATCTTCATTATTGATTTCTAAAACTTGTCCAGGGCTAATAAAAACAAGTGTTCCTTCATCATAATCATAGGTGTTACGACCATATTTTAATTTTCCACATTTTTCTGCTTTTAAAAAAATAGCGTAAAAACCAAAATGCATTCGGCAATGATTAGGAAGTGTTTTGGTGTTATTATTATCAAAAACACTTATCAAAGGATGCTTCGTCTCTATGTCTTTAAGTGTATTATATTGAGAGATTGTTTCAAGTTTAATTATCTTTTCCATAACTCAATTTTTTAGATTTATTATGCAAATATAATATTCCGATTGTAACTAAGATAGGCCAATTATTCGAATCAGTAATAATGGTAATAACATCCGTAATTTGTATACCATAATAAAACTACTATTGGAGGAAATTTGTAGTATCAAAAATTCTATACGAAAGTTAAAAAATGAAAACAACCGAAAACGAAATACTTCAATTATCGCTAGATAAATTCCGTTGGAAAACCGAAGGAAAAATAGATTTAGTCGAAAACCTTTTTGATGATACTCTTGTTTTTGTTCACATAACAGGATATATTACCTCAAAAAAAGAATGGATTTCACAAATGCGTTCCAAGAGCTTTGTTTATAATAAAATTGAACTAAAAGAACATTCGGCAAAAATGTATGGCGATACTGCTGTTTTAGTTGGCAAAGCAAAATTTACAGTAAATGGTGGCAGCGTTTATCATCTAGTTTACACAGAAATATACAACAAAAAAGCCGAACATTGGAAATTAGTAAACCTACATACTACATCGGGACATTAAAATAAATTCAACAAAAATTCTTAACTAATAAATTATTTAATCATGAAAAAAACGATTCTTTTACTAACTTTACTTTTTACTGGCTTACAATCCTTTTCGCAAACTTCTCCTGAGAAAGAAATACTTCAATTATCAAATGCTATTTTTAAATGGGAAGTGGAAAATAAAATTGATTCTTTGGAAAAAGTCTTCCATGAAAAATTTGTAGTCGTGGGTTCCGATGGAAATAGTCAGTTAAAAAATGCATACATCAACAGGTTGAAAAGTGGTGCATTTGTTCATGACAACATAATAGTTGAAGAAAATACAGCAATCGTTTCGGATAATACTGCCATTGTTACAGGAAAAGGAACTTTCTCGGTTACAATATCTGGGAATAAAGTTAAATTACATCTTTCTTATATGGAAGTATTTACAAGAACCGATTCGAAAAATCCGTGGCAAGTTATCGCTATGAAAGCCAATATTCTCGAAAAATAAACGCGTGTTTATTTAAGAAAAGTAATTTAATAAATAAAAAAATGAAAACAACAATCGTAAAAGCATTTGGTACATCTGCATCAGATATACCTTTATCGCAAATGAATATCAACAGACGGGAAGTAACTGCAAAAGATATTGAAATAGAAATTCTCTATTGCGGTGTTTGCCATTCTGATTTGCACAGTGCAAAAAATGATTGGGGTTTCACCACCTATCCTGTTGTTCCGGGTCACGAAATTGTAGGCAAAGTTACCCACATAGGTAGCGAGGTTACAAAACATAAAATTGGTGATATCGTAGCCATTGGTTGTTTGGTAGACAGCTGTAGAACTTGTAAAAGTTGCCAACAAGATTTAGAGCAACATTGTCTCAATGGATATACAGGAACTTATGGAGGTAAAGACAAATATTTGGGAGGAACTACACATGGAGGTTATTCCCAAAAAATAGTAGCCGATGAACATTTTGTTTTAAAAGTACCTGCCAATCTCGATTTAGCAGCAGTAGCACCATTGCTTTGTGCAGGCATAACAACTTGGTCGCCTTTAAAGCATTGGAAGGTAACCAAAGACAGCAAAGTTGCAGTTGTTGGTTTAGGTGGTTTGGGACATATGGCCATCAAATTAGCAAAAGGACTTGGTGCAGAAGTGACTTTGTTTTCGAGAACACCCAATAAAGAAAAAGATGCAAAAAAACTTGGTGCAGATGCGGTAATTATTTCAACTCATGAAGAGCAAATGCAATCCGTAAACGGAAAATTTGATTTAATTATCGATACCGTACCTTATACACACGATATTAACCCTTACATTCAAACTTTGGGAATTAGCGGAACACTTGTATTGGTGGGATATTTGGGCGATATTAATCCAATGCTCAACACAGTTCCTATGATTTTGGGAAGAAAATCGGTTGCAGGTTCTTTGATTGGTGGTATTGCAGAAACACAAGAGCTATTAGATTTTTGTGGAGAACACAACATTGTCTCCGAAGTAGAAATCATCAAAATGCAAGACATCAATAATGCCTTTGATAGAATGCTGAAAAGCGATGTGCGTTACCGATTTGTAATAGACATGGCTTCTTTAAAAGATTAAATAGTAAACTAGTACCTATTAAATGAAAAAAGCAAACGTAATCGTAGTCATTGGAGCGGGATCAATAGGGCAAGCAATTGCTCGACGAGTGGGTGCAGGAAAACATATCCTTTTGGCAGATCTTCGCCAAGAAAATAATGATGCTGCTGCAAAAATACTTAGCGAAGCTGGCTTTGTAGTAAGCACTACAATCGTTGACGTATCTTCTAAAGAATCGGTTCAAGCACTTGTCGAAACTGCCATGGCAATTGGTGGTATCACGGGATTGATTCACGCTGCCGGAGTGTCTCCTTCGCAGGCAAGTCCTGCAACAATACTCAAAGTAGATTTATATGGTACCGCACTTGTATTAGAAAAATTTGGTTCTGTAATCGAAAGTGGAGGTTCTGGAGTGGTGATCGCTTCACAATCGGGTCATCGCTTGCCATCACTGCCCGCAGAACAAGACAAAGCATTGGCAACTGCTCCTACCGAGGAATTATTATCACTTCCTTTTCTTCAATTGGACCAAGTGAAAGATTCCTTGCACGCTTATCAATTATCCAAAAGAGGAAATTCACTTCGAGTAAAAGCCGAAGCCGTTCGATGGGGAAAACGAGGCGCACGAATTAATACCATTAGTCCTGGAATTATCATAACGCCTTTGGCAAAAGAAGAATTAGCCGGACCGCGTGGTGATGGTTATCGCAGAATGCTTGAAATTTCTCCCGCCGGAAGAGCAGGAACTCCTGACGAAGTGGGAACTGTTGGCGCCCTTTTAATGGGACCTGACGGTGCATTTATTACGGGTAGTGATTTCTTGATGGATGGCGGCGTTACTTCTGCGTATTGGTATGGTGAACTAGCACCCAAATCGGAATAATTAATTTATTACAATCAATTATTATAAAATTCAACTATTATTTCTAGACACACCTCTTTCATTCAAGGCTAAAATTATGTATATTTATACTTTGATCTTAAATACATTAACTTTAAAAGTATACATTCACTTTTAAATAAATTTCACTTTTCTGCTACTAATTAAATAAAAAATATAACTATGTGGTGGCAATATATCGCCGTTTTTTTGGGAGCATTATTATTTGATGTTGTGCCCATCCCCTTTCCGCCGGCTTTTACAATTATGCTTTTTTTACAAATTAAATATCATCTTAATATTTGGTTAGTAATTGCAATTGGAGTGATGGGATCAATACTTGGCAGGTACATCCTTACATTATATATTCCTCTTATTGCAGGTAAAATATTTAAAGAATCTAAAAATGAAGACATTCAATTTCTTGGCGAAAAAATGAAAGAAAAGGGATGGAAAAGTCAAATGGCTATAATAGCTTATTCTCTTTTGCCACTGCCTACAACTCCATTATTTTTGGCTGGAGGCATGGCGAAAATAAAACCTTTATACATTATCCCAGCATTCTTTATAGGCAAATTTGTTAGTGATACTATTGTTATAAATTTGGGTAAATATACCTCAGAAAATACACAAAATATTATTGATGGTGTTTTGAGTTGGAAAACAATTACTAGCTTTATCACAGGAATACTATTTGTTTTTTTTATCCTTTTTATAGACTGGCGATCTCTTATTCAAAAAAACAAATTCCGATTGAATTTCAGAATTTGGAAATAATAATTCCCTTTTTAAATTTATATATTCTTACCTATTAAATTATAAAAAAGAAACATTTTTAAATTGTAATATTCCTACAATAATTTAATTCTGTATTAATGAGCTAGAATTA
>CANCPC010000060.1 GCA_947379965.1 Flavobacteriaceae bacterium | reverse complement strand
ATATATTTGTTATAATCATTACTCCATTTTTGTCTATAAAACCAAATTTCCCATTTAATTGTACCATAGCCAAACCTTCATAAAATATAAATGAAGAAGTATATATACAAGGAATAATAATATTTCCATTATTATCAATTGCTCCAAATTTAAAATCTATTTCAATACAAGCTATACCTTCGTTGAAATTCCATGCATTCTTGTAGATAAGAGGGATAATTATATTTCCCTTTTTATCTATAAATCCATATTTATCGTTTTTTTGTATACAGGCTAATCCTTCAAAAAAGGAAGTTTTTTTATCATAAATACAAGGGATAATTAGACTTCCACTTTTATTAATAAAACCATATTTATCGTTTTTTTGTATACAGGCTAATCCTTCCTTAAATTTAAAAGCCCATTCATATATACAAGGTATAATTACACTCCCTTTTTTATCAATAAACCCAAATTTATTATTTTTTTTTACTCTTGCTAATTCCTCAAAACCAGAAACGTTCTCATAAACACAATCAATAACAATAGTTTTGTCTGGTGTACAAAACCCCCATTTATCATTTTTTCGATAAGGAATTAATTGCGTTTCTACTACTAATAGCTTATTTGTTATGCTTATAGCATTGCCTACTCGCTTTATTAAACCTCCTTCATATTGTATTAGTTCGTTATTCTTCATTTTCTAAATCCTTTAATTGTGAACTTAATTCTTTTTTGGCATTTGAAAAATAATCTTCCCAGTTATCAATACTAATTATCGTTTCGTAAGTTGGACTTTCTATAATTATTTGTAATTGTACTTTTAATTCTTTGATTTTTAAACGCAATTTCTCAATTTCAAATTTTAACAATTCTTTTTCATTAATTGCTTCTGATTTGGTAGTAAAGAAATCCCCGTTTTCTAAATTCTCTAAAATTTCCCTTATTTTTTTTATATCATTTCTTTCGTAAGCATTACTTAATTCTGCAAAAATTTTCGTTGCTAATTCTTTTTGCTCTTCACTTACTAAATCAGGATGACAAAGTTTACTAGCTTTTCGGTATTTGCTCTTCAGTTCTTTTTGTTCTTCTTCTGTTAGTTCTTCAATTTCATTGTTTTTAGAAGATTCGAATTCTTTGTGATATGAATTATAATCTTCTTCTGCTTCCTGTTCCTGAGGTGTTCCTTTGGCACTTTCTTTTCTATATTGCAGTATTTTAATAATAAGATTGCCTAATTCTTGATTATGTCTTATTCCGAATTCATGTACTATTTTTTCTAAATCTGCTTTTTCATCAGATAAATTATTTACTTCAACTTCAAGTGATTTTATTTCAAGTTTTAGTGCATCAATTTCTGGGTCTATCCAAAAAGTTAATTGTTTGTGTAAATTGATTAAAATTTCTATTTGATTTACCGCTTCGCCATAGTACTTTTGTTTCAATAGAATAATTATTTCATTTACTTTTTCGTTTGATTGGAAATCTTCTAACTTGATTATCTGTTCTGCAATAATTTCTTCTTCTTCAAGAGATATAAGGGTTTTTATTAATTCTATTCTCTTAATTATTATAGGTATGTTTAAAGACATTATTTTGGTTTCTTTTAGTTTATATTTTTCATATTACCTCTGACTTACGTATTCAAACTAACGTTAACTTTAACTTAAAAGTATTTGAAATGAAATACAAAGGTATATGTTTTCTCCATTTGCTGTAGTATTAATTTTTAGGTGCTTTTACCCGAATTATATTGTAAATCGTAAGCAAAAAATGGTTTGATTGGATTTAAACTTGTTGGATTAGTCCATTTTCATTTAACTGTTGTTTTTTCACTTTTATTATAATCTTCTTTGGCCCTATTATCCAAAAATAAAAAGTTATTTTGATGATTTATGGGATGATTTTTATATATTTAACCGATTAAAAGCTGTAATCTTTTCAAATTTTTAAAGTGTGACAGTTGGTTCGTATCGAGTATATAAAACTTAGTGGCAATCTTTAATAAAAAGCATACTTATTTATGAATATTTATAATTGGTTATTTGGAAAAAAGAAACAAATAGAAACTTTATTAACAAGTGAAGTTTTCAAAACCCTTGGCATTCCACAGTATACTTTTATTGAAAGGAAAGTTTTGGAAGAACAATTAAACGAAGTTTTAAATACAAAAGACAAAGCACTTCTTTTTTTAGGTTATTCAAAAAGTGGCAAAACAGTCTATCGTCAAAAGTTTTTGGAGAATAATGGTTATAACGTTGTTACTTTTCGATGCAATAATAGTTCTAAAATAAATGATTTATATGATTATGTTGCTTCTCAATTACAACTTGGTCAGTTAAAATTAACTTCTGGTAATACAGCAAATAAACAAACTTATTCTAGTTCAAGTACTCTCGGCTCAAAAGATATTGCCTCAGTTGCAGAAAATTCAACAGATGAAATTTCGTATAGTTTTATTGAAACCAAAGCACATATAACAACTAAAGTTGATGTAAATTTCTTATGTAGTAATATAAAAGATAAAAAGAAACTAATTATTGTACTTGAAGATTATCACCTAACTTCAGGAGATTTCAATAAAATATTGTCAGAAGATTTAAAACATTTTCAAGATGAAGGAATATTATTTTTATTAATCGGAATCCCTAGTTTGCCAAATAGGGCATTAAAAAACAATCCTGATTTATCTGGGCGTTTAAAACATTTAAATTTTGATTATCTGCAAAAAGAAGAAGTAAAACAAATTATAAGTAAAGGATGTGAAAAACTTAACTGTAATTTTTCGGAAGAAATTGTTGATAAAATAATAGATGCTTCCTTAAAAAACGCATTCTTAGTTCAATCAATTTGTAAAGAAATTTTATTAACATCTAGTATTAAGTCCACTTCAAACAAAAAAATAAATTTTACAGATGTATTTATTGTTGATAATGCATGTAAGAAAGTTGCATGCGAACTAAATAATGACTATTCAGGATTATATGAACAGGTTTCATCAGGAGCAAGAAAACAGCAAGAAAATAAAGCTTTCAACCAATATGAAGAAATACTAAAAGCTATTCAGTCGTTTGATATCTCTAAATTAGAAAAAGGAGTTTCTTATACAGAAATATCAAATTGGTCTTGGTCAAAAATGCCAACCGAAACGATTCAAAAATTTATCGATAATGGAACTTATCAAAGTGAAGCAACATTTAAAGGAGCCTTAACTAACCAAATTTTACAAGCTGTTGAAAGAATAAATGCAAATTTGACCAAGACAAGTTCAAGACAAGTTTTATATGTTGATGATAAAAAAGTTTATCTGACTGATTTAATGTTTAAATTTTATCTTGATTGGAAATAAAGGCAGTCAATACAAACAAGCAATATGATTTGACGGTAATTCATTTGGAATTTATAATTAACTAAAATTTGAAATTATGGCACTTAAACCAGGACCAAAAAGAACTGCAATATCAACAGGAAAACCCGACCAACGTCAACGTGATAATAAAAGCACACCAGGGAATGTACCCTCGTTGAAACCTTCCAAAAGTTCAGAAAAAAAAGTAAATTTGTGATTATTTGAATGGAAGAATTTTTTAAAAGGTATTATACCTACATAGTATATAAGTTAAAATATTAAGGCTTGGATTTTATAATCTGAGCCTTTTTCAAATATAAGAGTAAATTGGTTTAAAACTATCCCCAATTTTGTATTGGTGGTATTGTTTGCAAATTCCAGTGAAATTGACCACCCAATTCCAATTCAAAATGACCACCTAAAACTACCCAAAATACCCAAACCCTTGACGATTCACTTCTCTAACCACTTCAACCTTATCAATATAGTTCGTCATCGTAACCTTTAACGATTTCTGATAACCTATCGAAGCTAAAAACCCTGTCTTCAAAAAAATAATATTTTTTTATCTATAGCTATAATTTTATCGTACCTTTGAACGTACATTTAGAAGTACAACTAAAAATAATAGTATGAAAGCAGTATCCATTTCAACATTGAGAAAAAACATGAAAAGCTATTTTGATGAAGTATCTGAATCGTCAGAAATGTTGGTAGTTTCAAGAAATGACGAAGAAGATGCCGTTGTAATTATATCCCTAAAAGAATACAATTCAATGACGGAAACACAACATTTATTATCTACTAATGCTAATAGAAGAAGACTTGCTGAATCCCTACAGCAAGCCGAAAAAGGCGAATTGAAGTCTTTTAGTTTAGATGAATTAGAAACCATTTAAGCATGGATATTAGCTTTACATCAAATGGTTGGGAAGATATAGAATATTGGATAGACAATGACCCTGATACGGTCAAAAGGATAAAAGATTTAATAAAATCGATACGTCAAGACCCATTCAGAGGATTAGGAAAACCCGAGCCTTTGAGATATGATTTAAAAGGTTATTGGTCCAGAAGAATTAAAAGTGAGCATCGAATAGTTTATAAGGTTTCAGGAACAAAAGGTGTTGACCAAAAATGTGTTATACTACAATGTAGATTTCACTATGACGATTAAAAAGAATGCTCTTTCGGGAGCTTTTTTTATGCTTAATAATAAATTTCTTGGGAGTACTTAATAGTTGGCAAAATGCTAGAAAATACACGATTTTGCATTACTTAAAAATTCCTAACTGCTCTGCAAAGTCTTGACTAAAAATACAAATAGTGTTTTATTCTATGGTTGCCAAGTCTGGAGACTTCGCACAGCAATCGGCTCTCTTTATATTGCAGAGCTTCATTCTTTGAATTAAAAGATTAACCACCAAAGTAAGGAAACCCTTGTCGATTTACTTCTCTAACCACTTCAACTTTATCAATGTAATTTGTCATGGTTACCTTCCCTGATTTCTGGTATTCCATACACTAGTAAATTCAAGCCTTACAACAATGTATGGTTTTTTTATGGGGTTTAAGTGGCGATTTTGGGTGTGCTTTTGATGTGATGAGTGAAGAAAATAAATCTCCATTTATAGATTCCTATATTCAGCTTTATTTGCTTCTTTTGAATATTTTTTACACTAAAAACTATAATTGTTCCGACACAAAAAATCAAATTTAATCAAATGTTTTAATAAATTCAATAATTTATCGTAATATTGCAATATATAAATATGAACTATGGGAATTACAAAATCGGATCACTTTACAGAGAGCCAAAATGAATTAGCCATTTTAACAAAAGCACTAGGTCACCCCGCAAGAATAGCCATTATAGAATATTTAATCAAGGTGGATAGTTGTATTTGCGGCGATATCGTAAATGAATTACCACTCGCACAACCAACGGTTTCTCAACATTTGAAAGAGCTTAAAAATGCTAATTTAATTAAAGGAAGTATCGACGGAAAGACAATATGTTATTGCATTAACGAAGAAGGTTTTGCCAAAATCAAAAACTTTTTTGGAAGCATTAACAGCCATATCGAAAAAAATAATTCAGCATGTTGTTAACTTAAAACATCAAAATCATGAAACTATCCGAAATTAAAAATTATTTAAAAACGGCCGAAAACGTAAGCTTCAAATTGCCCGATGGCACTTTTGTCCCAGAACATTTTCATGTTACCGAAGTAAGTTTGATTACCAAAAACTTTATAGATTGTGGCGGAACCGTCAGACAAGAAACGAAAGTTAATTTTCAGCTTTGGGAAGCCAATGACTTCGAGCATCGTTTAAAACCTCAAAAACTATTGAATATTATCGAACTTTCCGAAAAGGTTTTGAACATTGGTGACGAAGAAATAGAAGTCGAATATCAGTCGCAGACTATTGGAAAATATGGTATAGACTATGATGGCAAAGATTTTATTCTTACCAATAAAATGACTGATTGTCTTGCTAAAGATAATTGCGGAATTCCACCCGAAAAACTAAAAACAAAAATAGGCGAGTGGAAAGAAAAAACTTCTTGCTGCACGCCAAACAGCAACTGCTGCTAACCTTTTTAACAGATAATAGATGATTACAAACAAAAGATTTTCGCCCGAATTAAAAAAAACAATTGCTTCTTTTGATTATAAAACAATATCCGAAGAACGCAAAATAATTCTAGAACCTCTTATTGAATATATTCAAAATAAGGTTTTAAATAATGATGAAGTTAGACTGAATTTAATTTGCACTCATAATTCCCGCCGAAGTCACTTATCGCAAATATGGGCGCAAACGGCTGCATATTATTTTGATATTAACAAGGTATTTTGCTATTCGGGCGGTACCGAAGCTACGGCTATGTTTCCTGTCGTGGCAAAAACATTGAGCAATCAAGGTTTTCAAATTCAAACTATTGCGGAAGGTAATAATCCTGTATACGCGATAAAATACTCCGAAAATGAACCTCCTGTTATTGGGTTTTCTAAAACCTACGAGGATGATTTCAACCCCAAAAGTGAATTTGTTGCCATTCTGACTTGTTCGCAAGCCGATGGTAGTTGTCCGTTTATTGCTGGTGCCGAAAAACGAATTCCAATTACTTTCGAAGATCCAAAAGCGTTCGATAACACCCCTCAACAAGCAGAAAAATATCAAGAACGTAGCATCCAAATTGCTACTGAAATGTTTTATGTTTTTTCAAAAATTAAAAAATAAATATGTCAGCAACCAATTGTTCGCCCGTTGTAGAAAGAAAGAAATTAGGTTTTCTCGATCGATTTTTAACCCTTTGGATATTCCTCGCCATGGCTATTGGAGTTTCTGTAGGCTATTTTATTCCGTCAAGTAGTGATTTTATCAATTCGTTTTCGAGCGGAACAACGAATATTCCGTTGGCAATAGGATTAATTTTGATGATGTATCCGCCCTTGGCGAAAGTCAAATATGAGCAAATGGGTGAAGTATTCAAAAACACCAAAGTACTTGGCGCTTCGCTTTTATTGAATTGGGTTATAGGACCAATCTTAATGTTTTCCTTAGCCTTACTTTTATTAAACGGTTATCCCGAATATAGGATTGGCGTTATCCTGATAGGTCTGGCAAGATGTATTGCGATGGTAGTCGTTTGGAATGATTTGGCCGATGGAGACCGAGAATATGCCGCTGGTCTTATCGCTCTCAACAGTATATTCCAAGTATTGTTATATAGCGTTTATGCCTATTTATTCATTACTGTATTGCCTCCAGTTTTTGGTTATACCGGTTTTGAAGTTAACATTAGCATTGGTCAAATTGCCGAGAGCGTTGGAATTTATCTTGGAATCCCTTTTGCTTTAGGCATAATAAGTCGGTATGCGCTTATCAAAATCAAAGGGAAGGATTGGTTTGAAAACAAATATATTCCGGTGATTTCTCCAATAACTCTAGTTGCATTACTGTTTACCATTGTATTAATGTTTAGTTTAAAAGGGGAATTAATTGTTCAAATTCCCTATGATGTATTGCGAATTGCATTGCCTTTAGTCATTTATTTCAGCATTATGTTTGTGATTAGTTTCTTTATTGGAAAATATTTTGGAGCGGATTATTCCAAATCTACGGCTATTGCTTTTACGGCAACAGGAAATAACTTTGAACTTGCAATTGCGGTTTCTATTGGTGTTTTTGGTATTAATAGCGGACAAGCTTTTGCGGGAGTAATTGGTCCTTTGGTGGAAGTTCCTGCCTTAATAACATTAGTAAATCTTGCTTTTTGGTTTAGAAAAAAATATTTTACACAACCAGCAACACTTAATAATTAGTAATTTTTAATAAAATAAATTTCAAATCAAATATTAAAATCAGCTAAAAAGGATTTAAAAATGGTCGACTTTATTCAACAACTCAAACTCCGAAATGAAACCTTATTTTATTATGGTTTGTTATGTTTAGTGTTATCCATTGTTTTTATTACACTTACAAAATATACAAATACTAAGGTTTATAGTGTAAATGCTTGGTATTGCTATTATTTGCCCAATTTCAATATCAAGTTATTCAATTGGTATGTTATTATTTTATTGGGTTTTGAAATTTTTTATATTGCATTTCAAGCTAATAAAGGACAGCTTTCGCACTATAATATTAGCACACCTGTTTACGCAGCTTTGTATTCGATGGTTGGAGCAAAACCGTTGGCGATTTAAGAGTTTCCCATTTTATCGGTATGCACGCCTTACAAGTAATGCCGATACTTTCGTATTATGTTTTAAAAAACACCAAATTAACGTTTGGACTTTCTATTATATATGGATTATTGGCTTTGATAACGCTAATTCAAGCGCTTCAAGGAAAACCATTGTTCAAGTCAAAAAATATAAAAAATCAAATGACTTATAAAAAGTAATCAATAAAACTAATTCTTTTATATTATTTAAAAATGCACTGTATCGCTTTGTTCATAAAACAGCCAAAAAAGTTTTTCACTTAATAGGAATACTATTGAAAAGAACTTTTGGTAAAACAGCAATTATTTAAATTTTATAGATATGGTAAAACAATTCTTAATGCTTTTTTTGCGCTTTTATTCCAATAAAAAAAAGAGATTTAAATAAAGGGGATGATTCATTTTAATTTTTATAAACCATGACAATGGTCTTATATATTTCCTTAATTTTGCGGAAATATTTTATAAAAGCGTGGGAAGTAAAAATAAGTTAAAGAGATTTAAGGAAAACGAAACATTTAACAATGTTTTTCAACCAACAAGAGAAGAAGTAGTAGGGAATTTGTTTCCGCTAAGAGGCAAATGGAATACTGAATTTTTCAAAAATGATAATCCGTTAGTACTCGAATTAGGTTGTGGTAAAGGCGAATATTCTGTTGGTCTAGCTGAAAAATATCCAAATAAAAATTTTATTGGAATTGATATTAAAGGCGCCCGTTTTTGGCGCGGTGCAAAAACAGCTGTTGAAACCGGTTTGCATAATGTGGCTTTTATTCGCACTCAAATCGAATTAATAAATCATATTTTTGCTGAAAATGAAGTAGACGAGATTTGGATTACTTTTCCAGATCCTCAAATAAAATATAAGCGTACCAAACACCGAATGACCAATTCGGAATTTTTAAAATTGTATAAAAAAATTCTAAAAAATGACGGTGTTGTAAACCTGAAAACGGATAGTGAATTTATGCATGGTTACACGCTTGGGCTCTTGCATGGTGAGGGTCATGAGGTTTTATATGCCAATCATAATGTCTATGTAAATGAAGGAAGTCCTGAGGAAGTTACTGCTTTTCAGACATTTTACGAAAAGCAATATTTGGAAATTAACAAAGCAATTACGTATATTAGATTCAAAATTAAGGAATAGCAATTTTTTTGCTACTGTTTTTCGATTTATTTATTTGAATTTTTTCCCCTAACGAATGAGTTTTATCTCGACATTATTTATAGGTTTTATTACCGCCTTCATCGGAATTATTCCTCCAGGTTTAATCAATATGACAGCTGCAAAAGTAAATATGAGCGAGGGTAAAAAAAATGCTTTATGGTTTATATCAGGAGCAATACTTGTTATTTTTTTTCAGGTTTTTATCGCTATTTTTTTCGCTAGAGTTATCGATAGACGACCAGATTTAGTTACTTTATTACGGGAAGTTGGGTTTGGTATATTTGCTACATTAACGATTTATTTTTTGTTTCTTGCTAAGAAGCCAAAAGATAAAACAAGAAGGATTAATAATAATAGTAAAACCAATCGTTTTATTTTGGGGATTTTTCTTTCCTTAATTAATTTTTTCCCAATTCCTTATTACGTATTTGTTAGTGTAACTTTAGCTGCCTTTAAGTTGTTTTCTTTCGATTTAATCTCGATTGCCATTTTTTTAATTGGCGCAATAATTGGATCTTTTTCTGTATTTTATTCTTACATCGCATTTTTTAATAGAATCGAAAACAAAAAGGATTTTCTATTAAAAAATATGAATGCAATAATAGGTAGTATAACTGGATTAATTTCTACAATAACTTTGTGGCATATCATAAAATATTATTGGTAAAAATGATTGAAAAAGATAATTTTTTCAATAAGGTTTATGATGTTGCCTGCCAAATTCCTTATGGTAAAGTCACCTCTTATGGCGCTATTGCAAAGGCATTAGGATCCGCAAGATCCGCAAGAATGGTTGGTTGGGCAATGAATGCTTGTCATAATAGAGATGAGGTTCCGGCGCATCGTGTCGTGAATAGAAAAGGATTACTCACAGGAAAACACCATTTCGACGGGACCAATTTGATGCAACAATTACTAGAAAGTGAAGGTATTGTTGTGATCAATAATCAAATTATTGATTTTGAAAATCATTTTTGGCAACCAGAAATTCAATTTTAATGGTATAAAACACTATTAATTTTTCCAGATATTTCGTCCAATAAATCAAGTTTAAAATATTTAATATAAGAACTTTTCATAGTATCTTTGCAACCGATATTCTTCATATAGAATCCGTTTAAAACACATACAATAATTCAACTGGAAATCTTCCATTGAAAACGATAATTAGAATATGAAATTAGATAGAAAAGAAATTCTGAAAGCATTAGAAACCATAACTATTGCTGGTGAAGGTAAAAATATGGTTGAAAGTGGAGCAATTGCAAATGTAATCACTTTTGGAGATGAGGTTGTTGTTGATTTAGTTTTACATGTTCCTGCCATGCACATTAGAAAACGAGCGGAAGATGATATTAAAAAAATTATTCTTGAACGAGTTTCGCCCGACGCTATAATTAAAATCAATGTTAAAGTTGAAAATCCAGAAACACCTGAAGTAAAAGGCAAATCTATTCCTGGAATAAAAAATATCATTGCTGTTGCTTCCGGAAAAGGAGGAGTTGGTAAGTCTACGGTTACTGCAAATTTAGCGGTATCACTAGCTAAAATGGGGTTTTCGGTTGGTGTTCTTGATGCCGATGTTTATGGACCATCTATGCCAATGATGTTTGATTGTGAAAGCGCAAAACCTATTTCGGTTATCGTTGACAATAAATCAAAAATGAAACCTATTGAAAACTATGGCGTAAAAATCCTCTCAATAGGATTTTTCACTTCTCCAAGCCAAGCCGTTATTTGGCGTGGACCAATGGCTGGAAAAGCATTAAACCAAATGATTTTTGATGCAGCATGGGGCGAATTAGACTTTTTATTAGTCGATCTTCCTCCAGGAACAGGAGATATTCACCTTTCTATCATGCAATCTTTGCCAATTACCGGAGCTGTTATTGTTAGTACTCCACAAGCAGTAGCACTTTCGGATACCAGAAAAGGAGTTTCGATGTTTGTATCTGAAGCGATAAATATTCCAGTTTTAGGAATTATAGAAAACATGGCATATTTTACACCTGCAGAATTGCCAGATAATAAATACTATATTTTCGGAAAAGAAGGGGCTAAAAATCTTGCCGAAGATTTAAAAGTGCCATTTTTGGGAGAAGTTCCAATAGTGCAATCTATTCGTGAAGCAGGAGATTTTGGCCGTCCTGCAGCTTTGCAATCTGGTTCTGTAATCGAATCAATATTCGAAGAAATTACCCGTAATGTCGTTCGTGAAGTAGTAGATAGAAATAATAATTTACCGGCCACCGAAGCTATTAAAATTACAACCATGGCGGGTTGCTCAGCAGTAAAAAAATAGAAAACTTAGACAATGAAATCGTTGATTTTTTTTTAAATCTATCGATTTAACTATCTAAAATCTTAAAATCTAAAGTATGACAACAGAAGAATTAACAAATGATGTTCTGAAAGCCCTTGAAGAAATTCGACCTTTTTTGAATCATGATGGTGGAGATATTTCGTTAGTTTCAATTGAAGATGGTAAACATGTAACAGTTCGTCTAGAAGGTGCTTGCACGAATTGTAGTGTAAACCAAATGACGTTGAAAGCTGGTGTAGAAACTACTGTAAAAAAGTTTGCACCTCAAATAGAAACTGTTATCAATGTAGAATAAATTTTTTGGATGACGTATTCATTTAATTTGCTTTTGAAAAATACAATTAGCTAATTGCGAATAAATAACTATTAAGAAATCTCCTGATTAAATTAGGGAGAATTTTTATTTTAATGGTCTCTCAATATATCCTATTTCAATTATTAAAACCAGACTACTTAAGCAAAAATGGATATTACGATAAAAATTACTGATCGAAAAGGTAAAACACATGAAATTCAAGTTCCCACCGATATGGCGTTAAATTTGATGCAAGTTGTTCGTGCTTATGAACTTGAACCCATAGGAACGGTTGGCGTTTGTGGGGGAATGGCGATGTGTTCTACTTGTCAATGTTATATTTTGAACGAAGTTTCATTACCCGAAAAAAAAGAATTGGAAGACACAACCCTTTCTAGATTGCAACATTCAAAACCGAATAGCCGCTTGAGTTGTCAAGTTGTTGTTACCAAAGAAATGGAAGGTTTAGAGATGGAGTTGGCACCAATGATGTAAATATTTAATTTTTTTATTCAAAAACAAAAAGGCTTTTCAGAAATGAAAAGCCTTTTTGTTTTAAAATAACTTAAGAAACGGATTTAAACCATTTCTGTTTTTAGTGTAATTTGCTCTTCGATTGCATCCCAAAGTCCAATACGTTTTTCTAAAGCTAATTTTGAAATTGCCTGAACCTCTCTCCATTTTTGAGCGTCAGTTTTACAAAGTTCCGAAATCATTTTCATTGCCATTGGACCATGTTCATCAGAATCTATTTCGATATGTCTTTCAAAATAATAGATTAGTTTGCTTAAATCCGTTTCAGGAAAATTTGTTTGAAAGTTTCTTAATATTTCGGTAAACATTGACGGAATCAAATCTTCTCTTCCAAAAGTGAAAGCAGCTGCAATTTCGTGGGTTTTGCCTTCATCAATAACTTTAAAGGTAAAGTCTAAAAAATCTTTAATTTTTGGATGTAATTGACTTTTTTTAATAGCTACAAATATATTATGAAGAGAATTAATTTCTATTAAAAAATCTTTTATTTCGGACGTATTTGCACCACTAGCTTCCATGGCTTCAAGATACATTTCATAGTGACTTTGTCTGCGACCATCCAATGTTAAGTCCGTTTCTTCAGCTAGAACAATTTCATTAATCAAATATCTTGTTTCGGGATTTTTGGATGGAAACCAAGGGGTAGAAGTACAAGTAAGTTTAGATTGTAGAGCCTTTAACAAAGACATAAAATCCCAAACAGCATAAACATGACTTTCAAGAAAACAATGTAAATCTTCAATAGTTTTTACTTTTTCATACAATGGATGTTGTAATAAGGTATCTTTTTGAAGCTGAATGCTTTCGTTTATAATTTTTATGTTCATTGTTTAAATTTTTTACAAAAATAGAAAAGCTTCTTGTTTTCAAGAAGCTTTGTCTATCAATTTTATGAATAGTTTAATAGATGTTTATTACTATTTAAAAGCTGGAATACCAGTAATATCCATTCCTGTAATCAATAAATGAATGTCATGCGTTCCTTCATATGTTATTACCGATTCTAAATTCATCATATGTCGCATAATCGAGTATTCGCCAGTAATTCCCATTCCGCCGAGAATTTGTCTTGCTTCTCTAGCAATTTGTATTGCCATAGCTACATTATTTCTTTTTGCCATTGAAATTTGGGCAGTTGTCGCTTTTCCTTCGTTTTTTAAAACTCCCAATCGCCATGTTAACACTTGTGCCTTGGTGATTTCCGTTATCATTTCGGCTAATTTTTTTTGTTGTAATTGAGTTCCAGCAATGGGTTTGCCAAATTGAATTCTTTCTTTGGCATAACGCAAAGCAGTATCATAACAATCCATAGCAGCACCAATAGCACCCCAAGAAATTCCATAACGAGCCGAATCTAAGCAACCCAATGCTGCTCCTAATCCTGATTTATTGGGTAATAAATTCTCTTTTGGTATTTTTACATTATCAAAAATTAATTCTCCAGTTGATGATGCACGAAGCGACCATTTATTATGTGTTTCTGGTGTTGAGAATCCTTTCATGCCTCGTTCTACAATCAAACCATGAATTCTTCCTTCTTCATTTTTTGCCCAAACAACCGCAATATCAGCAAAAGGGGCATTCGAAATCCACATTTTGGCTCCGTTCAAAAGATAATGGTCGCCCTTATCTTTAAAATTAGTAATCATACTTCCAGGATCAGATCCGTGATTAGGTTCGGTCAAGCCAAAGCAACCCATAAATTCTCCCGTAGCCAGTTTAGGTAAATATTTTAGACGTTGCTCTTCGTTTCCGTATTTCCAAATTGGATACATAACCAAGGAAGTTTGTACTGAAGCAGTTGAGCGAACACCAGAATCGCCTCTTTCAATTTCTTGCATAATCAACCCATACGATAGGTGATCCAATCCAGCGCCGCCATATTCTTCGGGAATATAAGCTCCGAAAGCACCAATATCGGCTAATCCTTTAATAATTTGTTTAGGAAATTCGGCACGTTGCGCATATTCCTCAATAATGGGTGAAACTTCTCGTTTTACCCAAATTCTTGCGACTTCCCTTACTAATTTATGTTCATCAGTCAATAAATCGTCAAGTTGGTAAAAATCCGGTGATTTGAATAAGTCTGGTTTCATGGTTCGAAAATTTATCTAACAAATCTACACAAAGTGATATAACAAAAAAAGAGTAATTTCTGTAT
>CANCPC010000059.1 GCA_947379965.1 Flavobacteriaceae bacterium | reverse complement strand
ATTCCAGATGGAATAGATTTTTCAACAAATTTTTGTTTGATGATCCTTTCGATAGAAGAAATCTTGCGAATTTCACTTTTAGTTACAATAACAATAGAAGTCCCCAATTTTCCTGCACGACCTGTACGACCCGAACGGTGATTGTAGGTTTCTATTTCGTCAGGCAATTGATAATTTACCACGTGAGTAATGTTATCAACGTCTATTCCACGTGCTGCAACATCAGTAGCAACAAGCATTTGGATTTGGCGCCCTCTAAATGACTTCATTACACCATCACGTTGCGCTTGGGATAAATCTCCGTGCAAAGCGGCAGCGCTATAACCATCTTCGATTAATTTTTCTGCTACAGCTTGAGTATCTCTTTTTGTTCTACAAAAAACAACTGAGAAAATGTCTGGATTAGCATCTGCTAAACGTTTCAAAGCTTCGTAACGGTCACGAGCATTTACCAAGTAAAATTCGTGAGAAACCGTAGCTGAGCCGGAGTTTTTAGTACCGACAGTAATTTCGAGTGGGTCACGCATGAATTGTTTTGCAATTCGCGCAACTTCTTGCGGCATTGTAGCCGAGAATAACCAAGTGTTTTTTTCGTCAGGTGTAGTCGAAAGGATGTTTACGATATCTTCGTAAAAACCCATGTTCAACATTTCATCTGCTTCGTCAAGAATACAGTAATTAATTTGAGAAATGTTTACCAATCCTCTGTTAATCATGTCTTGCATTCTACCTGGAGTAGCCACAATAATTTGCGCTCCTCTTTTGATGTCCCTAGCTTGGTCAGTAATACTTGCACCACCATAAACAGCTACTACATTTATACCTTTTTCGTATTTTGAGTAGTTTTTAATTTCGTTTGTAATCTGCAAACATAGTTCGCGAGTAGGTGATAAAATTAACGCCTGTGTATTTCTATTGTTGGCATCAATTTTTTGAATGACTGGAAAACCGAAAGCTGCTGTTTTCCCTGTCCCTGTCTGAGCCAACGCAACTAAATCAATGTCTTGTTCCAATAATAGGGGAATCGCTTTCTCCTGTACTTCGGTCGGATTATCAAATCCTAGATCGATAATCGCACGTAGTAGCGATTCACTCAATCCTAATTGTTCAAATTTGTTCATATGTATTTTTAAAATTTGGTGCAAAAGTACATCTAAAAAACGATATAATCTAATACAAAATTTAGATTTGTCTTTTTATTGTCAATTGAAAATCAATTAGTTAGTTTTTTAGAAAAGTAATAAGTTGGACCGTTGCTTTGGCTCGATGGCTTATAGTGCCTTTTTCTTTGAGTGAAAGTTGAGCAAATGTTTGTTGATAACCTTCTGGTTTGAAGATTGGATCGTAGCCAAAACCCTCATTTCCAATCTTATTTCTGGTTATTTCACCTCGAGCAATTCCGGAAAAAAGGTGCTGATTTCCGTTTATGTTTAATGCAATTACAGTTTTGAATTGGGCTTTTCTGTTGGGATTGTTTTCTAAAGTCCTCAATAATTTATCCATATTATCTTCAGAATTTTTATGATCACCTGCATAGCGCGCCGAGAAAACACCCGGCTCTCCATTCAGTGCGTCCACTTCTAGTCCGGTATCGTCTGCAAAGCAATTATAACCATATTTTTCGGAAATATAGTTAGCTTTCATAATGGCGTTTTCTTCGATTGTGTTAGCAGTTTCTGGGATTTCTTCAAAACAACCTATGCTTTCCAAACTGATAATTTCAATACTTTCGGGAAGTAATTGTTGTACTTCAAGGATTTTGTTTTTGTTGTTGGTTGCAAAAACGAGTTTCATGATTTTGTTTTTAATTGGATAAAAGACAAATATACACCGTTTCGAAAATTTTCACCATTTATATTTTCGGTTGTTAAGGATTTTTTCTATTCTATATTTTTTTTAATAATTTTGAGCTACCTAGATTAAATTATTTATTATTGTAAATAAAAATATATTCAACCATGAGAAAGCTATTTGTTTTGTTAGTTTTAGTATTCATTTTTGGAACATTTTTTACTTCTTGTAGTAGTGGAAATGGCCCTGTAGATATGAATTTTATTCAAGGAAAATGGAATTTCAATAAATCTAGTGCTACCACTAGCGGAATTACTTTGCCATATTCGACTGATTATTTTAATAATGAAGTAGGATGCAATAAAGATTACATTGAACTAGATGCGGGAGGTATTGCAAAATATGGCAATTATACAACATCATGTGCTTTTGAAGAAAAAATAGGAAATTGGTCGCAAAGTGGAAGCACAATTTCAATTTTTGTTACAGGAACAAATTTAAGTGGAACTTTTAGAGTAGCGAGTCTGTCTGCTTCTGATTTGGTATTGAAGTTTGATGGAACCTATTCTGGAATTTCAGGGACATTTAATTTGTATTTCAATAAATAATAAAAATATAAAAGATAGGTTTGTAGTAATTAATTTATCAAAACTATTTTTAAATTTTTTATAAAAAAAAGAGGCCTATTAAAGCCTCTTTTTCGTTTTATTATCCTAATTAGTATTAAAATTAATCGGTATTTACATTTGTCAAATTATCTGTAAAATAGAGATTTGATAAATTGATAAACTCGTCACCACGCATAAAAATATGGATATCAACTTCATCAAAACTCTTTTTTCCTGAGGCTGCTAATAATTCATTAGCAGCATGAAGGGTATTTTTATGAAAATTAAATACTCTTTCTGATTTATCGCTAACTACCAAGCCCTTCATTAGCATCTTGTTTTGGGTAGCAACACCTGTTGGGCATTCATTATTGTTGCAACGTAAAGCTTGAATACAGCCTAACGAAAACATAAAACCACGAGCACTATTACAAATATCCGCTCCCATTGCAACCGCTCGTAAAATTGAATAACCTGAAATTATTTTACCACTACAAATCACTCGGATTTTATCTCGGATTTTATAATTTTTCAAAGTTTTATTTACAAAAATTAATGCAGGTTCAAAGGGCATTCCAACTCCATCTGCAAATTCCAAAGGTGCTGCTCCAGTTCCGCCTTCGGCACCATCAACCGTTATAAAATCTGGATAACAATCTAAAAAAATCATTTCTTGGCATACTTTTTCAAATTCCAAAGTTTCGCCAATGCAAAGTTTGAAACCTACAGGTTTTCCGTTCGATAATTCACGTAATTGAGCTATAAATTCTACCAATCCTTTGGCGTCATGAAAAGCGGTATGACTCGGTGGTGAAAGTATGGTTGTGAATGGTTTTACGCCACGAATTTGCGCTATTATTTCGGTATTTTTTGATGCAGGAAGCACCCCGCCATGACCTGGTTTTGCCCCTTGAGATAATTTAATTTCAATCATTTTTACCGCAGGAAGATTTGCTTTTTCTGCAAACTTTTCAGGATTGAAAGTACCGTCTTCGTTACGACAACCAAAATAACCAGTTCCTATTTGCCAGGTTACATCGCCTCCTTGTAAGTGATAATCGGTTAATCCGCCTTCGCCGGTGTTGTGGTAAAAATTTCCTTTTTTAGCTCCATTATTCAAGGAACGAACAGCATTTTCGCTCAATGCGCCAAAACTCATTGCCGAAATATTCAGCAAAGAAGCCGAATAAGGTTGTTTACAAGAAGCTCCGCCCACAAGTATTCTTGGCAATTCCTCATTAACTTTTGCAGGAAACATAGAATGTTTAATACCTTCATAATCTGAACTGTATAAATCCAATTGTGTACCAAAAGGAGTTGTAGCGTCTATATTTTTTGATCTTTGGTAAGCCAATGAACGTTGGTTTCTTGAGAATGGTTTTCCATCAGTGGTGCGTTCGATGAAATATTGCTGTATTTCGGGTGAAATTGTTTCTAAGGCATAGCGAAAATAACCGAGAACTGGAAAATTTCTTAAAATAGCGTGTTTTCTTTGGATAGAATTGTAGAATCCCACAATAAATAAAACGACGATTATTCCAGAAAATAAATAGGCCGTTTTTAGATAATAATTAAAGAATAAAGATATTGCTAAAAGGAGTATTCCGGAGGCGAAGAATTGTTTTCTCATTTTTTTTATTAAAAAATTGAATGATTTAAAGATTGAAAAAAAATAAATTTAGCTATAACGCAATCTCACAAAAACGTGTTTGATTCCTTTTTTGTCTGATTCTCTTTCGTCGATTTCGAGAATGTCAGATAGGGATTTTAGCATAGGCGTTAGTTTTGAAAAGCCGTAATTTCTGGGATCGAATTCGGGTTTTTTCTTTACAATTAGGTTTCCTACATCACCAAGGAAAGCCCAGCCATCATCGTCCCCAATAGCTTCGAGCGTATCTTCGATTAATTCGATGGTTTGATTGTCGATTTTGTCAAGTGGTTTTTGTTCAGATTTGTCTATAGCTTTTTCTATAGCTTTTTCGACCTCCTTTTTCTCTTCAATCAATTTAGTTTTTGGTATTTTATTTGTATTAGTTGCAATAGTTCGCGTTTTTTTGATAGCGCCTTCTAAAACTTCAATGTAAATAAAACGATCACAGGCAACGATGAACGAATTAGGTGTTTTCTTTTCGCCTATTCCAATAACTTTCATTCCGGATTCACGAAGACGAATGGCCAATCGTGTAAAATCAGAATCGCTAGAAACAATACAAAAACCATCTACTTTGTCCGAATACAACAAATCCATAGCATCAATAATCATGGCAGAATCCGATGAATTTTTTCCAACGGTATAACTGTATTGCTGAATTGGAGTGATGGCGTGTTCTAATAAAACGCTTTTCCAACCATTGGCATTTGGTTTTGTCCAATCTGCATAAATGCGTTTTGTGGTTGGCGTTCCGAATTTTGCGATTTCCTCCATCATTCCTTTTACATTACT
The DNA here is from genome assembly GCA_947379965.1 of Flavobacteriaceae bacterium. GTDB lineage: Bacteria > Bacteroidota > Bacteroidia > Flavobacteriales > Flavobacteriaceae > Flavobacterium. The sequence continues at coordinate 9,803 of CANCPC010000059.1, read as the reverse complement.
ATAAGGTACGTTGTCGGCATCAATGAGAACAGCGAGTTTAAGTTCTTTGGTGTTTTGTGACATATTTATTAATGTTTTTTTAATTTTTTAATTCGAAAGAATGAATTTAAAAAATGCATCTTCAAATATACAAAATTTAAGTATTAAATATTTTTTGGCAGTTTAGATGGATTTAATTATAACTAAATTTTGAGATAGTTAGTATTCAATTTTTCAAATGTTACTTTTTATTTAAGATGTTATTTCATGGTAGTTAACGTTTGCTTCATTAATTAATATCGTTAATTTTTTTAAGCTTTCGGACGATTTTACCACTTAAATTGGATAATTGTTTTTTTAGTATGATATATTTTTGATTATTCATAAATTTTTCAAAAAAAACAAGAAAATTTAAATTCAAAACAATTTATTATTTTTTGATTTAGAGTTACTATTTAAAATTCCCAAGTTACAAATAAATTAAAACCATCTATTAAAATCATTATAATGAAGAACAACCAACCCAAAAAAAGAATTTTCAAAAAAAATTATTTGTATTGTATTTTCTTGAGCCTACTAGGTTCTCTAACATTAAATGCAACCACTACTACATTTTATAGTGTCACAAGTTTACAGACTGGTATAAATAATGCAGCTGCTGGTGATGTTTTAATATTGGCGAATGGTACTTATTTGAATAATACCTTGACTATCAGTAAAAGTTATGTTACCGTTAAGGCCGCTACTCCAGGTGGAGTATTGTTGAATGGTACTAATGCTATAACAATATCAGGGAGTCATGATGTATTTAGTGGCTTTCAATTTACTTCTGGAGATATTGGTACTGGAACGGTTGTAGATGTAACAGGTAGTTATAATGTTGTTACTCAATTAAATTTTAGTAACTATTATGCCGCTAGGTACCTTCATATAAATGATGGAAGTCAATATAATGAAATTACATTTTGTAATTTAGAAAAAAAACCTGCCGCAGCTGCAATTGGATGTACAATCCAAATTTCTACTTCACCGACGGTTCCAGGATACCATAAAATTCGTTATTGTTCATTTCAAAACTATTACGGTGTAGGAGGTGATAATGGAAATGAGCCTATTCGAATAGGTTTAGGTTCAGAAAGAGATAATGTTTCTAGAACTATAGTTGAACATTGTTATTTTAACAATACTGGGCTTGGAGATAGTGAAAGTGTATCAGTAAAAAGTGGAGAAAATACCGTTCGTTTTTGTACGTTTACCAATCAACAAAATGCGATGTTGTCTTTTAGGAATGGTGCCAATAATGTGGCTTACGGTAATTTCTTTATTAATGCAGGGGGTATTAGAGTAAAAGAAGCAAATAATATTTATTGCTATAATAATTACTTTTATAACTCTGGTGACGGAAATAATGCAAATGCGGTATCTCTAGTATTTGTAAGTAATTCTATTTATGCTAATGTTCTTAACAATGTCAATTTTATACATAATACTTTTGTTGATTGTAGTAGTATTGATTTGGGAGGTACAGGAGCAACGAACAATACCTGGGCTAATAATATTTTTAAGTATAGTACTGGTTCAATTTTTACCAATTCAAATTCAGGAACTACATGGGCAGGAAATATTCGAAGTGGTACTTTAGGTATTTCTACTACAACTGGAATGACAAATAATGTAGATCCACTTTTAACAACAAATGCGGATAGTTATTATGGTTTATCCTCTACTAGCCCTGCAATAGATGCAGCCAGTTCAAGCTATCCAACTATTTTAGATATTGCAAATATTGATGACGATCCCACTTTAGCATCTGATATAAGTGGACAAGCTCGTCCCTCATTAGCAACTTCAAAAGATGTAGGAGCTGATGAGTATACAACAGGAGCAACATCAAATCGCCCTTTAGTAGTTACCGATTTAGGTCCTAATGATGTAGGTCCTAATTATTTAAAAGGGCCATCTATTACAGTTACTACTCAACCTATTGCTGCTACTGTATGTTCTGGAAGTAATACTTCTTTTACGGCTTCGTCAACGTCAACCTTGTCTCCAACAACAGTTCAGTGGCAAAGAAGTTCAAATAGTGGTACTACATGGACAGACATAACAGCTAGTTTAGATGCTGGAACAACTTATAGCGGTTTTACATCAGAAACGCTTGTTTTAACAGGGTCTTCATCAACAATTAATAATTATCAATATAAAGCTGTTTTTACTAATACGATAGGAAGTGTTGATTCAAACGTGGTTGCTTTAACAGTAAATACTACGGCATTGCCAACAGGATCTGCAACTAAAACAATATGTGGAGCCGCAACGGTAGCTAGTTTAACGGGTTATACAGGAACTACTTTACAATGGTACTCTGCTTTAACAGGCGGAACGGCTTTAGATGCTACTGCCGCTTTGACTACTGGAAATTATTATGTATCACAAACTTTAAATGGTTGTGAAAGTTCTAGAAAGATAGTAGCGGTAACAGTAACTTCTCCTGCACCAGTCGCATCTTCGTTATTATTATGTAATGGAAGTACAGTTGCTGATTTAACGGCAACAGGTACTGCATTAAAATGGTATGCTGCAGCTTCAGGTGGAGGAGTTTTAGCGTCTAGTACTGTATTATCAACAACTACGTATTATGTTTCTCAGACTGTTAGCACCTGCGAAAGTTCTAGAATAGCTGTTCCAGTTGTTATTTATACTCCAGCTTCATTGCCTACTTTAAATGCAGATGGTCCCGGAAATACGTATGAATTAATCACTAGTGTTTTAGCTCCTTGTCAAGGGGTTGCTGCAGTAGAAGCGCCGGATATGCTTGGAGGAACTGTAGATGGAACACACCCTGCTTTTGGAAGACACATTGCTGAGGTAATGGATACTGATTTAGGAAAATATGTTTTTGAATTTTATTCCCACGTTGCTCAAGATAATGATATAACCGGTGGATTAGATCGTGAACGAGTTGAAATGAAAACCTACGGAGGATCTACAGATAATTTAAAAGGAACTTTAGGAGAAACGGTAACGTATAAATGGAGGTTTAAAGTGCCAACTGGTTTCCAACCTTCTGTAAATTTTACACATATTCATCAGGTTAAAGCAGTAGATGGTGACGATAGTAGTCCTCTTTTTACTCTTACGCCTAGATACGGAACCCCTAATTCATTACAACTGATTTATGTAGCCGATTCGAATACTGCAGAAGTTACCAAAGCCCAAGTTAATCTTTCTTTATTTGAAAATACATGGGTTGAAGCTACTGAGACTATAAAAATTGGTACGGGTACCTCAGGTACTTATGCCATCACAATAAAAAAAGTAAGTGACGGAACGACCGTACTTTCGTATAGTTCAAATGCAATCCAAACGATTAGAACTTCGGCTACAGATCCTGCGACTACCGGAAAAGTTGCCAATAGTTTTATTCGACCTAAATGGGGAATTTACAGAAGTTTACTTGATTCAGGTAAATTAAGAGATGATTCTATGCGTTTCTCTGATATTAGTATTTCAGAAATTGTACCTCCTACCGCAGTGCTTACTGCAAATACTGACGGAACAGTATCCGTAAGTGGTGTAGCTTCAGTTGGAACTACAGTAACCGTAAAATTCCCAGATGGTACAACTTTAACTGGAGATACGGGTATAGGAGGAGCTTATGGGCCTATTACTTCAGGGGTAATGCTAACAAGTGGAAATGCTGTTGTAACCTATGTTTTAAATGGAAATACAAGTCCAGAAACGGCTATTCAATTTACAGCTTTACCAACGGTTAGCGCTCAATCATTTTGTAATTCAGGTACTATAGCAGATTTAACAGCAACAGGTACTTTAGTACAATGGTATGCAGCTGCAACAGGTGGAAGTGCTTTAGCTACAACTACAGCTTTAGCTTCAGGAACTTATTATGCAACTCAAACAGTTAATTCCATAGAAAGTGCTAGAAAAGCAGTATCGATTACTAAAAATACAACTGCGGCACCAACAGCGAGTGATCAATCCTTATGTAGTAACGCTACTGTTGCCAGTTTAACCGCAACAGGAACAGCGTTAAAGTGGTATGCAGTTGCAACAGGAGGTAGCGCTTTGGCCTCAAATACAGCTTTAACCACGGCAACAACTTATTATGTATCACAAACTTTAAATAGTTGTGAGAGTTCAAGAACTTCAGTTGTTGTTACTCTTAATTCAACCGCGGTACCAACAGCAAGTGCGCAAGCGATTTGTAATTCAGGTACGGTGGCTAATTTGACTGCAACGGGAACAGCATTAAAATGGTATTCAGCCTCTACAGGCGGAAGCGCTTTAGCTTCAACAACAGCTTTGACAGCAACAACCTACTATGTATCACAGACTTTAAATGGTTGTGAGAGTGCTAGAGTTTCTTCAGTGGTAACCCTCCCGACTTGTATATTATCGAAACAAGTAATAGGCGAGCAAACCTATCATGATGGTGGATTTGAAGGACAATCGGGTGTTTTAGGTACTACGACACAAACGGCTACTAACAACATTTGGAAATCAAGTACAACTTCTAGTGTAGCAACTGTTGTAGGAGTATTTAACACCTCTACACCAAGGTCAGGAAATACCTATTTAACTCAGACCTTAAATGCTGCGACTCCTGCTGTTGCAGCCTCAGGTTATAGTAAAAGTGCTTTTGGTGCTAATCCAACTACTAATGTTGCTAAATGGGTTACCTTCTATTATAAACCAACTCCTGGGGTTACTCAAACTACGAATAACTTGCAAATTAAAGGTGGGTACGTTTATACCGATAATGCCGCAACACCAGCAACTCAACAACTATATGGAGCAACCGTATTAGTACCTTCGAGTACTTCTTACACTAAATATAGTAAGGCTGTTGCTTTACCCGCGAACCTAGGTATTTCTAATACACAATTAGCTTTATATTTAAAATCCGTTGCAGGCGGTGTTGTCTCTGTAGATGTGGATGATATGGTAATTTATGATGGAACTGCTGAAGATGTTACAGCACCCAACTCACCAATCACGCCTACAATTGCTAATATAACTCCTTCAGGTCTAGACGTAAGCTGGACTAAACCAACTGTTATTACTTCGCCTACAACTGAAGCTGCTACCGGAGTAGATGGAGGAGGTTATGTAGTGGTGCGTTATGCATCAAACCCAAATGCAGATAATGATCCTAATGTAAATGGAATTTATGCCGTAGGCAATACAATTACAAATGGTACGGGTTCTTTGGTTGGAACTGTAGTATACATAGGAACTGCTACTAGTTTTACGGATAGCTCTTTAAATTCATCTACTACTTATTATTACAAAGTTTATGCGGTAGACAAAGCCTTTAATTATTCGACAGAAGCCACGGTAACAGGAACTACAACGGGTCCATTAGCCTCGCCTGTAGCCACTGCTGCAACATCAATGTCATCAACAGGTTTTACTGCAAATTGGGGAGCTGTCACTAATGCTTCCGCATATGATTTGTATTTATATAATGCCAATACTCAATCGAATATTGCTGCTTGGACTTTTCCAGCTTCATGGACAGCAGCCACAGGATATGCTCCGATTGCTGATATTGCAAATTCTAATAATACTTCGGCAATAATTACTCAAAGTTCAGGAACAGTTACAGCTGGAGAGGGTTCAGGAGGGCCAGGTACTTATGCAATATCTGGAGCTTCATGGTATAGCACTGCGAATAAATATTGGGAAGTACAGGTAAATACTATTGGCTACAGGAACATAAAAGTATCTTCAAAATTGTATTCTACGGCACCGAAAGATTTTAAATTACAATATAAAATCGGTTCAGGAGGAACGTATGCAGACGTTGATAGTGGTGCATTTGTATGTGCTTCGAACTGGACTTCAGGGGTATTAAGTAATCTAGCTTTACCTGCAGCCTGTGATAATGCTACATCGGTATACCTTCGTTGGATTAATTATACTACTATCGATTACAATACGGGTGTTGCCATGACAGGAGGTACTGCTCGTTTAGATGATATTTACATTACGGGTGGCGCACTTGCATCTGAATCGGGTTATCCGGTTACAATTTCAAATACCTCTAGTTCGGTTTCAGGTTTGTCAGTTGGAACGTATTATTATGATGTTATTGCATCAAGATCAGGTTATACTTCATCGGCAAAATCAAATCTTATAACTGTTTTAGTATCTATACCACAAGCATCAGCGGATTATAAATCAATAGGAGATGCAAGTACTTCTAGTGCAACGAATTGGCAATATTATAATGGAATTTCATGGATAACTGCAACTACAGCACCTTCAAGTACTAATAATATAACTATATCTTCCGGAAACACAGTTAGTTTAGGTGCTAACTTTACCGTTAATTCTGGTAAATCCATTACTGTAAATGGTACTATTAACTTAGCAGGTTATATTGTGTCTGGTTCTGGTACTTTTACGTTGAGTTCTGGAGCATCAATCAAATTAGGAGACAATACTTCCTTAGCTTCAGCAATTACAACTACTACTCCAACTTTTGATGTTGCGGCTAATTATTTTTATGACGGAACAGTAGCTCAAACAACGGCCTCATTACCAGCTACCATGACAGGAAATGTTACTATATCTAATGCTGCAGGAGTAACGATGGCTGCGGCTTTAAAAATAAATTCGCCTGGAACTTTAGCAGTAACCGCTACTGGTAAGTTATTATTTGGTGATGGAAACGTAGTATCTTCTACTGTAGGTTCAGGTACCTTTACCTATACTGGTACAGGTAACTTTACTGTTGAAACAGGAGCTACATTAAGTATCACCTCTAGTAAAGGGATTTGTACAGGTACTTCAAACGGATGTATAAAAAATTCTGGAACACGTACTTTTAATTTTGGTGTAAATTATATTTTTGCCAAAAATGATGGTGTCAATGCAATGACTATGGGAACCTCTTTTGGTTCTTCAGAAATTTCAGCTACTATAGGAATTAAAAACTTAACTATAAATAATCCCCTAGGAGTTTATCTACCCGGAGCCATATCGGTAAATACTGGAGAGTACAATCCTGATGTTGACATTACTGTAAATGGAATATTGAATTTTGTTTCAGGTAAATTAATTGCTAATAATGGTATTAATTCAGTTCCTCAGACAACAGGAACTAAAACGGTAACTATTGCAGCCGCAGGAAGCATTAGCGGAGCTGGTTCAGGAACAGGATGGGTGATCGGTAATTTGAAAAAAGCAACCACTTTAAGTTTGAGTCCTTCTTTTACTTATACTATTGGTGATGCTACTAACTATTTACCTTTGACCTTGACTTTCACAGGAAGCACAACTGCTACAGGAAGTTTAACCGCTAGATTAAATACAGGGGATCATGCAAGTGTATCTAGTTCAGGTATTGATACTTCTAAAAGTGTTAATAGAAACTGGACTTTAACAAATGATTCTTTAGCAGGTTTTGGCACCTATTCCGCTATTTTCAAATACGCTAGTACTGATAATGATACGGGTGCAACTCCAGCTAATTATAACGTTCGTTTGTATAATGCATCGGCTTGGACAATTATAACAACTTCAGGAACAACTTCAGAAACTACAACAACATCTGGTATTTCAGGTTTTGGAGATTTTGCAATAGGTGAATGCTTACCAACTACAACAGGAAGTGAACCTGTTTCTGCTTGTGGAAGTTCATATACATGGCCATTAAATGGTCAATCGTATACTACTTCAGGTACTTATACCTATGTAGTAGGATGCAATACAGCTACTTTAACATTGACATTGACGCCAAATCCTGCACCTACAGCAAATGCGCAAACTTTTTGTGATGCAGCTACCGTGAATGATTTAGTTGCTACAGGAACGAATGTTAAATGGTATACTTCAGCAAGTAATGGAGTTGTTTTAGCAACTAATACTAAATTAACAACAGGAACGTACTATGTTTCTCAAACTATAAACAGTTGTGAAAGTTCTAGAACTTCAGTAACTGTAACTATACAAGCTGCTCCTAATGCTGGAACTAGCGGATCGCTTATTATTTGTGCTGGTGCAATACCATCAGATGATGAATTATTTGCAATTATTGGTACTCATGATAACGGTGGTTCTTGGTCTAATTCAGATAATGTATATACGTATACAGTAGCTGCGACTTCGCCTTGTACAACAGCTGCAATAGCGACGGTTACAATAAACAGACAAGCAGAACCTAATGCAGGAACTAACGGGTCGCTTACTATTTGCGCCGGTGCAATACCATCAGATGCTGATTTATTTGCAGTTATTGGATCGCATGATAACGGTGGTTCTTGGTCTAAATCAGGTAATATATATACGTATACAGTAGCTGCGACTTCGCCTTGTACAACGGCTGCAACAGCTTCGGTTACAATAAGCACTCAGGCAGCGCCTAATGCAGGATCTGACGGGTCGCTAACTGTTTGCGCTGGTGCAATACCATCAGATGCTGATTTATTTGCAGTTATTGGATCGCATGATAACGGTGGTTCTTGGTCTAATTCAGGTAATGTATATACGTATTCTGTTGCTACGACTTCGCCTTGCACTACTTCTGCAACAGCAAAGGTTACAATAATTAGACAAGCCGCACCTAATGCAGGAACTAGCGGATCGCTTACTATTTGCGCTGGTGCAATACCATCAGATGCTGAATTATTTGCAATTATTGGATCGCATGATAACGGAGGTATTTGGTCTAATTCTGGTAATGTATATACCTATACAGTAAACGCAACTGATCCTTGTTCAACAGCTGCAATAGCAACAGTTATGGTAAGTACTCAAGCCGCACCTAATGCAGGAACTAGCGGATCGCTTACTATTTGTGCTGGTGCAATACCATCAGATGATGAATTATTTGCTGTTATTGGTACTCATGACGAAGGTGGTTCTTGGTCTAATTCAGGTAATGTATACACCTATACGGTAAACTCAACTTCATCTTGTGTAGCGGCAGCTAATGCTACGGTTACCGTGATTACACAAGCGGCACCTAATGCTGGAACTAGCGGAACACTTACTATTTGTGCAGGTTCAACTCCTTCAAACACAGATTTATTTGATGTTATTGGAACTCATAACGAAGGTGGTATTTGGACAAAATCGGGTAATGTATATACGTATACAGTAAACGCAACTAATCCTTGTTCAACGGCTGCAACAGCAACAGTTACGGTAAGTACTCAAGCCACACCTAATGCAGGAACTAGCGGATCGCTTACTATTTGTGCTGGTGCAATACCATCAGATGATGATTTATTTGCAGTTATTGGATCGCATGATGACGGGGGTATTTGGTCTAATTCAGGTAATGTATTCACCTATACGGTAAATTCAACTTCATCTTGTGCAACGACAGCAAGTGCAACGGTTACCGTGAGTACACAAGCTATTCCTAATGCAGGAACTAGCGGAACACTTACCATTTGCGATGGTGTAATTCCTACAGATGCCGATTTATTTGCAGTTATTGGTACTCATGACGAAGGTGGTATTTGGACAAAATCGGGTAATGTTTATACGTATACGGTAAATCCAACTTCATCTTGTTCAATGGCTGCTATTGCTACGGTTACACTAGGGATGCAAGCTACTCCCAATGCAGGAACTAGTGGAACACTTACTGTTTGTTCAGGTGTAAAACCTACTGATGATGATTTATTTGCAGTTATTGGTACTCATGACGAAGGTGGTATTTGGACAAATTCTGATAATGTATATACGTATACAGTAAATCCAATTTTGCCTTGTGAAACAGCAGCAACAGCAACGGTAACATTGAATACACTAGCTGCTCCTAACGCTGGTACTAGCGGTTCACTTGC
>CANCPC010000058.1 GCA_947379965.1 Flavobacteriaceae bacterium | reverse complement strand
AATATATATTTCATAGCCAGTTATAGAAAGATTATATGTACTTTTGCAATCGCAAATTAAAATTAAAAATAAAATGGCAAACGTTAAGAATTTAAAGAAAGACATCAACTACGTTTTAGGAGATATTATTGAAGCAGTTTACTTGTTTGAAATTACTACTTCTGGAAAACCAACAACAGAGAGCAATGCTTTAATTGATGAAGCAATTGCTGCTTTTGACAATTTGATTGCAAAAGTAAACGCTAAAAATGTTGAAAATAAAAAAGCCCACTTCAAACAAATTAATGTTGAATTGGAACAAACTGCAAATCAATTGATTGCTAAAATCAACGAATTACAGTAAAAAAAAATGCAAAAAAGCTTGAATTTATTTTGGAAAATTAAAATTCAAACTTATATTTGCACCCGGATTAAGTCGCCAGCGTAGCTCAGTTGGCTAGAGCAGCTGATTTGTAATCAGCAGGTCGTGGGTTCGAGTCCCTCCGCCGGCTCTTTTGTAAAACCATCACATTTATTTGTGATGGTTTTTTTTTAGGAATAGTCATAAAAAAAATCCGTCTTGTTGAATAACAAAACGGATTTTTAGGTTTAAAAATAGTATGATTCTATTTCTGGTTTTTAATTTTAGCAACGTATTCTTTTAACTTTTTACCATATAGTGATTGGGCTACTTGTGGTGACATCGATTTTAGAATGGTATCTAAATATTTAATATTGATATCATAAATCTCAGATAAAGCAATATATGGTGCTATTTCGTGATCTTTATTATTTATGGCAAAATTAGTAGCAAATAAATATTTGCGTTTTAAATTTGAACTTTGTTTTGCATTTAAACTGTCTACTAAACTTGTGTTTTTATTTTTTATTGCATTAAATTTTTTCTCAATTAAATCTAAATTTTCATCTCTAAATCGAGAATCAATTTTTTTATATTCTAGATATAAATCTTGGTTTTTAGACCCCGTTATTTTGGCACTCGAAATATACGAATCTAGATTAGTATCGATATTTATATTTCCTGCTTCGGCAAAAAACAATAGATTATTGTCTTTTGAATTCGAAATTCCTCTATCTAAAAATAAATAAAGCATCTCTGGAGATTTTATATCAATATTCGTTTCGAAAGTCGATTTCCCATCGATTTGAATAGTATCTATTGCAACAAGGCTTGTGTCAACAACTCGCTGAATGTATAAAGTTCCTTTTTTTAAACCCTTTATGTTTCCGCTAAGATGCAAATTTGTTTTTGATACTTCCTTATTATTACAAGAGGATAATGCGATAAGGCTTAGTAACGCAAGAATTGATTTTTTCATTGTAGATTTATATTTTGTGCAAAATAAAGAAAATTGTTGAAATGATATACTATTGTCTTGCAGGATTTAAAAAAAAATCCCAATCTATTTCTAAATTGGGACTAAGTATAACTTAACTTTAGGGTTTATCCTTTTAGCCAAGCTTCTTTCAATACTGATTTTGAAGTTGTGTTTGCTTCTAAGCTTTCTTTTTCTTCGTATGGAAAATTAATTTTTCCATTGATAATTTGTTCTTTACCTTCTCGTTTTATTTTTAAGCTAATAGAATCGTTTTCTTTCCAATTTTGGCTTTCAGATATCATATCATATATATTATCTAACGAATACGGTTTGTTGTTTATGGCTACGATTACATCATCGCCTTTTAGACCAAGATTTGTATAGAATTTATTTAAATCGATATTTGGTGCAACAATAATTTCTTTAGTTTTTCTATCTACAGATATAAATCTTGTTTTTCCTTGCATGAAAATATTCCCTGGAATTTTTTTCATCGATTTTGTAACGCCTACTTTTGCCAAATAAGTTTCATAAGGAATTGGAGTTGTTCCTGAGACATACTTTTTTAAGAAATCGCCCACTTCAGGATAAGTCAATTCAGTAATTTTTGCAAAAAGTTCATCGTCATTAAATGCTTTTGAAACACCATATTCGTTTGATAATTTTTGCATCAAATCAAGAATTCCTTTTTTTCCATCACTTTTTTCTCTAATAATAATGTCTAAACACATTCCTATTAAAGCTCCTTTTTGATATACATTTAAATATTGATCTTTGTAGGGTTTTACTAATACATTAGCGCTCATTGTAGTGAAAGGCATTGTGTCATCAAGCGTTTTTGCTTGCTCAATTTTATCTGCTATTCGAGTATAAAATGCATCTTCCGTTATTAATCCTTGATTTACTTGAAAGAGATTAGCAAAATATTCGGTCACGCCTTCATACATCCATAAATGTTCAGACATTTTTGGTTTATTGTAATCGAAATTCTGAATTTCTTGCGAATGAATAGTCAATGGAGTTACAATATGAAAAAACTCATGTGAAACTACGTCTTTCAATTCGGATGCTAATTTTTCTTTTCCAAGCATTTCTGGCATCACAACTGTTGTTGCAGTAGGATGTTCTAAAGCACCAAAACCTTTCGCATCCTGCTTGTTCATATCGGACAAATATAGAAGAACGCTGTATTTTTTTGTAGAATTAAATTTTCCTAAAAAGTGTTTCTGCGCCGTCATCATAGTTTTCATTTCTGGAGTAATACTCTCAGCAGTAATTTTTCCATTCGGAGAATAAACGGCAATTTGAATTTCCATATCATCCACTTTAAAATCAGTGAAGTCTGGTTTTGAGTACATAATTGGGTTTTCGACTAGTTCAGCATATCGTGAAGTTACAAATAAATCATTTGTAGTCGATGAATCCTGATCTATCATCGAGGTCGCTCCCCAAAGGTCTGATGGATGCTCTATGGATACTTGATAGGGTACCGCCATGTAATTTGTAAAATAGCCTACGAAGCAATGCGTGTTTAGCATTATATTTTTATCAGGATCGATGTTAGAACCTGCTGGAGAGAAAATTTCACCATTGCCAAAACTTTTTCCTGTTTCAGTATCAAAAGTGTCATTGACCAAATAAGTGATTTTATCTAGTTTTTTTGCATTTGAAATTGACCATGAATTTTCATCTGCTTTTTTTACCTCTAACAAATTTCCTTTTTTATCATAGGCTTTCAAATTATCAATATATTTTCCATAATCATCATCCGAATAGGTTCCTGGGACTATTTTTGGTATGTGATAGGTAATTTCATTGGTCTGAATTTTTGGTGATTTAACGGTGACAAAAACTTTGTCATCCTTAATTTCATTCAAATTAATAATTACTTTAATTTCTTCTTTTGCCGAAGTTGAAATTGCGGAACTAGAAGTTTTACAACTCCAAAGAACGGTTGCAAATGCAAATACAAATATTATTTTTTTCATTTTCGAGGTTTTTGATTTTAAAATTAGTCTTAGAAAAAAAAGAATTGTTACAAATTTTAACAAGAATTTATAATATAAAAAAAAACTCCTGAAATTAGGAGTTTAAATTTAATCAAGTTTATTTTTTATGTAATATTTGCCGTCTAAATCTTCGTCAAAATCATCAATCTTAATAGGTTTTGGTTTTGGTTTATTGGCAGCTGCTTTCTTTTTCCACATTTCAAATTTTTCAGCGGGCATTTTCTTTTTCATTATTTCTAGTACTTCTTTTTCGACTAAGCCAAATTCTTTTTTTATGATTTCAAAAGGATTTTTTTCTTCTAAGGCGAATGTAACAAGTTTTTCTGTTTCTTCCCAGGTTAATTCTTTTCGGTTACTCTTTTTCATTACGTGAAAATTAATTCAAGGTATGTGTTTAAATAGGATTAGATTTTGTTTTAATTATGTACCAATATTAATAAAAAAAACAATTACTTTATATCTAAAGTTATTTTTTTTTATGGCTTTTTATATTTTTCAACTATTCGTTGTTTTTCGAAAGGTATTTTTAATAATTTCCCCAGTTTATTGTTTTCATTTTCATCCATATAAGTGTCAATTCCATATACAATTTCCTCTTTTGGAAGATACCTAAAGGTTCCAAAAATTCGATCCCAAATCGAAAAAATATTACCATAATTACTATCCGTATAAGGCATACGATTATGATGATGTACCTTGTGCATATTGGGTGAAACAATGAAATAACTTAAAAAAGTATCTAGTTGTTTTGGTAATGAAATATTAGCATGCGTAAATTGTGTCGAAATAACCGAAAGGGTTTGGTACATAAAAACCATCCACATTGGGCTTCCAACAATTATTACGCCTAGTATGGTAAAAACAAATCGAATCATACTTTCGCCTGGATGATGTCTGTTTCCAGATGTGGTGTCTACCCATGTATCGCTATGATGGATTAGATGAAATCGCCATAAAAACTTGATTTTATGCTCAATTAAATGTACTAGATAGGCCCCAATTAAATCTAATAAAAGTAAGCCAATCAAGGTGTAAATCCAAATTGACATTGGTGGAAGCCATTTTAAAATCCCGATATTATTAGCAATTGTCCAATCAGAAGTTTGTAATAAAATAAATGCTAAAGCAAAATTTATGATGATTGTTGTTAGTGTTAAAAACAGATTGATTCCGGCATGATGCCACTTTTTATAGTTGAATTTAAAAAGTGGAAAAGCATTTTCGATTAACCAAAATAAAGTTATTCCGCTCACCAGAATAAGGCTTCTGTGGATAGAGGGGATGGTTGTGAAATAAGAAACGATTTCGTTCATAATCAATTGTTTTGATTTCAAATCTAATAAATTTTTGAGATTTATTTTTATTTGATAATGCGAAATGTTAAATTTATTCTAGGACCTGTTGGTTTTGAAGTTTTTGGAATTTGGTGTTTCCAGAAATGTTGTGTTGGTCCTTTCATTATAAGTAAGCTACCATTTTCTAGCACAATATTTTTTTTCTGATCTATTAGAGTGTTATGTTTCAATTGAAAAACTCGTTGTGCTCCAAAACTGACAGAGGCAATTATAGGATTTTCACCTAATTCTCTTTCATTATCGGCATGCCAGCCGTTACTGTCTTTTCCGTCACGGTAATAGTTAAGTAAAACAGTGGTAAAATGGGTATCGGTAACACTTTCGACAATTGCTTTTATTTTTCGCAAATTTAGACTCCAAGGATGGGGTTGCATTTTAATATTGGAATAGGAATAGGGTTTACCGTCATTTCCAAATAAAGCAGTTAATCGAGGCTGCGGATGAATCTTTCCATAAACCTGAATTTCATCCTGCTGCCAAGGGATTTCATTTTTTAATTGGTTGAAAATACTATCGGATACTTTTTTGTCAAAAAGAGTAGGATAATAAATAATTTCTGCATCAGGCAGATTAAGAATTATGGGTTCCGATTGAAAAAGTGAATTCATATAGCAATATTAAAGAGAAAAATCGAAAGTTGATATTCTGTTTTTACTTTTATTTTTTCGAAAGTATTTTTCTAAACAATTAATTATTTCTTATTTAAAAATAGTGTTATACAGTGTATGCCATGATTCTTGTTATAGGATGCCTAAATCAACATTAACGCACCCATTGAATTTTTATTCATAATACCTTCATTTTATATTTAATTGAAATCATTATTAGAGAAGGCAAATAGCAAATCCTTTCTGAAACTGAAATTGCGAACATAATTGTATATTTAAAAAGACAAATCTAGTTTATAATCATTTTTTTATTCGTTTAAAAAAAAACCTGCAAGTTTTCACTCGCAGGCTTCTGTAATTAATTTGAGATTGCTTTGTACTTCGCAATGACTGTATTAACTATTTAATCAATTCAAAACTTCGCTTAACAAAAGCGGTAAGTTCTTCGCCTTTTAAAAGGTTTAGAGATAATTTCGCCAAATCTAAAGCTTGTTTTACCAAACTTTCTTGAGCTGTTTTATCTTCCATATTTAGGATGTTTGAAGCCAAATCTGAGTTAGTATTTACGACCAAATTATACATTTCGGGCATATTTCCCATTCCAAACATTCCACCACCACCAGATTGACTCATTTCTTTCATTCTTCGCATAAATTCAGGTTGCGTGATAATGAAAGGCGCTGCCTGACTATCCATAGCTTCTAATTGAACGGTGTAGGTTTGCTTTGGAACAAATCCTTCTAAAACTGTTTTTAAGCTTTCTTTTTCTTCGTCTGACAATTTAGAAATCGTAGTTTCCTCTTTTTTGATTAAATTATCAATATGATCTGAATCGACACGAACGAATGTCATTTCGCTATTGTCACCTTCAATTTTCTGAATTAAATGCGAGATAATTGGTGAATCTAAAAGTAAAACTTCGTACCCTTTTTCTTTTGCAATTTCTATGTATGAGTGTTGAGCTTCTTTATTTCCGGCGTATAAAACAACTAATTTTCCGTCTTTATTGGTTTGGTTTTCCTTTAGATTTTCTTTCAATTCGTCTAAAGTAAAGAATTTATTATCTACCGTTGGATATAGAACAAAACCAGATGATTTCTCGTAAAATTTATCTTCAGAAAGCATTCCGTATTCCAATACGATTTTGATATCATTCCATTTTTTCTCAAATTCTTCACGGTTTTCATTGAATAAAGATTTCAATTTATCGGCCACTTTACGCGTTATATAATTCGAAATTTTCTTCACTGCAGCATCTGCTTGTAAGCTAGAGCGTGAAACATTCAACGGAATATCTGGAGAATCGATCACCCCTTTTAACATGGTCAAAAATTCAGGAACAATTCCTTCTACATTATCCGTTACATAAACCTGATTTTGATACAATTGAATTTTGTCTTTCTGAATTTGTAAATCAGAACCTAATTTCGGAAAATATAAAATACCAGTTAAGTTGAACGGATAATCTACATTTAAATGAATGTGAAATAAAGGTTCCTCAAATTGCATTGGATACAATTCGTGGTAAAAACTTTTATAATCTTCATCCGACAATTCTGTTGGTTGCTTTGTCCAAGCTGGATTTGGGTTGTTGATGATGTTATCCACTTCCACTTCGGTAAAAACTTCATCTTTGTTTTCAGACTCAACAAATTCCCCTTTCTTTTGTTCGATTTTCTCGGTTCTAGTTCCAAATTTAATTGGAATAGGCATAAATTTATTATATCTATTCAACAATTCTTTGATTTTGTACTCTTCTAAAAATTCTAGAGAATCTTCTGCGATATGCAAAACTATTTCGGTTCCACGACTGGTTTTGTCTGATGGTTCTAAAGAAAATTCTGGACTTCCATCACATATCCAATGGGCAGCAGGTTCGTCTTTATGTGATTTTGTAATGATTTCTACTTTCGAAGCTACCATAAAAGCCGAATAGAATCCAAGACCAAAATGACCAATAATTCCAGAATCCTTAGCCGAATCTTTGTATTTTTCTAAAAATTCTTCGGCACCTGAAAAAGCAATTTGGTTGATGTATTTCTCTACTTCATCAGCAGTCATTCCCAATCCTTGATCGATGATGTGCAATTTCTTTCCTTCTTTGTCGATTTTCACTTCGATAATTGGGTTGCCATATTCAACTTTGGCTTCACCAATACTTGTTAAATGCTTTAATTTTAGGGTAGCATCTGTTCCGTTTGAAATTAATTCTCGCAAAAATATTTCATGATCGCTGTATAAGAATTTCTTGATTAAGGGAAAGATGTTTTCTACCGAAACGTTAATTTTTCCAGTTGTCATAATTAAATTTTTTAAGTTTTATAATTTATTTCTCTAATTCAAATAGAATACCAAATAAGAAAAAGTGACAAATTGTCGGAAAGTCTAATTTTTTAATAAATCATTTAATTTAAAAATGGGATGTGTGTTTAGAATTGTATCTTTGCGTAAGTTTAATCTTAAAAAAAACCTTATAATGAAAAAAAATATTACAGTATTGATTATTGCCATTTTGATGATTTCTTGTAAAACGGCATCGGTTACAAGTACAAAATTAGATCGAGGTTCACAAATAGAAATTAAAGGGGATTGGGTTATAAGCGCAGTTACTTATGGCGGTTCCGAATATTTTAAAGTGAATTCTTTTCAAATTGCCGATTCACAATGTCTAGTAGGAAGCACTTGGAAATTTATTTCGAATAACAACAAAGGCGAAATGGCTTTGACCAAAACGGATTGTCCTGAATTTAACGCGCCTATTACTTGGTTTGTAAATAAAGAAGGTCAGTTTGTTTTGAAAATTCTTGGGGTAGGCGAAAAAGCAAAAAAAGTTAGAGAGGGTTATGTTTTAAATATTGCCAATCAAACTGCTATTTCTTTTCAACTGACAGAAAATAGTAATGTAGGTGGAAAATTAACTGAAATAGTATACCAATTTCAAAAAAATAATAAATAAAAAATAGAAACATGAAAAAGATTACGATTGTTGCATTAGTATTAGTTATGACTATAGGTTCATTTATGACAAGTTGTGACGCGGTGAAAAACACAAATAATACGCAAAAAGGAGCTGGTATAGGAGCTGTTGCGGGAGGTTTATTAGGTGCGGTTCTTGGAAACAATCTTGGTAAAGGCGGAAATGGAGCTTTAGGAGCAGTTTTAGGTGGGGTTATTGGAGGTGTTGCCGGAGGTGTTATTGGTAATAAAATGGATAAGCAAGCCAGAGAAATTGGATCAGCTCTTCCTGGAGCCGATGTGGTTCGTGTGGGAGAAGGAATTAAGCTAGTATTAAATGAAAATTCGGTGCGTTTTGATACCAATAAATCAACTTTGACGGTTACTGCAAAATCGAATTTAGATAAATTAGTTTCGGTTTTTAATGAATATCCTGATACAAATATTATGATTTACGGGTATACCGATAGTTCTGGTTCTGCAGAGTATAATTTGAAACTTTCGCATGAAAGAGCGACTTCTGTTAAAAATTATTTGATTAGTAAAGGTTTGCTTTCAACTCGATTTAACACTACTGGATTAGGAATTGCAGATCCCATCGCAACAAATGAAACTCCTTTAGGAAAAAGTCAAAACCGTCGTGTAGAATTTGCCATTACCGCCAATGATAAGATGGTTCAAGATGCCAAAAAAGAGTCCGGAAATTAATATAATCAATTTCTAAAGAATTAAAAGCTACTTCGTTCGAACTAGCTTTTTTTTATGTTGAATTCAAATTAAACATTGTAAATTTGGGCTTTCAAACCCAAATATGCTCGTATTAAAAAATATTTCCTTCACGTATCTAACGGATGTAGTTATTAAGAATGTCAGTTTTTCTATTGGCAAAGGGAAGAATGTAACCGTAATTGGCGAAAGTGGTTGCGGAAAAAGTACACTTCTCAAATTGATTTATGGGCTTTATGATTTGGATGAAGGCGAAATTGAATTCGATGAAAAATCAATTAGAGGCCCTAAATTCAATCTTATTCCTGGGGAAGATTATATTAAATATTTGGCTCAAGATTTCGGTTTGATGCCTTATACAAGCGTCGAACAAAATGTAGGCAGTTTTTTATCGAATATTTATAAAGACAAAAAAAAAGCGAGAGTCGATGAACTTCTAGAAATGGTTGAAATGACTGATTTTGCAAAAACAAAAGTCAAATATTTGAGTGGTGGACAACAACAAAGAGTAGCTCTGGCAAGAGTTCTAGCATTAGAACCTGAAATACTTTTGTTAGATGAACCTTTTAGTCAGATTGATTCTTTTCGAAAAAATACCTTACGAAGAAATTTATTCAATTACTTAAAAGAAAAGCAAATCACCTGCATTATTGCTACACATGACAGCACCGAAGCTTTGTCGTTTTCAGACGAAACTATTGTCATGCAAAACGGAACAGTAATTGCAAAAGAGAATCCAAGAGTGCTATTCAATAATCCTTCTAATACCTATATTGCTTCGCTTTTTGGAGAAATAAATGAGCTTAACTTATCTCAGTTAGTAGAAGACTTCCAAGAAGATAAATCTCTTTTGTTATACCCACATCAATTAAAAGTGGCTGAAAATGGATTATTAAAAGTAATCGTAAAACAATCTTACTTCAAGGGCACCCATTTTTTAATCGAGGCTTTAGCTAATGAAAAAGTCGTTTTCTTTGATCATGATACCGAATTACCATCGAATCTTGTAGTTACAATTCGAATGGTTTAAAAAAAGAATCAAAAAAAAGGCCGCCTTTCGGCGACCTTTAAAATTTTTAAACACAATTTAATTATTGTTTAATTATTTTTTTGATTGTTTCTAAACCTGTAGATGAATCAATGATTTTAACTAAGTAAATTCCATTTCTTTGAGAAGAAAGGTCTTCATTTAATACATTGCTTCCTTTTGATAATTGTACGTTTTTAGAACTTACAACTACACCATCAAAAGAATAAACAGTTACTGATACAGTAGAAGATTTAGTAGCAGATAATTCAAGATTGAAAGTATCTGTTGTTGGATTAGGATACATTCCTATCACACTAACATTTGAAGATTGTATAAATCTACCTGTAGGGCAAGTTCCTGAAGTCAATGTAAGTGATTTTGAAGAACTTATCAATCCACAAGCATTTGTAATTTTAACTTTAATAGTTTGATTTCCCTTAAGAGAACCATAATTAACTACAACAGAATTAGCAGATTGGCTTATGATAGTAGCTCCTTTAGGAACTTCCCATGTATAACTTGTAGCTCCAGAAACTTCAGGAGTAGTAAATGTTTGGTCACAAGTTGAATAAGTTGTTCCTCCGCTAATAGATACAGGAGTCGCATTTGCAACTCTAGAAATTGCTAAAGAATTTGCAGCAGATGTACCAACTCCATTTGAAGCGGTTACTGTAACAGAACCAGCTGCAGCATAATCTGTAGAATAACTTACGGATATAGAATTACCATTTGATGTACCAACAATTGAAGCTCCGTTTGGAACAGTCCAAGTATAACCATTTGCATAAGCATCTTTTACTGGAGCAACTGTATAAGTTACATTGGTAGAAGTACCCACAACAGAACAAACATTTCCTGTTGAAGCTGTTATTGTTCCTGGTTTAGCTGGTGCTACAGCAGTTAAAGATAGTAACTTAGCTTCAGAAGTAGTATTAGGATAAAAATTTAAAGATGAATTTGTAAGACCTGTGTTAGAAGTTTTTGAAATTCCTACGCCATTACTTGATTTTACACCAATACGTAATACATTAGTTGAAACGCCTGCAGCTGTAGAATAATTGAAAGTATTAGAGCTTGATACTCCTTCAAAATTTACAGTAATTACATTTGACGTACTTGAAGTAACGCCATTAACTGTAGTTGCAGAATTATTAGTAATGTTAACCCCTGTTGGTAATTCCCAAATATAAGAAGTAGCTGTAGCTGCAAGTGTAGCAGTTAAAGTTAACTCAGTAGATCTACCCATATATTTTGCAAAAGAAGTTACTGCAGTTGGTATTCCACTAACAGGAACTACCATTGAAGCATCTGTCACTTTAATAGATGAAGGGGCAGTTGGCAATGCTTTTGTTAAAGCAACTGATCCTTTTGCAGCTGTTAAACAACCAGAATCATTTTTAGCTTGTACAGTAATAGATCCAACTGCTAGTGTACCAGAAGAAACATTTTTAAAGTTTACATTTAAAATGTTAGCATCAGTACCTGTTTGAGTTATAGAGGTAACTCCTTCAGCTTGTCCAACAATAGATACTCCTGCAGGAACGGTCCAATAGTAAGAAAGACCAGCAGAAAAAGCAGGTACTCTATAAGAAACAGTTGTTTGAGTATTAACATATGGACCAATTGCTTTAATAGCAGCAGCATATGTTCCCGGTGTAGCTGTTACTTCTGTAGCACTTGTTATAGCACCTATTACCTCTGTAGGTAATGCCAATACATTTACAGTAATTGTAGCTAATGGACTTTCAGTTGCCGTACCCAATTTTTGAGATACTTTCCATGACTTAGATCCTACGGTTCCTATTGATGCAGATGGAGCAGCAGTCAATTTTGTTAATTTACCTGTAGTAGCGTTTATTGAATACCATGTTAAAGTATATTCTGGTAGTGCGGTAGCAGTTAGTGTAACTGACCCCGTTCCTTTACAAACATTTACATTAGTAACTACTGGAGCACCTAGTGTAGTTCCTTCATCAATTACTGTATCACAGTTGTTATCTATAGTATCAAATACCTCAGTAGCACCAGGATTTATAGAAGCATTCGAATCATTACAATCTGTATTGTTTACAGAATATCCTGTAGGAGCCGTAGAATCCTCTAATGTAACCGCAGCACCTGCGCCATATCCATCATGATCAGCATCTACATAATAGGTATTCCCCGTAGCTGCTCTATAGAAATAGAAGTTGTCTACATATACAGTAGAAACACCCGCTGGATCAATAAGAATTTGAGTTATTTTAGATAAATTTAATGATCCATAAGCACTTAATGGCACATCTATACTTCTCCAAGTACCCGTAACAGTTGGGTTTTCTAGAGCTGTAAATACATCTCCACCATTAACAGTATTTACAAGTTTAAGGTCTATTCGGTTGGTATCTTCTGTCCAGTAATCGATGTGCATGGTAGTCATTTTTGATAAATCAACACCAGAATCATAATTAGTAACCATACCTAAAAATTGACCTTTAAACTTCAATGTATTATTACCTGCAATGGTAACAACTTGAGAAGGTTCAGCTAAATCTGACCAACTTGTTGGGAATTCATTTAAAGTAACATTAGAATAAGCATCACCAAAAATAGATTTTACATCCCAAGCATTTCTTGCAGGAGGAGTTGGAGCAGCTACGCTAGGAGGAAATCCTTCGTCTATTTTTCCATCACAATTATTATCAATACCATCTGCAATTTCTGTAGCACCTGGATGAACAGCTGCATTAGCATCATTACAATCTCCGCTGTTTGTAACAGAACCTACGATAGGAGTTGATGATTCAGTTGCAAGACCTGCACCATATCCGTCGCCATCAGCATCTACATAATATGAAAGAGTTCCAGCAGGCAATTTCCAGAAATAAATATTGTCTAGGTATATAGTTGATCCTTGACCATTGTCATATTTGAATTCTACTATGTGAGATTTGTTTAAACCAGAATAAGAAGATAAAGGAATGTCGTAGCTATTCCACCCATTTAAAGAAGGCGTTAGCGTAACACTATGTTCTGCACCACCATCAAGTACAAAAACATTAAAAGTAGTACAATTTGGTGTCCAAATATCAATGTGTAATTGGTCCATTGTTGAAGCGTCTACTCCTCCAGCAGAGAAAGTGTTTCCTACATAATCAAAATTTTTGTATTTGTTAGTAGAATTTCCGTCAATATTAACTGGAGAATAAATTGTTGTTCCTCCAAATGATTTGAAAGCAGTACCAATTTTATCAGTGTAAGCATTACTAAAAATAGAAATTACATTTTCAGCTAATCTAGTTGGAGTAGGTGCTGCAACTGTTGGTGCTGGATAATCAACAATTAATTGAGCTGTAGCGGTTCCTTCTCCAAAGTCTCCGGCAGCAGCTTGAGTCGCTGATATTATAGATGTTCCAATCCCCACAACAGTTACTGTCGTACCTGAAATAGTAGCAACAGATTCATTGCTAGAAGTGTAAGTAAATGCACCCGAGCTATTCGTTGTTGGAGCTGTTAATTCAAATGGGGCAGCACCAATAATTTGAGCCGGTACCGTCAATGTTCCTAATGTAGGAGATGGGGTACTTGTTGTTGGTCTACTGAAATAGATATTATCTAAATAAACCGTCCCGTTACCTGTAAACATTAATTGAATAATATTATTTAGGGTTCTAGCAGAATAAGAAGATAATGGAATATCATAACTATTCCAACTTCCAAGAGTAGGAGTCAAAGTCACCGAATTTTGTCCGCCTCCAATTAGGAAAAATTGAAAAGAAGAACAATCTGCAGTCCAAATATCGAAGTGTACAGTTGTCATCGCTGATACATTAATACCACCATCAAATTCAACACCTTGGTAATTTAAATTAGAATATTTCAACGCAGTATTACTATTTAAAGTAAATGGTTCATATTGTGTTGATTGTCCCCAATTAGGATAAAATTTAGTATTTGCTTTATCAGCATATGTACCATCTGTGTATATGGATACTACATCCCAAGCGTTTTTTGCTGATGGAACTGGCGCGGCAGTTGAAGGTGGTGCATACGTTACCACTAATTGAGCTGAGGTACTTCCCGCATCATAATTTCCATTAGCAGCTTGCGAAGCTGTTATTGTAGTAACTCCTACACCTACAATAGTTACCGTTGATCCACTGATTGTAGCAACAGCTTCATTACTAGAAGTGTAACTAAATGCACCAGCACTGTTAGAAGTTGGATCTGTTAAAACAAACGGTGCATCGTTATTTAATTTTGAAATACTTTCAAATCCAGTGATGACTGGAGCACTTGCACTAATTTCGGCTTGTTTAGCTAAAACATATCTCCACCATCCAAACCCAACATTAATATCTAATGTTAAGGTTGTTGTAGATAATGAAGCAATTTTATAAGTTACTGTTCCTGGATGCGCACTAGTGCTACCAATTTCAGAACCATTAATTGCTTTAGGTAATCCTATGTAAGCTCCAGTACCTGTAAGAGTAACAGTATCTCCATCAGTAGTATAAGTAGCAGGATATGACCCATCAAATGGGGAAACTGGTGCTCCACAGCCATTTCCTAGCCAACCTTCATTATAAGTTTGTGAACCTAGAACATCACTGAATGTTCCGTCAGCTCCAAATACATATTCATCATCAAAGTAGCATGCTCTTAATCCTGAACTAACAGAAAGATTATACCACCCTATATCTCCCTGGTTTGGACCAACGCCTATTGTCGTTACTTTCCATCTTCCAGTGAGGGTTTGCGATTGTCCTAACGAAATAGTCATTAGGAAAAATAAAAAGAGTAATTTTTTCATAAAATTTATAGTTAAAAGTTAATATCGAAAATTAATAATATTTTTAATTCAATCACTTTAGTGGAGGTATATAAAAACTTTACATATTTTTTGTTA
>CANCPC010000057.1 GCA_947379965.1 Flavobacteriaceae bacterium | reverse complement strand
GCTTTGTCGAAATAAAAAAAATAATACTATTTTATTTGAAATTAATTATTATACCCAAAACGTTTCAACATATTGGCATTGCTTCTCAAATTTGAAACGATTCATGTAGATTTATTTTCCACAGAATTTTCAAAATCTATCTAATTTGTATAGTATATATTGTAAGAACAACAAATTATTTTAAAATCAATAGCGAACTCTATTTTAATAAAATAAATTTATGAAAATTATTTTTACCTGATATAACAATTTTTGCACAATAAACACCCCTACACCAACTTAGAGTATTAATTTCAATTTTATTGAATAGCTGATTATTATTAAAGATTATTCTCCCTGATAAATCAAAAATAATCAATTGATCAATCATCATGGTACTGCAAATAGTTATTTGTTCATTTAATACTTCTAGATCTATTTTTTTATTATCAAAATCACTATTTCCCAACGAAGCACTACTAAATATAGAAAGATAACTATACGATTGGCTTAACTTACTTAATTCATTTGCAATCAACCCGCTCACTTTTATTGCGCCATTTTCTTGCAAATGAGTATTATCTGACACTCCATTAGGGTAATTGGTATATGCTCCAGCAACCAAATTTAAAAAAATGTTATTTGTGGTATAGGGCTGTCCTAAAGATTCAAACAATGTTTTTGTTAATATGGTTGTATCAATCAGTGGCACATTTTTTTGAATAGCCAATGCTCTCATAGCTGGAGGATAATCACCATGAGAATCAATCATTATACCATTTTTCCAATAGTTTCTGTAAATAGATGTGGCTAAAATCGGATAGGCTCCTTTTGCACGAGCCTCATCAATATATTTTGTTAAATATTCTTGATAAGTAGTATAAGGATCAGTAGTTTTTTCATCATTATGTCCAAACTGTATAATCAAAAAATCACCTGTTTTAATAGCATTAATTACCGGATTCCATGATCCTCCATCATAAAAAGTTTTTGAACTTCTACCACTCAAAGCACAATTATTAAATTTTATAATAGTATTATCAAAGTAACTACTTATTTCCATACCCCATCCTTTTCTTGGATAAACAGAAGCTGTGTAGTTAGAACATGTTGAATCGCCTATCAGAAAAACTGTTGGGGTACTTTGTGCATTAATAAAAGTAATATTAAAAAAAATAATTACGGCTATAATGTATTTGAAAAACAGTAAATTCATTTTTTTTTAAATAATTAAATTAATTGCAAACAAATCAAAGGATTATAAATAATCATTTTAAAATAATTATTTCCAAGTACAATAATTATTTTAACTTACTAACTTTAATAATTAACAACACACTACTGATTATAACCAAAACGTTTCAACATATTGGTATTGCTTCGCCAATTTTTATTGACTTTCACATACAATTCGATATGGATTTGTTTTCCAAAAAATTGCTCTAAATCGGTACGAGATTCCATTCCTACTTTTTTCAAAGCAGCACCTTTGTGACCAATAATGATTCCTTTTTGAGTATCGCGTTCGACCATAATTAGGGAACGAATTCGGATTATATTTTCGTCTTCAAAGAATTCTTCGGTTACTATTTCTACCGCATATGGAATTTCTTTGCTATAATTCAACAAGATTTTCTCACGAATGGTTTCATTTACAAAGAAACGTTCTGGTTTATCGGTAAGCTGATCTTTTGGATAATAAGCGGGAGATTCTGGCAATAATTCGATTATTCTTTGAAAAACTTCGGGAACATTAAAATTCTGCAAAGCAGATATTGGATAAATTTCGGCATTGGGAACTTTCTCCGTCCAGAAAACTACTTGTGCTTCTAATTGTTCTTGGTTTGAATTATCAATTTTGTTTAATAGCAACAAAACCGGAATTTTCGAATGGATAATTTTATTAAAAAAAGCTTCATCTTTTAGTTCTTGCTCCCCAATTTCGACCATGTAAATTAGAATATCAGCGTCTTCAAAAGCAGATTTTACAAAGTTCATCATCGATTCCTGCATTTCATAAGCAGGCTTGATAATTCCGGGCGTATCGGATAAGATCAATTGAAAATCCTCACCATTTACTATCCCAAGAATTCTATGTCTAGTTGTTTGTGCTTTTGAGGTTATAATAGATAATCTTTCGCCAACAAAGGCATTCATCAAAGTTGATTTTCCAACATTTGGATTCCCTATAATATTTACAAAACCTGCTTTATGAGCCATATTGTTGCTTTTTGGGCAAAGGTACAAAAAAATGCGCTTCATAAATTAAGCGCATTTAAAGGTAATTTATCTTCCGAAATCGTCCTGTAAACGAACAATATCTTCTTCATCCGAAGGGTTTTCCGGATCGGTATGTTGCCAAATTTCAGCAACAATCCCCCAAGAATCTAACCCAATCAATCGGTGACGTTCTCCTTTATTTAATTGAATAAATTTACCCGATGAAAACTCTTGAACAAACCCTTCTTCGTCAGTTTTGCTTGTTATTACTCCTACAGTACCTCCTATTACTCTCCATATTTCCGCTCTTCGATCGTGAAATTGCCATGACAATCGTCTATTAGGAGCAACTACCAAAATCTTTGGACTCAATTTTTTAGTAATCTGAATTTCTGACATCTTAAGATGTGGAAAAAAATTAGCTGCAAAAACTTTGGCTTGACTTTCTTCAATAACAAAAAAACCTCCCCAAGGGCGTGTTTGATCTTGATTGATAACCGTAAAATTTTCATTTTTTAATAGGGTAGCAATTTCTTCAAAAACAGTTTTTTTATCTAGAGTATTCAAAAGATTAATGTCCATTCTTATTTAATATTTAAAGTGTAAAAGTAACAATTACTTTTGAATTCTTGATCTTTAGTCCCATTTTGAAATAAAAAAACCTCTAAATTCCTTTAGAGGCAAACCTTAATTCTAACTATGCTATTGTAACAATTTGTAGGATACTATCATTGATAAATTAGACAAATTCTTTTACTTATTCTTTGTGCTCTGCAATAGAAGTATCAATAAAAATTTATTTAAATGAGTTAATTATTTATTTCAACCTTAATATCAGTCGAAAGTTGTTTGGCTAAGTTGACAACATAGGCATTAAAATAAGCTGAATCTTTAAAATTTTTATCCGCACTTAATTCCCAAGTTGCTATGGCATAATAACTAATTGGCTCCTTATCATCTAATTTAAATTTAGCCAAATAAGAATTGATTAACTGACCGGTTTTAGGGGCTTCCATATAACCATTATATCCTTTTTTAGGAACAATAATTGCCGTTCCCATAATCCATTCCCGTTTATAACTTAATTTATCATGCTGAATAAGGCAAATAAAATTGCCAGCTTCAACTACATTCAAAGGATTTTGATTGTTGATATTAGAAAGGGCAATAAGTAGCATTTCATTACCTTTTTGTCCTTCCAAACTTACCGTATTTTTATAGCCATACATGCCTGGCCAAATAGATGTTGTTTCATTCAGTTGATATAAATTCCCAGAGGCTCTCCAATTATGATACTTATAACTTAAAACGGAATTTTCCGTTCCTTCACTTACAATTTTGAAAGTTGTTTTTTCAATATTATTTATGGTATCATTATTTATTATTCCGAGTCGGTTTATCTCATCACCCACTAATAATGCTAACCCGCCAAGTCCTGCCGAATTTCCAACAGGAAAAATATCCCTTCCCCAATCATACATAACATGGTAATTATCTTCTACGGCTCCCATACTATTAATGCCTACGTTTTCGGGTGTAATTGCCGGAATCTTTTTCCCAAATACATCTTTTGCATTTCTACCGTCCAAATAATGTCTAAATCCTACTTTATCATTTTCCCAAGTTGGACCATCGGTTTGGTATTTTTCATAACCTAATTTTTTGTGCACTTGATTCGCAAGTAATGTTTCCTCGGTTGCAGGATGAACTGGTTCGTTTTTAGACTCTCTTTTACCAAATCTTACGCTAGTACGAACTGTAAATTTAGGCATTACTTTCATCCATTTCAGTTGAATGTTTTTAGTTTCTTTAGCCGAAAAATTAGTGACTACAAACAATTCATCCCATTTTCCATTTCCATCTAAATCATTTACTTGTGTCGGAATAGAGTCGTTTTTATAAATTAAAACAGGAAAATCTGCTCTAATTCCTTTGGTGTCAATTAAACTTCTTTTTATAGTTACCGCTTTATCCGATAGTTCTAAATCCGAATTATTAATCAAAGAAATTGAGGTTGAGGAACTAAGTTGACTTGTTTTGCATCCCATTAAAGACATCGCCAAAATGGATACAATTAAATGTAATTTGAATTTTTTTTTCATATTTATAGCATTAGTATTTTTTAGGACAAAATCCTAAACTTGAAACGTATGGGTTTTTATAATTTTTAAATATCTATTTGAGGCACGAAGCAATTGCAAAATTAATTTAGTTTTTAATATGTTTTTTTAGTTTTTTAACCAAATTAGTATCCAATAATTGAATTTGACTTACAGCTAAACCAGCAATCTCAGTTGCTCCTTTTAAAGAAAGATGGGTGTCATCGTCTTTATCTTTTGGGTAATAGGGAACTTCGCCTGCTTTAAAATGCAAATGAAGTTTCTTTGATTTTTCTGGTCCATAAGCGGTTTCTAATAATTCAGAATAATATTCTAGATCTATAAATGGCACTTTATATTCTTGAGCTACCAAACGTGTTTCTAGTGGATAATCCCCATGTGTTGAAATCAAAACACCATTTTCATTAAAATTTCTTCGGGCTATTGATGAAAACAAAATTGGAATAGCTCCTTTAGCCCTAGAATCAAATACAAACCGAATTAGATTATGTCTATAAGCGGTATGCGGATTGGTATAACGCAAAGAATCTGTTATTTTTCCGTCATTATGTCCAAATTGTATAAAAACGTAATCCCCTGGTTTGAGTACTTTATAAATGGAATCCCAACGATTTTCATGAATAAAACTGCGAGTACTTCTTCCGTTTACGGCTTTGTTTACGATGGTAATCTGTTCATCAAAAAAAGATCCTAAAACTTGCCCCCAGCCATGTTCCGGATTTTCATTGGGCTTTACTTTGTTGGCCATGGTAGAATCTCCAATTAAATAAATTGTTGTTTTTTGGGCAAAAGAATTTAGTGATATCAAAAGCAGGATAACTAATCTATATTTCATAATTATTATTTTAAATAGGTTTCTTTTATAATTTTTGAAAATTCCGTTCCCATACAATTTTCGATAGTATATTTTTCCGCTTCTATTTTATTTAATTGATAGGACCAAAGCACTCTTTTAGTAGGTTGAAAACCTTCACCTCTGCAGTTATACTCTGCAAAAAAGCTTGTTTTTTCGGATTCAGTTTTCGACCAATTATCCCAAGCTAATGGCTTTATATGTTTCCCTAAATCGCAATTAATAAATACTGTTTTAGCATAAATTCGCCAGGGTCTCCCCAAATAAACATCTGTTATTTTTGGTTCTGAAGTGAGTTTACAATTTTTAAATACAAAACCATAAGCAATACCTTCAGGAGTTGAAGCCGCTGTTACACTAGCATTTTTTAAGCTATGAATGGTGCAGTTTTCGAATAATGCGGTTGCTTTTCCAAAAATAAAATCGACTGTTCCTTCGATATAACAATTGCTAAAATACTGTTTACTATCAGTTCCTGAAAGATACAAAGTATCTTGATTTCCTAGTATATTACAATTCGATACCAAGGTTCTGTTTGCATTTATTGCTAAAGCTACGGCTTGACCCACAGGACCTGAAGTGTTTTTGATAGTTAAATTTTGAGCAATAAAATCATCACCTTCAACTAAAAAGGTCTGGGTGTAAAAAGTACTGTTTCTGCCGAGATTTATTTTATTAAAATAATCATCATAGGTAATTATTGTATTTTCTTTACTTTCTCCAATCAATGAAATAGAAGGATTCCATTCAGGAATTTTTACTTTTTCATAGTAAACACCATTTTTTACTTTGATACTAATACGGCGATAGGGAAATGCCGGAGAATGATTTATTGCTTCTTGAATACTTTTATAATCTCCTGTTCCGTCTTGGGCGACAATTATATTAAATTCATCTTTGGGAACTGTGTTTTTCTCTAATTCTACCTTTTTGGCCCAGACATCTGTTTTTATTTTCCATGCTGGATAATCATTTAATATTTTTTTTGCTCGATTATTATACCAAGAATAACCTAATCTCCTTTCTTGACTGATTTCTGCGTAAGAGGCTTTTTTTATTCCATCCCGACCACAAAAAAAAGGAACATTGTCATCAAGGTTCATGAATCTAGCCCAAATAGGTTCTGCATTAGAATCTTTCACAAGAATTTTTTCAGGTTTTTTACTGTTTTCTATTGGAATTCGTACTTCTTTATATCCTGTAATTTTAGTTTTTTCGAACCATATTTTAGCTTGTTCTACCGCTGTTATTATTTCTTTGGAAGGATTTTCAATAGACATTAATAACAACACAATATTCACAGACTCTTGTCCGCTTAAAGAAGGTAATTCATAAGCTCTTGCCTTTGCTGGTAAAAGAGAGTTCTCATCGTGTTGAGCGCACCAAGCGGTGAGAACTCCGTTTTGTAGGTATTGGGTTTTTAATATACAATCGATTCCTTTATTAAAAGCGACTTCAACTTTTTTGAGGATTGCGTCGGATGGTTTTATAGAAAAATAATCTGATTTGTCTTTTATTTCTTTTAAAATACTTAGAATATTAACCATCGAATCATCATTGTAAGTGATGTGCGAATAATAACCTTTGGGTGTTGGGAAGAATTGTGGCCAACCCCCATTTTCATATTGAGCAGTAAGTAGATAATTTAAACCATCGAGAAAAGCGTTTTTATATCTTTCATCAGGAATTTGTCGGTATATCTTTGAAAGAAAAACCATTTCCTGATACGTGGCTCTATTATCAGTAGTAATATCGTTTAAATCTTTTTTTAGCGCTATTAAATTCTTTTTTTCATCGCTAGAAAGGGGATTTTGCATTTGAATATTTTTTGGCCAACCTCCTATTTCTCGTTGGTAAAGCAATACATTTTCAGCTATTTCTTTAGCATCATCCGAGGCAAACCAGCTTCCTTCCTCCTGATCTGTAATATTTTCCCAAGATTTATTATGAACCTGAGCTGAAGTGCAGAGTGCTAATAAACAAAAAAATAGGTTT
Organism: Flavobacteriaceae bacterium; assembly: GCA_947379965.1. GTDB lineage: Bacteria > Bacteroidota > Bacteroidia > Flavobacteriales > Flavobacteriaceae > Flavobacterium. Next base: position 7,737 of record CANCPC010000057.1, on the reverse strand, counting down.
ATAATTTTTTTTAAATTTTTCATTTCTTATTTAGTTATTCTAAACCAGTCAATTAATACATTTCCGGCGTCATTAATCATGCCTTTTCTAAGTGCTAGGAAACCTACTTTTGCTCCTATCCATTTTCCTTCTCTAGATTTAAAACTAGTTCCCATAGAATTGAAATTTATACCATCTTCGCTATAAAAGAAATTACAAATACCACCCGAAGTTACTTTTACTTGAAGATAATAGGTGTTCGTATTTAATTTCACAGGATCACTTTCTGTTTCAATTCCTTTTTTGTCCGCATCTTTACAGGTCACAAGTGAAACATATAAACTACCGGATGATCGTTTTACTTTAAGGTAACTGTAATCCAATCCCATAATTAGTAAACCTGTTTGCTCGTCATCAAATCGAGCATTAAATGTCATTTTTGTTGTAGCTATAAATTCTTCGGCAGGAAATTTTTGCAACAATAAGTTCCCTACATCAAATAAATTAGTGGCTTCTTTTGGGATAGGACGACAATACATTGTGAAGTATCCCAATTTTGAAGGAAAACCCCAATTAACTTGTTTATTAGCATGCCATTGCCATTGTAAGCCTAGGGTATTTGTATTAAACTCATCGGATTCTTTTGGAGTCTTAATACCATACATTTTGCCAACATTTGGTTTTTTATAGTTTAAAACGGGTTCGCCAATACCATCTCCGTCATTATCGACTCCAATTATTGGCCAGTTATTTACCCATTTCATAGGCTGAAGATGGACAATTCTTCCGTAAGCCCCTTTGTCTTGAAAATGAAAAAACCAATCTTCGCCACTTTGAGTTTGAACCCAAGCTCCTTGATGAGGGCCATTAATAGCTGTTTTCCCCTGATCCATAACTTTCCGCTTTTCATAGGGACCCCAAATATTTTTTGATCTCAATACAGTTTGCCATCCCGTAGGAACACCTCCTGCTGGAGCAAAAATATAATAATAGCCCTTGTATTTGTATAATTTAGGGCCTTCAATTGTAGATTCGTCAAAGTGGCCATCAATAACAATAACCTCATCATTATTTGCAAAAGTACCATCTGAATTTAAAGTACAAATAGCTAAAAGACTTTTTATTCCTGCTCTACTTCCTGCGAAAGCAAAAGCAAGATAAACCTTGCCGTCATCATCCCACAATGGAGAAGGATCAATTAAACCTTTTCCCTCCTTTACCAAAATAGGTCTAGACCAAACCCCTTTTGGATCTTTTGTCTTTACCATATAAATTCCATAATCAGGATCTGGATAATAAATATAAAATTCTTTGTTATGGTATCGAATACAAGGTGCCCAAACTCCGTTTCCATGTTGCGGTTTATCAAAAACATCAAGTGGAGTTTGTTTCGGGAGTGCATGATTTATCAATTCCCAATTTATCAAATCTTTAGAATGCAGAATAGGTAATCCAGGGATACAATTGAACGAAGAAGAAGTCATATAATAATCTTCCCCTACGCGGATTACATCTGGATCTGAATAATCAGCATGCAAAATTGGGTTTTTATAATTTCCATTTTTTAAGTCCGCAACCCAAACATTTGAAATGTCAAAATGGTTTTTCTCTTGTGACTCTACAGATGAAAAAACACAAAGAAGAAAAAGCGAAATAAAGACTTTAATTGGATTCATCGAAGTTATATTTAATTGAACTGTTATTTATTTAACTCTAGCGCACCTAAAATAAAAGGTCCAGTAGCTTTTGGATCATTATCATTTTTTCTTTCGTTTACATAATATTCGAAAGAACCATCCCGATATGGATTACCACCTAAACCGGCAACAGCACAAGCTTGTGTTATCGTTATTTCACCATTTTGGCCAACTTTAATTAATTGCTTTATCATGCCATCAAATGCTTTTTGGGCTGCATTTTTGTATTTTTGAGGCAAATAGCCTTTGTTTACTCCCTTAGCAAAAGCATACGTAAACATAGCCGTTCCAGAAGCTTCTAAATAGTTTCCGCCAACAGCACCTTTATCGGTAACTTGATACCAAAGACCAGATTTATCTTGAAACTTTAACAAAGCACTCGCAAGTTGATTCAAATAATTAACCAATTCTTTTCGTTTTGGATGTTCTTTTGGAAAATAATCTAGTACGTCAACAAGTGCCATTGCATACCATCCCAAAGATCGTGACCAAAAATTAGGAGAAGTTCCAGTTACTTTATTTGCCCATGCCATTTGTTTACTCTCATCCCAACCATGATATAAAAGCCCTGTTTTTGAATCGCGGTCCTTTTCTTGAATCGTTTCGAATTGCTTAGCAACATCATCTAGATTTTTTCCATTTTCAAATGTAATTGTATACTGCGCATAAAAAGGTTGACACATATATAAACCATCCAACCACATTTGGTTTGGATACGTTTTTTTATGCCAAAAACCTCCACTTACGGTTCTAGGTTGTTCTTCAATCTGCTTTCTTAGTTGTTGCATCACCTTTAAATATCTGCTGTCTTTTGTAGTGTCATATAAATTAAAAAGAATGCTTCCCGCAGTTATCATATCAAGGTTATAAGTCTCGAATTTATAGGAAGTAACCATACCATTCGAGTTAATAGTGGCATCGGCATAACTTTTTATATAATTATAATATTTAGGATCTTTTGTTTTTTTATATAATTCTTCAAATGAATTCAAAACCAAAGCATGAACATAATCCCATTTTGGTTCTTTTTTTTCATCAATTTGATAGGATTCAGGATGCCTTTTCATGATAGACAATGCCATTCTCTCAGACCATTTTAATTGGCTTGAAATCATGTTTTGCTGATTTTGAGCAACTCCAATACTAATCGTTAAAAAGAATACTAAACATCTAAATACTAGATCCATTTTATTTTTTTTCATTCTACTTATTTTATTTATTTAATTTTAGTGTTGACAACAAAAGCAATTTTAAATATAGGATTATCTTTTACTTTCTTAACTTAACTTTAATGATTCTCAAAAAGAGTTCGTACCTGATTTATATTGGACAAACTTGATTAAAAATAAAACTGTAAATTTTAAGGTATTTTCGTACCATTTTCTAATAAACAATTAAACCTTTTAAGGGCTGAAAATTTATGTTTTTAGAAAGTTAAATTTTATTAGTGCTGTTCAGCTCCTTTAATTTATTGTCTAAATAGATTATAAAAGCATCTTTTGTTTTAATTCCGTCTTTTTCCTGTTCCCAAGCTCCTAAAAAATAAAAAGAAATTGGCGCAATAGAAGGTTTAAAAACCAAAAGATGATCTGTCTGAGATTCAACTTCGTTTTGAACTGTAGCAATTTCATAAAAAATCGCCATTCCTAAATTATCAGGAACTAATGACTGTTTTCCATAGGTAGCGATATAGGCCCATTTTTTGTTTTTACTTTCTTTTTTAATCAAATCAATACTAGCAAATTTAACAATTCCTGTACAAATCCCTTCTATTTTTTGAGCGCTATTAATCGTGTGTTTGGTATATCGATTGTTGGGTGCTATGGAGAGTATGGACTGCAAGTCTGTTTTCTCATTTGCTGTTTTCCAACCTTTATAATTTACAATTACCGAAGATAATTTTTTGCTGTTTTCAATTCTAACAAAAGTTGAATCGACTTCTTTGAAATGAATAACTTCATTACCTACATATCTTCCAACTGCACCAATTCCTAAAGATTTACCTGCATTAAGAATATCCATTCCCCATGGGTTCATGTGATGGTAGGATTCGTAACCATCTTGACCCACTTGTGGCAAAACTAGTGTATCGGTAACTTTTCCAAAAAGATCAATTACATTTCTCCAATCCAAATACAATCGATATCCAATTTTATTTGATTCCCATCCTGGACCTTCATACCTTATAAAATGGGAATGATCCCATTGAGATTTAGGAACTTTCAGGCTTGTGACACTTTTAAATGTACCTCCCTCATATTTTTTTTCTACCCATTTTCCCCCCTCTTTGATAGAAAGTTCAGCATGTGCAACACCAATTAAAGACGCTTTTTTTTCTTGAGCATTAACGGCGAATTGGCAAACCATTAAAAAAACTACTACCCTATTCCATAATTTCATAAATCAAACTTTTTTTGAAGAAAATTGCAATCGATTACACAAACTTAATTTAAAAAACTGAATAATCAATATAAAAAGGGGTTTAGTCCCAACTGAAAAATGAATTGCGCAAAAAAAATACAAAAATGTAATCGATTACATTTATATTCTTATATTTACAAAACCTTTTTAAGTAAACCAAAAAATTAATAAACCCTTTGAAATGAAAAAAATTTTATTTTTTATTACCGTTCTATTAACCTCTTTACAAACAAATGCTCAAGCAATTACAATTACCGAAACTGGTGGATGGTTGGAGTCTGCCTTTATAAAATGGACTCCTATTGTAGGCGTAGATAGTTATAATGTTTATTATACCGGTGGTGGTCAAACTAATGTAAAAATAGACACACCTCTTATTCGTAGTTATGGTTCCTATTACAGAGCAGATATTCTGGGTATTGCAGCTGGAAATTACAATATAACTATAAAGCCTGTCACCGCAACTGTTGAAGGTTCAGGAACTACTTCAGGAAGTATTACCGTTACAGCCCATGACCGTACTGGTTTTGCATTTCAAGATGGTAGTAGTATTGGAGGTCGTATTCCAGGAGCATATAAAGCGGACGGAACTCCTAAAACAGGAGCTGTAATTTTTTATATTACTCAAAACACAAAAAACACAATTTCTGCTACTATAACTGGCGCTAGCTCTAATCCGTGTATTGGTTTTCAAAATATATTGTATGCCATCAAAAAGGGGAAAGACACCCGCCCCTTTATATTTCGTTTAATAGGTAACATTACTGATATGACCGTTATGGAAGGGGGAGATATTACCATCGAAAATGCAAATAATGCAGCAAGTTATCTTACCATTGAGGGTGTAGGCTCTGATGCTGTAGTAAATGGATTGGGAATTCGACTTAAATATGCGTCAAATATCGAAGTTCGAAATCTTGGTTTTATGAACTGTAATAGCACCGCGGGTGATAATGTGGGAATGCAACAAGACAATGATCATATTTGGGTTCACAATTGCGATATGTTTTACGGAGATGCAGGTAGCGCAGCAGATCAGGTAAAAGGGGATGGTGCTTTAGATAATAAAGGAACAACCTATTGCACCTTCTCCTACAATCATTTCTGGGATAATGGAAAATCGAGTCTTTTAGGTTTGAGCGAAAACACAACTACAGGTTTATACGTTACGTATCATCACAATTGGTTTGATCATTCTGATTCTCGTCATCCTAGGGTGAGATTCTACTCTGCCCATGTTTACAATAATTATTATGATGGTAATTCTAAATACGGTGTGGGTTCTACAATGGGTTCTTCTGTATTTGTAGAAGGAAATTATTTCAGAAATTCGAAACATCCTATGATGACCTCTATGCAAGGAACTGATATATGGAATGAAAGTACTCAGCTAAATGATGCTGCCAACCAAGGCACTTTCTCTGGTGAGGATGGAGGAACTATAAAAGCATACAAAAATACTTTTGATACTGATCTTGGCACTAATAGTATGCGTTTCGTTGCTTATGCAGATCCGAATCCTTTATATAATATTGCTGGAAAAATTAGTTCTTTAACGGATTTTGATGCCTATTTAGCAACCACCAGAGATGAACTTGTTCCTGACACTGTTAAATCTAAATTAGCAAGTAATATCTATAACAACTTTGATACGGATGCAAATTTATATGTAAAAAATTTGGTAATTGAAGAACCTAGTGTAGCTAGAGATAAAGCTATAGCTTATGCAGGTCGTGTTTCGGGTGGTGATTTGAAAATAACTTATAATAATGCTATTGATGATACCGCTTATTTAGTGAACTCGGTAGAAAAAAATGCAGTTACTACTTACGTAACTAGTATGGTAGCCATACAAGGAGAAGTTGCAGTAGTAGCAAGCAGTCAAATACTTTCTACATCTACAGACAATAATCAATCCGTGGATAGTGGCGTTGCAATTAATCCAATGGTCTTTACTTGGGGCGGAGATGCAACGGGGGCAACAGTAACTGGTTTACCTGCATTTGGAATTACATATGTACAAGATTCTGTAAATAAAACCATAACCATATCCGGAACTCCTACAAGCAACCTCTCTTTCTCTGTAAAAACTACAGGAAGTTTAGGAACGGCAGTAACAGAAAACGGAACAATATCAATTAATGGAAGTGTCCCAAGTGACGAAATACATAATTTCACCACATCATCAAAAACCAGCACATTCTATACCATTACAGGAAATATGAATTCTACCGCAGGTTCAGCAAATTATGATGGTTTGGCATTAACGGCACGTTTAAAAATGGAATCGGCTACTACAATAACCTATACCACAACAGCTCCATCTACGCTAACTTTAGTGTTTGACCCAACTTTCGTAAAAACAGTTAAACTTAACGGCGTATCCTACACTGCAGTATACGGACTGGTTATTATACCGTCAATTCCTGCCGGTACAAATACGATTCTCAAAGGGGACACAACTAATTTGTTTTATATAAAAACTTCCTATGCAACTACTTTAGGTTTAACTAAAAATGAAGTAGATGCTAGCATAAGGTTGTATCCAAATCCGGTAACAAACCACTTAACAATTTCTTCGAATAGTAGAGTTGAAAACGTTGCAATTTATAATATGGTGGGTGAATTAATTAAACACATTTCCAAAGATTTTGAATCCGTTGATATGAGTGACCTGAGCTCAGGAAGTTATTTATTCAAAGTGGATACTGATCAAGGTACTATATCTAAAATTATACTTAAAAAATAATTCAAAAAAAGAAATTAAAACTTTTAAAATGTTCGTAAACATAAGTTTACGAACATTTTTTTTATCCATTTATCAGAATAAATTTAAGTTTATTTATTTCGAAAAAAAACTGTTCCATTTTAGTATAGAAAAATTCAGAACTCAAAATATCAACTTGATAAAATTCAAAGTGTTTTCGATACTATTTTAAATAACAAAAAAATCTATTGAAACTATAGTTATTTAATAGTACCCTCTGGTATAATTCAATATATTTATATTTAAACATATAGATTTTTAGTGGTTTTTAAATGAGGCCTCGCTTGTTTATAGCATATCAATAACGATGCTAACCCAAAATTGGTTTCTGTAACTCTTTTTAGTAGGTTTCTATGTGAATCATGTTCAAAAATATATAATTAGTTGGATTTTTTTATAAATTACAATCAACGGTTTAATAGTAGATTAAATTTATATTTGTAATCCATTTAAGAGGTTAGCTAATCCCTAATTGACCAATGTGTTCCTAACATGCAATTTGCCAATATAGATATGTTGCGTTAGAAGTTATATATTCAGGATAATAGTGTACCTGATAAAAATGTGCTGTAAGAACTCATGTATTAGAATTAAAAAATAGTTTGTTAAAACAAAATAATTTTCTTTAGATTAAGCATAAAAAAAACCTCGCTTAAATTTCTTTAAACGAGGTTTTAGAACAAATTAATATATAATTTAAAATATAATTATTGATTATTTCACAATAACTTTTACAGATTGCTCACCTTGAGCCGATTTTGCATTAACAATATAAATACCACTATTGATGTCTAAGCTAGTATTTCCATCGGTTTGAACTGATTTTACCAATGCACCTAACACATTATAAACCGAAACACTTGTATTCGATTT
>CANCPC010000056.1 GCA_947379965.1 Flavobacteriaceae bacterium | reverse complement strand
TGCAATAAATTATGGTCAAACATTGGCTTCTTCAACTTTAAGTGGAGGTACAGCAAGTGTTGCAGGTTCGTATGCTTTTACAACGCCATCAACAGCACCAAATGCTGGAACAGCAAGTCAAGGAGTAACCTTTACGCCAACTGATAGTGTTAATTATAATACAACATCAACCTCAGCAAGTGTTACGGTAAATAAAGTTACACCAACCGTTAGTGTTTCACCAACCGCCTCTGCAATAAATTATGGTCAAACATTGGCTTCTTCAACTTTAAGTGGAGGTACATCAAGTGTTCCAGGTTCGTATGCTTTTACAACGCCATCAACAGCACCAAATGCTGGAACAGCAAGTCAAGGAGTAACCTTTACGCCAACTGATATTATTAATTATAATACAACATCAACCTCAGCAAATGTTACGGTAAATAAAGCTACACCAACTATTATTAGTACTCCTACTGCATCAAGTATTGTTCACGGTAATACTTTAGCTTCAGCTGAATTATCTGGAGGTGAAGCCGATGTCGAAGGAAAATTTGAGTTTAAAGCGCCATCAAAAGTGCCAAATGCTGGAACAGTTAACGATGATGTACTTTTTATACCAATTGATACTACAAATTATAAAACAGTGACGATTACAACCAATGTTGTGGTAAATAAAGCCACTCCTACGGTTAGTGTTTCGCCAACAGCCTCTGCAATAACTTATGGTCAAACATTGGCTTCTTCAACTTTGAGTGGAGGTACAGCAAGTGTAGATGGTACGTTTGAATTTACTACTCCATCAACAGCGCCAAATGCAGGAACAGCAATTTCAGAGGTAACCTTTACACCAAATGATACTACAAATTATAATACAACATCAACCTCAGCAAATGTTACGGTAGATAAAGCTACACCTACAGTAACACTAGTAGTTAATAATACCCCAGCTACTTACACAGGTTCATCTCAAAGTGCAACCGTAGCGATTGCTTCAAGTTCAGTAGCAGGATCTGTAAGTACTATTTTAACTGGAGGATCTAACGCGCAAACGGCATCTGGAACCTATGCAGTTACTGCTAGTTTTGTGCCAAATGACATTGATAATTATAATACTTTAACAAATATTTCAGCGGGTGACTTTGTAATTAGTCCAATTGCTTCAACTTTATCTATCACGAATAGTCCACAAAGTTATACTGGTTTGTCTATTGCAGCTGTTGTAAGCGGAATAGGTGGAGGAGATGTTAGTAACATTAAATATGATGGATCTTCGATAGTACCAACAAATGCAGGAACTTATGCTGTTACAGCTGATATTGCAGCATCGGAGAATCATAGTGCAGCTACTGGAGTTTCAGCGGGTAACTTTGTAATTAGTCCAATTGCAACAACTTTATCTATCACAAATAGTCCACAAAGTTATACTGGTTCGTCTATTGCAGCTGTTGTAAGCGGAATAGGTGGAGGAGAAGTAAGTAATATTAAATATGATGGATCTTCTACAGTGCCAACAAACGCAGGAACCTATGTTGTTACAGCTGATATTGCGGCTTCGGCCAATTATAGTGCAGCCACAGATCTTGCAGCGGGTGACTTTGTAATTAGCCCAATTGCTCTTACGATTACAGCAACTAATGCTACTAAATGTTTTGGCGAGACTTCTAATTTAGGAACAAGTGCATTCACTACTTCTGGATTAATTGCTTCGGAGACTATTGAAAGTGTATCGTTATTAAGTTCAGGTTCTGATTCAGATGCCATTGCGGGTACCTATTCAATAGAGCCTTCAGCCGCTTCAGGAGGAACATTCGTAGCTACTAACTATGTTATTGAATATACGAATGGTGTTTTGGTTGTAAATCCTACAAATACTGTAAGCGATGCTTCTTCAGCTCCAAGCTTGGATGTTAACACAGTTTTAACTCCAATTACGCATACAACATCTGGGGCCACAGGAATCGGTGAAGTAACTGGATTGCCTTCAGGGGTAACAGCTGATTTTGCTTCTAATACGATTACCATTAGTGGTACACCTATCTCTATAGGAACTTTTAATTACTCAATCCCATTAACTGGAGGTTGTGGAAGTACAAATGCTACAGGAACTATTACAGTTGTAGATGCCATAGCTCCAGTGCTATCAGAGGCTCCAACAGATACAAATGTGAGTTGTGATACCATTCCAGAGGCGGCAAGTTTAACAGCTACAGACAACTACGATTCAAACCCGATAGTTGCGATGGTTGAGACTTCTACTCAAGAGGAAACAGGAATAAACCATGTTAATTATACTATTACTAGAGTATGGACTGCAACTGATGTTTCAGGAAATAAAAGTAGTGCCACTCAGGTAATTACGGTAAGTGACACCACAGCTCCAGTTCCTGATATGACTACTTTAGATCCAATTACAGGAGAATGTTCAGCAACAATTACTGCAATACCAACAGCTACCGATAATTGTAATGGTCTAATTTTAGGAACAACTACGGATTCATTGACTAGAGATACCCAAGGAACATCAACAGTTACTTGGACCTTTATTGATGCAGCAGGGAATACGAGTACTCAAACCCAAGATATAGTTATTAAGGATACACAGGTACCAGTACCTGATATAACAACTTTGGAACCAGTAACGGGACACTGTTTTGCACAAATTGTTACACCGCCTACAGCAACAGATAGTTGTGACGGAACAATTGTAGGTACAACTACAGATAATATATTTAGAATTGTTAATGGAACAACAACGGTTACTTGGACCTTTACGGATGCTTCCGGAAACACAAGTACTCAAACGCAGGATATTATAGTAACCGATGTGCCTAATCCAATAGCTAGTTTAACTATTTCGGATTATAAAATTTGTAAATATATTGGAACTACAATCCCAGTAACTTTTAAAGCTGCTCCGGGTTCTTATTCTTACTCTTGGACAGTGCCAGAGGGGGTTCATATCATAAGCGGACAAGGAACAGATACTTTAGTTGTAGATTTTTATGCATTATCTACTGCAACTGATATTTCTTTAGGATTTATTGAAGTTAAAGAAGTTAATGTATATGGTTGTTATTCCATATTATCAAAAAGATATAGTTTAGTTTCTAGAATTCCAGCGTTACCTTCTTCAATTAAACTTACTTACAATAATGTATTACAAACAAAGGTGGGAAGTTTTGTTGGAAATTCTAATAAAACACTTGTTTTGACAGCTACAGATATAAGTAATACTGCCGCAAGTTATCTATGGCAATTGCCAGATGGTGTTAACGTAGTAAGTGGTGATCCTATGAAGGATAAAGAAATTTCTATCAATTTTGCAGGAGTTGGTTCAGGTACTACTGATCTTGTTTTTAGTGTAAATGCAGTTGGTGGTTGTGGAAGTTCTGAAGCAAGAACATTAACCGTTTCAAGAGAATTACCTATAGCTCCATCAGCAATTTTACTTACAAATAATGGAGTTACAAAATCAACTGTTGGTAGTTTTATTGGAACAAATACAATACTTCAATTAACGGCAACTGATGTTAAAAATTCTGACGCTAGTTACCAATGGATTTTACCTGAAGGTGTAAATGTTGTAAGTGGAGACCCTACAAAAGACAAGCAGATTTCTATTAATTTTGGGAAGTATGGTAATGGAACTGATGACCTTGTATTTAGTGTAAATGCTGTTTATGGTAGTGGTCCATCTATTGCGAAAACTTTAACAGTAAAAAGAGAATTGCCAGCAGCTCCTTCAAAAGTCGTACTTACTTATAATAATGTAGTAAAAACTAATGTGAGTAGTTTTATTGGAGATGCAAATAAAACACTTGTATTAACCGCTACAGATGCTACTAATACAGATGCAGAATATTTATGGAGTTTACCAGATGGAGTAAATGTAGTTATTGGAGACCCTACAAAAGACAAACAAATTTCAATTAATTTTGGATTAGTAGGAAAAGGGACGGATGATCTAGTGTTTAGTGTAAATGCTGTTTATGGCACTGGGAATTCAATTGCTAAAACTTTAACAGTAAAAAGAGAATTGCCAATAGCACCTACAAAAGTGGCACTAACATATAATAATATAGTAAAAACAAATGTGGGTAGTTTTGTTGGAGATAGTAATAAAATACTTGTATTGACTGCTACGGATGCTACTAATACAGATGCTGAATACCAATGGAATTTACCTGACGGTGTGAATGTTGTGAGTGGTGATGCTGCAAAAGACAAACAAATTTCAATTAATTTTGGTTCAGTTGGAAAAGGGACAGATGATCTTAATTTTAGTGTAATTGCAGTTTATGGTAGTGGTCCATCTATTGCGAAAACTTTAACAGTAAAAAGAAATTTACCTAATGCTCCTAGTTCTTTAACACTTACTAACGAAGCGATTTCAAGTCTTACCAAGCTAACAAATGTTTCTGCTTACACAGGTAAGTTAAATGCAACTACACTAACATTGACGGCCACTCCAAATCTAGTTGCCGGGTATGAAGCTACTTCTTATCAATGGGTATTGCCTAGTGGTGTTGGAATTGTAGATGCTAGCGCAAATTTAGTTTCGGAAGCTTCTGGTTTTAAAACCTATACTAGTATTTCAAATGTCATTCGAATTAATTTGACAGGTGTAGGAAATGCTACTTCAATGTTGATGCAAGTATATGCGTTAAATGCTTGTGGAGCATCTAAATTAGCTAAAAATTTAACATTAACAAGTGCAGCAGCAGCAAAACCGGGAACGCTAACAACATTAACTGGAGTTGTGCCTACTTACCATCCTAGTTGTAATACAATTACGGTTAAGGTTCCTAATGTATTTGGGGTAACTTATTCATGGTCTGTAGAATCGGGATCTGCAAGATTTATTTCTTACAATACTGATGGAAACGAAGCTACAATTGATGTTTCTAAATTACCTTTGTTGAGTAAATCTTCATTTAAAATTGGTCTTACTGCCTCAAACGGCACTGGTTCTAGTTCAAAAGTAATTTATACGATTAATTTAGGGACTCCTTGTGTTGGAAATGGTAAAACAGTAACGCCAAAAATTACAACTCAACAAGTAATTAGTCTAATTAATACTGTTGAAGAAATTGTTCCTGAAGAATTTAATGCGGTAGCATATCCAAATCCTTCTAATGATGTGTTCAATGTAAAGGTTCAAACTTCAGATAGCAGCGAAACATCAATTAAGGTGTGTGATATGACAGGAAGATTAATAGAACAAGTTAATATAGCTACAGATTCAGTTCAATTAGGATCGCAATATCCTGCAGGGTTTTATAATATCATTGTAAATCAAGGAGGAAAATATAAAATACTTAAGGTAATTAAGAATTAATCAACTTATTTTATAAGTATTGCAAATCTCAAAAAACTCTCCAGAAATGGAGAGTTTTTTTGTTTTAAAGGATTGAATCTAGCCGAATAATCGATTTATAATAGTTGTCAAAGTTTTTGTTTTTTGTGTTTAAACGAGTTTTGTGGTGCTTCATCGAAAATATTTTTTAGTAGAATAAGAATCCTATAGTTTTGACCCCAGATAAGAGAAAGATCTCTAAATAGTCTGACAAAAAACAAATATGAACACAATTTCTAATAAAGCCGAAAACAAAAGAAACAATATCATTTTTATGATTTTTGTTTTTTTAATGTTAGCTAATGTTTCAGCTTTTGCTCAAACTTCATTAGATAATAATTCTGTTCTTACAACCTCAATAGATACCACAGTCGAAAGTAATGTTACAAAAGAAGAAGCATCTACACCAGCAAGTAGTATGAATTTTGTACTTTGGTTTATGGGTTCAAAACAAGATCCAAATGTAAAAAGTATTCAAGCTGGAGAAAACACAAGAAGACAATTTATAACTTCAGGATTAGCACCTAACCGATTATTGCTTAAAGCTTTTTTAAAAAAAGCAGTTAACTACGAAATAGCAGCCGCTTAAGAACATCAATTTTTTATATTTAAAACGCCAATTTTTCAATTGGCGTTTTTTTATTTTAGACCCTGCCAAAAATTATATTATCCAAGAATTTTCTTAATCCTTCACTAATTTGAAAAGTTATGAACACTATCACGTTTTCGTAACACAATATAACACTGCTTGGTTCATTCGGTACAAATTTTCGTACATTTGATTAATATTTGTAAATAAAGTATTATTTTTTAATATAATAATGTAATTTTTTATTTCAAAAATTTCATATATCTATTGTTTCAATGAATTATTAACTGAATTTTTTATTCGTATTCTATAACCAATACTATTTATTATGATGAACAAATCTACATTTTCATTCAAGAAACGATTTTCGCATTCTTGGATATCGTTATTAAATTTCAAAAACCGATTTCTATTATTGTCTTTTGTTTTTATTTGTTTTTTTGGATTTACTTTAACTTCATATGCAAATGGTGCTTCTGATGGTAGTGTTGGTGCCATTATGCAGGTAAATGGAGGTGCTAAAACTTCCTATGTTGTAAATTCAAATTGGAATAATGATAGTTTTTCAAATTTCTATAAATTTTCTGGAGCTACTCCATTTAGTTCAGCTAACCTTGGGCATGTTACCGGATTGCTTTTGAACGGGATGGTTATTGATGGATGGACGGATAGCGCTGATTTTGTAACTGGACAAATTGAATATAGAATTTGGCTTCAAGGTGGGGCAAGGCCATCTGTTGCTACTGGTGTTTTCAATATTGGCGGTTATAGTTCAGGATGTGCAGTAACAGATGTTCAATCTTCATCAGGGAATAATAGAAGAGTAGGATGGGACGGTTCGTCCGTAAATATTTTAAATGGATTAGTACCTGGTATTTATAATTTTGAAATTATATCTCATGGCCAAATGAGATATAATTGTGGATCATTTAATCAAAAAGACAATGCAGCCGTTTCAACAACATTTACTGTAGATCCTGTAGTCACCTTTAATAGTAATGGTGGAACCGGAACAATGGCAAATGAAATTGTTTCTTATGCTACTAGTACAGCATTAAATGCAAATTCGTATACACGAACAGGCTATTCTTTTAGTGGTTGGAATACTATAGCAAATGGTTCAGGAACAAGCTATATTAATAGTTCCTTTGTATCATATAATGCGAATGGTACTCTTTATGCGCAATGGTTAGCCTTTCCGACCATTACTTCCTTCTCTGCTTTTCCTAATAATGGTACTTCGACAACTGGTTATATAGGAAGCACGGTAACAGTTGTAGGCACAGATCTCTCCGGAGCTACTAAAGTGACCGTTGGAGGAGCTGATATTGCTACAACAGGATCAACGGCAACAACGGCAACTTATATAGCAACTTCCTCAATAGGAACAATTACAATTACTACTCTTTCAGGAACTAGCACCTCAAGTGGTAATGCGTATGCAAGTGTTGGTTATATTACTTCTACTTCTTCAGACTGGAATATAGGATCAACATGGTTGGGAGGTTCAGTGCCTGTTGCAGCGTCAAATGTTACTATAGCAAACACTATAACCTTGAATGCTCCTGTTGCTAATGCTAGTTTTGCAAATGTAATGGTTAATTCTACTTCAGAAATTATCATAGGTACTATGGGTTCTTTGACAATTACTGGCTCTCTTGCAAATTCAGGCACAATTACAAATTCAGGTCTTATAAACAATATAGGCACAATTACAAACTCAGGAACTATAAAAAACAAGTCAAATACTTTTGGAACAGGTTATTTATTAAGTGGTGGCAGTACTGCAAATGTAACTCAAGAGCATTATTTATCTAGTAATCAAAGAGGTTGGAGATTATTGAGCAACCCACTAAGTACAACTACTTTTGGTACATTAGCCTCATCAAGTATCACTTCTTTCGTTTTGGGAGCAAATGCTTCTGGTTCTTATGATTCAGTTGCAAATACATGGTCTAATGGTGTTGATGCTGATGCAATGGTTTCTCAACAAGCCTATAAGATTTTTATTAGAGGTGTAAAATCCGAAGTTACAGCACTTACCTATAGTACACATCCTCCATCTCATGTAACTGTATCAATTTCTGGAACAGCAACAAATTCAACACCAACATCCATTATTACAACG
Organism: Flavobacteriaceae bacterium; assembly: GCA_947379965.1. GTDB lineage: Bacteria > Bacteroidota > Bacteroidia > Flavobacteriales > Flavobacteriaceae > Flavobacterium. The sequence goes on along the minus strand of CANCPC010000056.1, from coordinate 7,253 downwards.
GTAGGAAAATTTTATTTAGTTGCCAACCCTTATACTGCTCCAGTAAGTGTTTCAAGAATTATTGGTGCAAGCTCTGGTTTGAGCAGTACGGTTTCGTATTACAACCCAACAAATGCCTCTTCTGGAATTGGAACCGATTTAGAAATTAAAAAAGGAGGCTATGATGCAGTCATTGTTTCTGGTGTTGCAGGAAGTACAACAGATGTAGTGCTTCCTCCGTTGGGTGCAGTATTTGTTCAGGCAACTTCCTCGGGTAGTATTAATATTCCAAAAACAACTATATATACAGGCGCTATATCTGGAAGTAATTATAACCATAAAATGACTAATTCGAAAGGAGTTGCAACATCTGCTTTAACAATAAATGTTAGTAGCAACGGGGTTCATTATGATAAATTACAATTGCAGTTTAAGGAAGTGGGAACTGCAGGAAGTAATATCGACTTTAGTAAATTACCCAACACTATATTAGATTTTTATAGCATTGATGGGTCTATTAATAGATCAGTTTCAGAACTTGAAATGAAAGAACAAACCATTCCTTTAGGAATTACTTCTTCCGCCTTGCAAGGTTTTACCTTTACTATTTCTGAAAATACGATTCCGTCAGGATTTGAGGCTTCTTTAGTAGATAATTTGTTAAACACCACTACCGTTTTGGCTCCGGCAACTAATTATGATTTTTCTATCGATGCTTCAGCTAATTCACAAGGGAATTCGCGTTTTTTTATCACTTTAAAATCTAAAAGTCTTTCAGTTCAAAACAATTCCTTAGATTCAAAAATCATATTGTGGCCTAATCCAGTCCATAATCAGTTTTATGTTTTAAATAATTTACAGGAAGGAAATGTCACTTTTAAAATCTATTCTATATCTGGTCAATTTATTTTAAGTGAAAATGCTGTTGCGGGTTCAACATCAACAATAAACACAATTGGATGGGCTCCTGGAGTTTACCTAATTGAAGCTACCAATGACGGAAATAAAACAACCAAACAACTAATAATCCAATAAGAATATGAAACTGAAATTATTATATATCGTAAACTGTGTGATTTTATTATTGATAGCAAGTCCTTTGATGGGACAAACGGATCCAGGTGACGACCCTGATGCTCCGATTACGCCTATAGATGATTATATTTGGGTATTGGCTTTAGTAGGTTTGATTTTTGGTTTTATGAAATTTAGAGCCTATAAAAACAAGAAAATTATGAATTAAACATAATTGATCTCAAATAGGAATCCCCTGTTTTAATTATTAAAACAGGGGATTCCTATTTTTTTTAATTTCTATTTTATCAAATTTCAATCCAGTTTATGATTCCTTTTCTTTGGATAGGGAAAGGGAGTGTGTTTACTCAAATTCTGAAGTAAAAAATAGCTTCACGTTCGGGAATTTATTCTGTGTCATTTGTATGGTAAAATCAGAATCGGCTAGAAAAACCAATTGCCCGTATTTATCATGTGCTAAGAATTTTTGTTTAATTCTTTTAAACTCTTTAAATTCTTCACTTTTTGGATCGTTTGGTTTTATCCAACATGCTTTGTGTACCGGAAAATTTTCATAGGTACATTTAGCTCCATATTCGTGCTCTAGTCTATATTGAATTACCTCATATTGAAGCGCTCCTACGGTTCCTATAATTTTTCTATTATTCATTTCAAGGGTAAATAACTGCGCAACACCCTCATCCATCAACTGGTCGATTCCTTTGTCTAGCTGTTTGGCTTTCATTGGATCAGCGTTATTGATGTATCTAAAATGTTCTGGAGAGAAACTCGGAATTCCCTTGAAACTCATTATTTCACTTTCGGTTAAGGTATCACCTATCTTGAAATTTCCAGTATCATGCAAGCCTACAATATCTCCAGGATAGGAGATATCAACGATTTCTTTCTTTTCTGCAAAAAAAGCATTCGGACTCGAGAATTTTAAATTCTTTTTCTGGCGAACATGATAATAGGGTTTGTTTCTTTCGAAAGTGCCTGAAACAATTTTTATAAATGCTAATCGATCTCGATGTTTAGGGTCCATATTAGCATGGATTTTAAAAACAAATCCACTCATTTTTTCTTCTGTAGGATCTACTAATCTGGTTTCCGATTCTTTAGGTCTTGGCGATGGTGCAATTTCTACAAAGCAATCCAATAATTCGCGAACTCCAAAATTATTCAATGCCGATCCAAAAAACACGGGTTGTAGTTTTCCATCTAAATAATCTTGACGATCAAATTTTGGATACACTTCATTTATTAATTCTAATTCTTCACGAAGTTTTTCAGCAGGTTTTTCGCCAATTATTTTTTCTAATTCAGGGTTTAAGACATCCGAAAAGGCAATTGTTTCTTCAATATTTTTGCGACTATCACCACTAAATAAATTAATATTTTCTTCCCATAAATTGTAAATTCCTTGAAAATCATAACCCATACCTATAGGGAAACTCAATGGAGTAACTGTCAAACCAAGTTTTTGTTCCACTTCATCCATTAAGTCAAAAGCATCTTTCCCTTCGCGATCTAGTTTGTTAATAAAAACAATGATAGGAATTTTTCTCATTCTACAAACAGCAACTAATTTTTCCGTCTGTTCTTCGACTCCTTTGGCAACATCAATAACAACAATTACGCTATCGACAGCTGTTAAGGTTCTAAAAGTATCTTCAGCAAAATCCTTATGACCCGGAGTGTCAAGAATATTTATTTTTTTGTTTTGGTAATTAAATGCCAAAACCGATGTCGAAACCGAAATCCCTCTCTGTCGTTCAATTTCCATAAAGTCACTCGTCGCTCCTTTTTTGATTTTGTTGTTTTTTACAGCACCCGCTTCCTGAATAGCTCCTCCAAAAAGAAGTAGTTTCTCAGTAAGTGTTGTTTTTCCGGCATCGGGATGCGAAATAATCCCAAAAGTTCTTCTTCGTTGTATTTCTTTTAAAAAGCTCATATTTTAATTGATAGGTTGCAAAAGTAATATTTATAAATACCAATAAAAAAAAATAATGAATCTATATCCCATATTCTAATTAGCTTGGGTTTGAAAGTTTCCCTTTTTTTATTTAATTCTTTTTTATTTTCTTTAAAGGGACTAAAAAACATAGCCAAGATTGTGTATTCTTCAAATAAATAATACTTTAGCCCATTATTTTAATAAAAGAATTTTATTTTGAAAGCGTATAAGTTAATAATATATTTTTTTTGCATTTCTTCTATTGCAGCCTTTTCTCAAGAGTTAAGCATACCTAATTCTTCTATATGTTCCAACCCTGGTTCGATCGCAAATATTACGGTTCGTACAAATGAAGCAACACCTATTTTTGGTTGGTATTATAAATCCGGCACAACATGGGTATTAATCAATTCTTTAAATGCGGGTACTGTTTATTCCAATTTCAATACGGCAACTTTAACAATTACGAAATCATCTACTTTGCCAATTGCAGGTACTTCATATAAAGTAATAGTGACTTCTGGAGCTACTATTTTAAATTCAAATGAAGCTATATTGACAATAGATCCCTTGCCGGTGATTAAAACTATAACAGGAGCATCTGCTGTTTGTGCGGGAGATAATCAAACACTTACATATGGCATAGGTTCAGTTGGAACTATCCAATGGCAATCTTCGACTACTTCGGCAACAGCAAACGATTTTAGTAATATTGTTGGAGAAACCTCAGAAGTATATACTGCAACTAATTTACAACAAACAACTTGGTATAGGGTAAGGAATACAAGTGGTGCTTGCGATCCCAAATACAGTCTTGTGGTACAGGTCTCAGTATATTCAAATCCAGTTGCAGGTTATATTGATGGTGGTGATGTTTCAGTATGTAAATCTACTAATTCTACCATTTTGAATTTGATCGATTATCAAGGAACTATTCAATGGCAAAAAGCTCCAGATGCTGGTGGTTATCCGGGTACTTTTATTAACGTTCCTTTAGCTACTTCTGACACGTATACCCCAACGAATTTAATCTCTTCGACCTATTATAAAGCTATAGTTTCAAGTGGGGTATGTGTTCCTGTTGAAACAGATCCAGTTCTTATTCAAGTTGATCCTGTATCTGTGACTAAAACAATATCTGGGGCATCTGCAGTTTGTGAGGGAGACTTTCTAACGCTTACATATGGTGCGGGTTCAGTTGGTGATATTCAATGGCAATCATCAACAACTTCTGCAACAGCAGATGATTTTACTGATTTAGATGGAGAAACAAGCGAAACATATACAGCTAATTATTTACAACAAACGACTTGGTTTCGTGTTAGGAATTCAAGTGGTGTTTGTGATCCTAAATTTAGTCCTGTTGTTCAGGTTCCTGTATATTCGGTTCCTGTTTCAGGTTATATCATCGGTGGTGATGTTTCTGTATGTAAATCTTCAAATTCTACAACTCTATCTTTGATTGGTTATGAAGGAACTGTTCAATGGCAAAGGGCATCAGATGCGGGAGGTTATCCTGGGACGTTTTTTAATATTTCATTAGCTAATTCTGACTCTTATACTGCAACGAATGTATTGACTTCAACCTATTTTAAGGCTATTGTATCTAATGGGGTTTGTGTTCCTGTTGAAACAGACCCAGTTCTAATTCAGGTTGATCCTACACCTGTTATTAAAACAATTGTCGGAGCATCAGCTGTTTGTGCTGGAGAAGATTTAACTCTTACTTATGGTGGTGGTTCTGTTGGAACTATTCAATGGCAATTCTCAACTACATCTGCCACAGCAGATGATTTTATTGATATTGATGGTGCTACATCAGAAGTTAATGTCGCCACTAATTTGCAACAATCCACTTGGTTTAGAGTAAGTAATACTAGTGGTGTCTGCGAAACCAAATATAGTCTTGCAGTTCAGGTTCTGGTATATTCAGTTCCATCAGCAGGTTATATAGATGGAGGGAATATTTCGGTATGTAAATCTTCAAATTCAACTACATTATCTTTGATTGGTTATGAAGGAACTATTCAATGGCAAAAGGCTCCAGATGTGGGAGGTTATCCAGGAACATTCGTTAACGTATCATTAGCTACCACAGATACATATACGGCGACTAACTTAATTTCTTCTGCTTATTATAAAGTTATTGTGTCTAATGGGGTATGTGTCTCAGTTGAAACAGACCCAGTTTTTATTCAAGTTGATCCTTTAGCCGTCATTAAAACAATAACTGGAGCGACTCCTGTTTGTGTTGGTGGAGGTATAACGCTTACTTATGGCGCAGGTTCGATTGGAGATATCCAATGGCAATCTTCAAATACTTCTGCAACAGCAACTGATTTTAGTCCCATTGATGGCGCAACTACTGAAGTTTATACTCCCTCTAATTTGCAACAAACTACTTGGTATAGAGTAATGAATACTAGTGGTGTATGTGATCCGAAATACAGTCTAGCAGTTCAGGTTCAGGTATATCAAGTTCCAGTTTCAGGTTATATAGATGGTGGTGATGTTTCAGTATGTAAATCTTCTAATGCAACAACTTTGTCCTTAATTGGTTACCAGGGCGCTATTCAATGGCAAAAAGCCCCTGATGCGGGAGGCTTTCCAGGTACTTTTGTAAACGTTACATTAGCAAATGCAGACACTTATACGGCAGTAAATCTATCGGCCTCGGCTTATTATAAGGCTATTTTGTCAAGTGGGGTGTGTGCCTCGGTTGAAACAGATTCAGTTCTGATTCGAGTTGATCCAATAGCGGTAATTAAAACAATAACTGGAGCAACTGCAGTTTGTTTTGGTGGCAGTCAAACACTTACTTATGGTTCAGGTTCGGTAGGAAATATTCAATGGCAATCTTCGACTACTTCGGCAACAGCAAATGATTTTAGTTCTATTGATGGTGCAACAACAGAAGTTTATACCCCGACTAATTTGCAACAAACTACTTGGTATAGAGTAATGAATACTAGTGGTGTTTGTGATGCTAAATATAGTCTTCCAGTTCAATTGATAGTTAATCCAGCTTCAGTGGCAGGAATTATACAAGGTGGGAATATTTCAGTATGTAAATCTTCTAATTCTACAACCTTGTCTTTGATTGGTTATCAAGGATCTATTCAATGGCAAAAAGCACCTGATATGGGAGGTTTTCCAGGTACATTTGTTAGCATTTCATTAGCTACCTCAGATAGCTATACTGCAGCAAACTTGATCTCATCTGCCTATTATAAAGCCATTGTTTCTAGTGGTGTATGTGTAAAAGTTTCAACAGAACCGGTTCGGATTTATGTTGATCCATTGTCGGTAAGTAAAACGATTACGGGTGCCTCTGCTGTGTGTGCTGGTGGGAGCAAAATGCTTACTTACGGTACAGGTTCTGTTGGATCTATCCAATGGCAATCTTCAATCACTTCGGCTACAGCTTTAGATTTTATTGCCATTGATGGAGCGACATCAGAAGTTTATACTCCGACTAATTTACAGCAAACAACTTGGTTTAGAGTAGTGAATACAAGTGGAGTATGTGGACCAGTTTATAGCCCTGCAGTTCAGGTTTTGGTGACATCTAATACTACCCCAACTTTCACACAAGTAGCACCAATTTGTTCAGGTACTACTTTGGCACCATTACCAACAAAATCGATAAATGGTATTTCTGGTACATGGTCACCGCCAATAAATAATACTTTGACTACTACTTATACTTTTACTCCTAATATTGGAGTTTGTGCCAATTCAACTACAATGACCATTTATGTTAATAATACCGAGCCACCTATAGGGGTATCTGTTCAAAATTTTAATATGACTGTTCCAAAAACTATTTCCGATTTAGTAGTTAGTGGAAGTAACATAAGTTGGTTTGGATCTCTTGCAAATGCTTTGTCTAATACACTACCTTTAGGGTTGAATACTAATCTTGTTCAAGGAAATAAATATTATGCTATGCAAACTGTAAACGGTTGTCGTAGCATTTCGCCAATAGAAGTATTAGTTAATTCTACTCTAGGAACCTCAGTTTTTGATAGTAAAGAGTTACAATTTTTTCCAAATCCTGTAGAAGATTATTTTACATTAATCTATTCTGAAATAATTTCAGATGTTCAACTATTTAGTACTTCAGGAGAATCCGTATTTATTTCGCATCCGAATTCATTTAAAACAATTTTGAATCTTAATTATTTGTCTAGTGGAATCTATTTTGTTGAAGTGAAAGCTAATACTAAAAAAAGCATTTTAAAGATAGTTAAAAAATAAAGCATATTTTATACTACAATAAACAATTAAAAAAAGTGCTGTA